>PFBL01000018.1 GCA_002773355.1 Candidatus Kaiserbacteria bacterium CG10_big_fil_rev_8_21_14_0_10_56_12
TCGACGCGGAGACACTGGTTGCCACCTCCGGTGATGTTCAGCCAGGTGGTACCTGACACCGTGAGTGCAGTCGTACTCGCGTTGCCGTTAAACTCTTGGAGTTGGTTGAACTGGTTGGCGGTCGTGGTGCCGAAGGCGGTGCTCACCGTGCCCGCAGTATTGATGAGCGGATAGCTGAAGGTGAGGGCTGATTGTTTTGCAGCCCATTCGGTCGTTGATGCTGTGAGTGGTATTTCATATCCAGAAGAGAGCGAGAGCGCGAGCGTGCCCGATGTTGTGATCGGTGCGCCAGAGACAGTAAGACCAGTAGGCACAGAGAGGTCGACAGAAGTAACCGTCCCAGACCCTCCACTACCAGTATATTGCGGTATGTTCAACGTTGTACCGTTATACGTCGCCGCTCCGCTTGTGCCGCTCGTGGTGAGCGTCAAAGAAGACCCTGATAAATTGCTCGCACGCGTATTGCTGTAGTGTGTGATCGGATCTGTCGCCTGTCGCACAGTATTCAGGATGTCGAAACGCAAGGCCGACAGCGATTCATATACAAACTCCTTTGATACGCCTTGAATGTACGTGTTGTTCGTCTGCCCTCCGCCGCGAATAATGGTGGTCGTTATAGTCTTCGTTGTCGTGGTGGTCGTGCTTACGCGTGCACCGCCGCGTACAGCGCTCGTGTTGATCACAATCACTGGCCGCGGCCCGAGTAGACCTGCGAAAATGTTGGCGACCGAATCAATTCCTCCGTTGACCGTATGATAAACAAAAAGAGCAATGCTCTCAGCGGATGAGTACGCCGGCAGACTCGACTGAGTTTTTAACTCGGTCGAGTCGTGTCCTGTAGACGAGGACAGACTTCCCAATGCGCCCAAGAGGACATCGCCTGCGTGCCCACCACGAACTGCGACAGCGAAATCGTTTGCAAGTGGAGCAACCTGCCACGCATCGAGACCGCTCGCGTTATATGCCGCACCCAACGCTCCACAAAGAACGAGTGATGCGATCACGAACGCACGGACGACACTGCGTCTGTCGGGCACCATGATAGGTGACGGGGTTACGTATGGGGCACGAACGTCCCTCGACTGATGTCGTCGATACTCTGCCTCTCGCGCACGCGCCAATTCACGCGCGTGGGCATCCTTGCGACTCTGTTGATCTGCCCGAAACTTCTCGAGCGATGTCTCGACGATCAGCCATGACCTACCGACACGCGACCCTTCGATCTCTCCTGCTCGAACAAGTCGCGCAAGATAGTCAGGACTATACCCTGTCCGTTCAGAGGCCGTTCGCGTCGACAAGAGCCCAGCGAGCGCTCTCTCGCTTTTGCCTCGGACCTTCAAAAAAGTGGACAGCGACTCTCGACCAACGAGCCATGAACGACCCACGCGCGAACCATCAAGAACTCCACTCCGAACCAGACGAGCCAAATAGTCAGAACTGTAGCCAGAGAGCTCAGCCGCCTCCTTGGTCGAAATAAGTTTTTTTAAGAGAGGAGCATTCATGTCGGATAAACGAATTAACTAAATAATACGTTACAATTCAGCGACTCGACATCGACGAGTGTGGATAAGAACAAACCAAATCCGCGGGATGAACTCGATCGATTCATCCCGAGATCCAGACACCAAATCAGCGCCACCCTTCACAACGCAGCTCCCCGTAATCCCTAACACCCAAACGCGTAAAATAGGGCACTACGCTGTACCTTTCGCCACACAGATTGAGTTCAGATGGGACAATGCGGACGCCCATACAAAAGATCTCTGCCAACGTGGCAACAGTAAGGTCATCATTTCAACTCGTTGAGCCTATTTACCTAAACGAGCCGAGATAGCTCGTGTTTGTGCTATTTAATATAAACTATAATGCCGCTGATATAGTGAACTGGGATAGCCGAGTATATATATTGATCAACTAACCCGCTGTTTAGAACCGCCAGTACGGCGAAGCTGAGGGCGAGTGCTACTCCGATGACGTAGGAGAGGACTGCGGCCACTCCTCGGGAACTCCGCCTTAGCTGTCTTTCTTGTGGTGCTTGTGTAGCGTCGGAGCTATTACTGTCTCTGTCGAGCGGTACTATACCGTCGACTACGCGATCTCTCCGTGCATCTGGGGTAACCTCGCGAACGATTTCGCTCCGATCATCCGCTACTACGCTGTTGTCCGGGGTTTGTGTCTCCTCTTCGTTGTTGAGATGCTGTGCCTGGTCCACGTCGATTACGCTAGATTCGGCCGTACCATCAATGTATGTAAGTCTTGGCTCGGTCACGACCTTTGGTGCCAACTCTGGCAGAGTGTCTGGAACGACTGGTGCGTAAGTGGATGGAGCCCAGGCGTGCGACGCGCCGCTCTCTTCGTTCTCGTTAGATGTAACAGATACCTGCTGAGCCTCGGCACTTTTGGTCGGACCAAACCGGTGGTCCTGGATAGCGCTTTCAAGGACGTACCACGCTCGGCCAACGAGACGCGCCTTAACTCTCCCTTCTCTGCAGAGCTGACCGACATAGTCGCGCGCATAGCCGGTGACTTTTGCAGCTTGTTTTGCAGATATATATTTTCGCTCGTCGATTATGACCTCGTCCATCCTTGCAGTATAGCCAGATCTCGTCTGGTGTAAACCGTATACCAACGCGCCGCACCTACGTGAGCGCCTCGGCAAGCATCTCTCGTATCATGCCCGGGTTCCCTGCCCCGTGACTCTTTTGCATTGCTTTGCCAATAAGGTATTGCATGGCAGCCTCTTTGCCTCCCCGATATTCTGCGACGGCCTTTTCCTCTTCACGAATAACGTCAGAGATCACTTTTTGCAGAGTGCCGGTATCCTGGATTTGGATGAGTCCACGTTCTTGTGCGATCTTTTCTGGATCTCCCCCATTCTCCACAAGCACCGCTAATGTGTCCTTCGCTCCTCGCGACGACAGCGTCCCGCTGGCCACTAGACGTATCAGCTTAGCAAAGTGAGCTGGTGGCAGGTTAGCAATATCCTCCGTGCCCTTTTTTGCAAAGATGCCTCCGAGATCCGACACGATGTAGTTGGCTGCGAGAGCCGTTAACTCGGCGTCCTCGCCGAGTGCGCGAGCAACAGCGTCAAAGAAATTGATTCGATCCGTCGTCGTGATGAGGTAATTTGCGTCACTCTCCTTGAGAGCGTAGCTTACCTGGTAGCGCGCCCTGCGCTCCCACGGCAGTTCTGGCAGTGATGCCAATAGTTTTTTTTCTGAGAACGTTTCGATATCCGAGATGCGAAGCTTTGGCAGATCAGGCTCTGGAAAGTAGCGGTAGTCCGCGCTCCCTTCTTTAAAACGCTGATGAAAGGTAGCCTGCCGACCCTCGTCCCAGCCGCGCGTCTCTTGAGTAACGGACTTTCCATTCTCGATTAGCTCTATTTGTCGCTGTATTTCGTGATCAATTGCCCTCTCGACCGAACGAAATGAGTTGATGTTCTTTACCTCCACCTTAGTGCCCAGCTCCCCTTCTCGTGCAGATACCGAAATGTTTGCCTCGAGTCTCATCTCCCCTTTTTCGAGGTTCGCATCCCCAGCTTCCAGTGTGCGAAGTAATAGCTGAAGCTCCCGTGCAAACCGTCCTGCCGTACCAGAATCGTGAATAACCGGTTCAGTCACTAGCTCCATAAGCGGTATTCCCGCGCGATTAAAGTCAACGCGCGTCCCTTCCACGTCGTGAATAGAACTGGCCGTGTCCTCCTCTAGATGAATGCGCGTTAGTGCCACTCCTGCAAGCTCACCGCCCGAGACGAGCGGGTGTTCGTACTGACTGATTTGATATCCCTTTGGGATGTCCGGATAAAAATAGCTCTTGCGATCAAACTCGCTAAAGTCTGCCAGCCTCCCTCCTACAGCGGTACCGATCCGTAGTACATGCCACACCGCTTCATGATTGACAACCGGTAGCGTGCCAGGGTGCGCCAAACAGACTGGGCAGACGTTGGTGTTAGGTCGTGTCTCATCCGGATCATTCCGCGAGCTGCAGAACATCTTGGTGTTTGTCTTCAGCTCTGCATGCACCTCGAGGCCTATCGTGGGGCGGTACGCCATATATGTGCCTAGTCTACTCCTTTTTTAACAGACTCGAAAGACGGCTTGAAAAACGATGCAGTGATTCTTCGTCAAAAATGGATACCATGAATACGTCCCTGCCAGTCTCTTCGCTCAGCAGTTCTTCTTTCACCGCCACCTCCGCAGCGTCAATCAAATCAATTTTTGATAGAACAACTATCTCTCGTTTTGTGCCGAGAGTAGAGCCGAAGGATTCAAGCTCGTGTCTCACCTCCTTGTAGGCAGTAAGGGGATTTTCTGTGTCTGCCGAGACGAGATGTAGGAGAATACCGGTGCGTTCAACGTGTTTGAGAAATCTCGTTCCCAGTCCTTTTCCACTTGAGGCTCCTTCGATAAGCCCTGGGATATCGGCCAGCAGATGTCCATTAAACTGACCGAGGCTGGGTTCGAGTGTGGTGAAGGGGTAGTCCCCCACCTTGGATTTAGCATGCGTGAGCGCATTTAGCAGAGAGGACTTGCCCGCGTTCGGCAGACCAACAAGACCAACATCGGCAATAAGCTTTAGCGTTAATTGTATCTCTCCACCCGAGGCTGGCTTACCGGCACGAGACTCAAATGGGTTCTGATGCGTCGAGCTCTTAAACCGCGCGTTACCGAGCCCACCATGACCACCTCTAAACAGAACCACGCGCTCGTTTTCTCGAGTGATTTCATGTTCTGTTCCGGTGTCGACCACTTTCACGATCGTGCCGATTGGTACAGGAAGGGTGAGGTCACCGCCATTTGCGCCTCGTTTTAAGTTACCTTTCCCCGCCTCTCCGTTCTCTGCAGAAAAGTTCTTTTCGTAACGGTACCGCGCAAGCGCTCCCAAATCTCGCACACCGACGACAATGACGTTGCCACCTTTGCCGCCATCACCCCCCACGGGTCCCCCGCGGGCATTGCTCTTGGTCCGGAGCCACCGTACGACCCCGTCACCACCTTTGCCAGAGGTGGCGTGTATTGTTATCTGGTCGACGAACGCCATATCGTTATGTCACGAGTTCCCACCCCTCTTCAAGAAATGCTTCTGCCTTTTTGAACTTGAGTGTCTTTGTCTCATTGCCTTTCTTGATCGTTACCGTGTCATTACGTCCGGGACCAGCGACCTTGACCACAGGGGTCGGTCTCGTCGCACCGTCTTCGCCTGCAGCGTTGAGTGCTTCGCGTGTCTTCTCTTCTTCTGCACGAATGCGGGCCGCGTCTGTAGATACCATGCGCGGGAGTGCCTCCACCACCGTAGCCCGTATGCTCTCCTCGAGCTGACGAAAGCGACCCAGCCCCTCTCGACGGTACTCAATCAACGGATCACGTTGTCCATACGCACGGAGCGATACGGAGCGTCGCAGATAATCCATGGTCTCTAGATGCTCGAGCCAAAACATATCCGTCACCTGCAACAGGAGGCGTCTCACGTTTGGAATGAAGTCAGCACCGAGTTCAGCTTTCTTCTCTGCGAGCACCCGCTCCCCTACCTCGTTTCCGGCAACAAACTCAAGGAGCTTGGCCTCTATCTCCTCGTCGCTCCCGGTCAGCGCCTCCCTCCGCCGCGCATAGATGGCCAGGCGCTGAGTATTCATTACGTCGTCATAGGCAAGCACCTGTTTGCGAGCGTCGAAATTGAACCCTTCAATTCGCGTCTGTGCAGTTTCGAGCGATTTAGTAATCATTGAACTTTCAATTGGTTCGTCCTCGGATATACCAAAGCGTCCCATAACCTTCTTGAGGGTCTCCGAGGCAAAGACGCGCATCAGCTTGTCTTCAAGTGATACGTAAAAGCGCGTCTCACCGGGGTCGCCCTGTCGCGCCGCTCGTCCTCGCAACTGATTGTCAATGCGCCGTGCGTCGTGTCGCTCGGTACCAATCACCATCAGTCCGCCCCGTTCAAGCACCCGTGCGCGCTGTTCCTCCGACGCAAGTGCCCCACCAAGTTTGATGTCAACACCGCGGCCTGCGAGATTGGTGGCAACCGTGACACGACTCTCCCCGCCGGCTTCGGCAATAATCTCGCCCTCACGTTCGTGATTCTTTGCGTTCAACAATTCGTGCGGTACACCTGCCTGGGTGAGATATGTGCTGACCAGCTCGTTATCCTCGATGGAGACCGTCCCAACAAGCACTGGTTGCCCTTTCTTGTGGCGCTCCGCCACATCTCTCGCTACCGCGCGATATTTACCTGCGGCCGTTTGGAAGATAAGATCCTCATGATCCTTACGTGCGATGGGTTTATTTGTCGGCACGGCGATCACCTCGAGCTCATAGACGGTATAGAACTCCTCTTCGGAGGAGAGCGCCGTGCCAGTCATGCCCGCAAGCTTTTCATACATGCGGAACAAGTTTTGAAATGTCACCGAGGCATAGGTGCGCGTCTCCTCTTTGATCGCGACACCCTCTTTAGCCTCAATGGCCTGATGCAATCCTTCTGACCAGCGACGACCCGGCTGCATACGCCCCGTAAATTCGTCCACAATCAGAATCTCGCCCTCTTTTACTACGTACTCCTTGTCTTTGTGGAAGAGCGCTCGGGCGCGCACCGCGGTTTCAAGATGGTGCGCATATCGCACGCCCCCTTCTGTGTACAGATTCTCTATGCCGAGCGCGCGCTCGGCCTTTTTCATTCCCTCATCGGTGATCTGCACGGCCTTCTGTTTTTCATCGACGGTATAATCCTCGCCCTCGCGCATACCCGCAACGATCTGCGCGAAACGTTCATACAAGTTCTGCGAGTCCCCCGCCGGACCTGAGATAATAAGCGGCGTTCGCGCTTCATCGATCAAAATAGAGTCCACTTCGTCGATGATGGCGTAGTAGTGCCCGCGCTGTACGATTTGCGATGCATCATATGCCGTATTGTCACGGAGATAATCAAAGCCCGACTCATTGTTCGTCACGTAGGTTATGTCGGCTGCGTACGCCTCATTTTTTGAACACGGGCGCAGGTAGTCGTTGAATACCTTAAAAAAGCCTTCGGCGTCGCGCTCCGAATCCTCTGTACGAGACACGTGCGAAGCGTCGTAGAGAAACGCACCGACCGAGGTAACGACACCAACCGACAGACCAAGAAAGTCGTATACCTGCCCCATGGATGTTGTGTCGCGACGAGCAAGGTAGTCATTGACTGTAACCACCTGCACTCCCTTCCCTGCAAGCGCGTGGAAGGTTGCCGGCAGAGTGGCCACAAGCGTTTTTCCCTCGCCCGTGCGCATTTCGGCGATCTTGCCGTCAGCGAGTGCCAGACCTCCGACAATCTGTACGTCAAAGTGCCGCTCGTCTCGTGTGCGGTGCGCGGCCTCACGTACGAGAGCGAACACGAGAGGCAAATCGTCTCGCGACGTCTCGCCGGCTTCCTCGGCACGCACCCGTACCTCCTGCAGTCTCGCGCGAATTTCGTCATCGGTCAGGCGCGCCGTCTCTCCAAGGCGACCGTTTACCGCCTCCAACACAGGTGCCGCGGCCTTTAAAAAGGCCGCTGATTGATTCTTAGTAAAGATATTGCGTAACCCGAGCATTGTGTTGCATTATAACACTCCACCCTGATTTCAGCTAAATAAAGAAACCCGGCCAGAGGCCGGGTTTCTGCTTGCGAGACAAGAGAAGCTATCGCTTCTTGGTTGCCTTTCGCTTGGTCGTCTTTCGCTTTGTTGCCTTGCGCTTTGTTGCCTTGCGCTTGGTCGTCTTCTTGACTGCCTTCTTTGCGGTCTTCTTTGCAGCCTTGCGCTTTTTTGCCATGGTGGTTGCGAATTAAAAATTGGTTGATATGTCGACCTGACTGAATATATTATTGCGCGGAAAAAGTTCTCTAGCGATAAAAAAAACTTTACGTGTGGATAACTTTCAAAAAAATTGCACACACTCTTGAGCTTCACTTTTAATTCCTATGTACTTCACTTCGCGCTCAAGCGAAATAGAAAAAAGTTTTTCTACCTCATCATGCATCGCGCACGCAAGCGCCACAACCTCCTGTGCAGTGGCGCCATCACTCGTAATAACCGAGAGGGTGTGTTTTGGTGAAATGCCTACCGCGCCGCGCGCATACCCTTTTTGAAATCGCGTGTATTCGAGTAGGAATCCTGGTGCTATTTTGTACGTCCCGTCTGGCTGTTCCCACGCCCACGGACGTAACTGTGCCTCCTTTTCAGCGTCGAGCACACGAGCACGCCTCTGTACCTCTTCGTAGGTGGCCCTTGATACGAACGGCATATGAAAGAATGACCCGGCGCTGCGGTAGGAGGTGCTGAGTACCCCCTTTTCGCCGCGCACTTTTATCACTGCCTCGCGTACTTCTTGCAGGGTGGGCGTGCGTCCTTTTTCTTGAGTCAGGTCAGCAAAATTAAAGCGACTATCGTGATAGGCCTGCGGCCGTGCCGAGTCTGAAGCAAACCGGAATAGGGCTCGAAGAATAATGTGGCGATAGGGGTGGTGTGAAAAAAAGCTGTCATGATAGGAAAACGTGCAGTCTCTCGCTGTAAAGGTTTGTAGGGCACTCGCTGGATCTTGCGTATCGATTACTTCGGCCTGCACAAAGGTGTCACTGCACTCGGCGCAATAGGCTCCAAGATTTGCTGCCACGGCACCGCCCACGGTGCCGGGGATCCCAGACAGGAGCTCGACTCCCACACAACCTCGCGCGACAGCACGTGCTACAAACACATCCCAGTCGACACCTGCGCCGACCGTAGCCAGCGTCTCACTGTCGGTTGTTTTGAACTCAACGTCCTCAAACCGAAGTCGTAGCACCAATCCGTCGAAGCCCTCGTCGGCAATCAAGATATTAGATCCTCCTCCAAGAACAAATATCTGGAGACCGCGCTCGCGTGCGAACGCAAGCGCTTCGCGCACGTCATCGAGTGTACGAGCCTCGACGAAGTACCGCGCCGGTCCTCCGATCTTGAAGGTTGTGAGTGGCGCCAATGCGACGTTCTCTTCTACGATCATTTCCCTGCTCGTATTTGCGCTATGGCGGCAGCGCCAGACTTTGCTGCTTCTGGGAAGAGCTCCACCGCCTTATTGATGGTCCGGATCGCATCGACGCTTTGCCCTGCTGCATATTGTGCGGCTGCGAAAGAAAACCACGTCTGCACGGATACTCCTGGTTTCTCGGCCCTTAGCTTCCAAATGCCCACGAGGCGCGGCCAGTTTTTCGTCCGAAAGTAGGCGACGGCCAATATGTCATTGTCGACAACGGTCGTACCAAACGTGCTCATAAGCAAGGCGTCCGCCGCCTTCGTGTCACCGATAGCGATATCTCCTGCCGCGGCGTACGCCGCCAGAGCCGGGAACTGCGGGCCAAGCTCGTACGCTTTAACGAAGTCCTCGCGCGCCGCCTTCACATTACCGAGATCCCACTCGATCGCCCCCGCCTCCACCCATATCTCTTCCTTGCGAGGACTCAGTTTGGCCGCAGCAAGCATTTCAGCAAGTGATTCTTTGAGAGCTCCTCCAGCGCGATACACATAGGCGAGCTGCAGGTGTTCGCGCGCGTCGCTCGGGAACGCGGTGACCTGTTTCTGCATCTCTGTTGCGGCGAGTGTGAGCAACTCTTTCTTATCGGTATCACTCACCGTAGGGTTACCGACCAGACCGAGCGCGAGCGCGACGATCTGTTCGCGTATCTCCTGCTCTGCGAAGCTATGCTCAGAAAGAAGGTCTTTGAATGCGCTGATGTTACCTTGCACACCCTGCGACGGGTTCGGCGACAGCGCGACAATAAGCTGGTGTGCCGTCTGCATATTTGCAACGTTGACATACCACACCAGCACCAGCGCTACGACCGCCGCAATAGGCACGCCTAGGACTGCACCATCTGATTCGTTCATTGCTGGCAACGTGTTGAGTTTTGTGGGCCGGCCGACCTGCGAATCGACGAGCGCAAGAACCGCAAAGAAGTAGATGTATGAATACAGGTTGTCGAACACAAAGAGGTTGTGGATCGCATACCCCACGAGCACGGCGGTGAGCGCGATGCGCTCGGGCCGAGAGAGTTCGGTACTGCGCCAGAGGAGCACCACCGCGGACGCAAAGAGTGCCACGTAGAGCAAGAAGGCAGGGATGCCTCCAGCGGTCAGCCAATCGATGAACGCGTTGTGCGCACGGTCAAACCACGACTCTTGCCCATACAAGGACGGCTCGTAATAGGTATTGAAGACATAATTGAATCCCTCCTGTCCCCACCCAAGCACGGGCCGCTCTCGTACCCCGTCCAAGGCCATGCCCCAAATGGTAAAGCGCGTCTGGCCATCGGCCAGCGATATGGAAGCGATTCGTTGCAACACATGATTCTCTTGTACCAATGAAGAATTGCGCGCGAGATAGAAACCTCCGGTGACCACCACAATGAGCGCGAGAGCCCCGGCCGCGTATGATCTCGTGCGCTTCCCCGCTGTAAGTGCCGTAAGAAACGCGGCGAGCGCAAGCGCGACTAATAAACCGAGCACCGTTCCGCGCGTCTCGGTAAAGAAGATTAGTACGCCGTCAAGTGCGGCGACAACCACCAGTACCCACATAAGCCACGTGCGCCTCTCAGTGAGCGCAAGCCAGAGTGCGATAAACACGTTAAAGAGGAAATAGATCGCCAAATAAGCCGAGTTACCGAACGATGCGTCGATGCGTGAAGAACCCTGATGAATTGCGGCGAAGCCACCCAGCTGGAACAAGGCGTACCCCGCGACAATGAGCCCGACACCGAGTGAGGTGAGAAACCATGCCCGCCACTTCTTCTCTACGCGCAAGACAGCGCTCGCGGCAAAAAAGAATCCGAGGAGGTGAATAAGGAGCATCCACCCCTCCATTCTTTCAAAGTTGCTCCAAAACGCCTTGACGACATTGGTTGCCGACAAATCTGCAATGAGCATCCACGCCACAAAGGCCACCACCACGGCCCCGATCCATGAGAACCGCGGCCGATACTCAGCATCAAGAAAGGCGAGGAGGACCCAAGCCACAACCGCTATCTCGACCAGGATCCTGAAGAAAAACGCCTTGCCAGTGATAAAGGGGAAGAAAAGGCTCCCCGAGATGATGAGTGGCGTAAACGGCACGAAGAAAAGTGCGGCGAGCGCCACCCAGCGCACCGCACCTCGTACCGACACCGTGTCTCCTTGCATGAACGCCACTATACCACGAACGGGGGCGTTCTTCCTCACCACGGAGGCACCAACTATTGCCGCTGCTGCATTTTAGCGAAATACGACTCAGGGTCGGCCAAGAGAGCCTTGGGGGACCCCTCGGCCACAACGTGTCCCGAGGCGAGCACGATGATTGTATCTGCCTCTGCGAGGGTCGAGGGACGGTGCGCGATAATAAACACTGTTATCTTGCCGTGCAGGGCCCGTATTGATTCCTGTATGAGCTTTTCTGATTCGTGATCAAGCGCGCTCGTGGCCTCGTCCAAGATCAAGAGGCTAGGATTAGCGGCGAGCGCTCGCGCGAGTGCGATGCGCTGTCGCTGACCACCAGACAACATGACCCCTCGATCACCAGTGACCGTCTCAAAGCCTGCCGGCAGGCCCATAATGAAGTCATAGATGTTCGCTTGCTTGGCCGCGCGCACGATCTCTTCTTTGGTCAGTGTGTGGTTATAAAACCTAATATTCTCTTCGATGGTGGCGTGGAGGAGAAACACCTCTTGAGACACATACCCTATGTGCTTACGCCACTCCTCGAGAGAGATGCCATTTGCGAGCACACCATCCAGCAACACATCCCCCCGCTGTGGTGAAAAAAGACGCAAGAGTAGATCGGCAATCGAGGTCTTCCCTGCTCCAGATGGGCCGATGAGCCCAACCGTCTCGCCCGCACGAATGCTAAAGCTCACATCCTCAAGCACGGGTCGCCCCGCATCATAGGCAAACGAGACCTTCTTGAATTCCAATGACTTAGTAAACATAAATGGCGCCGTCCCGCCAGACTGTTCGCGATGCGTTGCAAGCGCTTGCTTAAAGGTCGTGACATTTTTCACATACGGGAGCAACCCCTGGATAGACTGCAGACTGTTCTGCCCCGACTCTAGATAGGTGAAAATCTTTTGAATCAGGTAGAGCGAGGCGGCAAATGAGACGAGATTAAACCCGGGTGAGTTGTAGGAAATGAAAAACAGCAGTATCACCAGGCCCATGGCAAACGGCTGGAAGAAGCTCGACCCCAAGGTCGTGATGAGGTACTGACGAATGGAGAGGTCACGCAATAACCGAATGTGCTTCGTCCCGTCGTTAATAGCCGCGCGCTCAACCCCCGCCGCCTTCACCGCCTTCATCGCAATAATGTGCTCGCTCAGAAACTGAGCGAATTGCTTCTCGGCGCTCGCCGCGCGTTGTCCGATAATCCGCGTGCGTCGTAGCAGAGGGCGGAGCACAAGGAAGAGAAACCCGCCACCCACAATGGCGTAGGTGGTCATGGCCGGCGCAATATTGATCGCCACAAGCAAATACATGAGGAATCCGCTGAAGGACTGCAAAATCTGTACGGCCGCACCCATGAGGCTCCCCGCCTGTTGTACATCTCGGACCAGCGTGTTGTGCATCGAACCGATCTTCTGCTGCAGCATGAATGGCCACGTGGCGAGCAGGGTGCTCCGCATCACCTCACCACTCTCCTTACTCAAGAAGTCTGCGTTGACCCATCCCCGCACATAACCGAACACCACGACCGAGACAGCACGAATAATAAACAGGCTGAAGATAAATACGAGCAAATATCGGAAGGTAAACGGGATTGAAAAGAACGCGAACATCCCTTGAATGGCTCTGGTGATGACGTCTGGATTGGATCCAACCCCACCTTGGAAAAAGGAGATGAGCGGTATGAGCGCGTTAATGCCGATGCCCTCGAGCAAGGGGCTCAGTACCGCCAGGAGCACGAGCACGAGCACGTGCCAACGGTACCTCCCAAACGCACTCCACAGCGTCTGTATAGTGTCTCTCATGTTCGTTGTGTGTACTATAACCTACGCACGAGGACAAAAGAAACGGGCTTGGCGTTCGCACGCCAGGCCCGTTGTTTTCTCCATGCCGACCTTTATCAGATCGGCTGGTAGAACGGCTGCTCCCACAACCACGCGAGGTAGATCTTGAGCTCCGGGAGCGTCGCGACATCTCCCTTAACCTGGTACGCGCGGATGCGCGCGACCTCGCCGGCGACCGAGTCCCATGGCGTTGCGCCGGACTCGGGAATGAGCTTGTCCAGGCTGATCGGCGTCGGCATAGGGTAAACGCCGAAGCGTTCCACCATCTTCTCCTGCGTCTTCAAGAAGGTGAGGTACCACCGCACGAGGTGGTACTGCGAGACGCAGAGCCCGAAGCTCTGCAGGCCATGCGCGCGCATGCGCTCCATGACCCATCTCGTCTGGGTCACGGTGTTTTCGTCGAAGTCGTGGACTTCGACGCCCTCCGCTCTGTGCAGAGCGTATGGCGGCTCAGCGAGCGCCTCCATCGTCAGAGCCGGCTTCTTCTCGGTCTCGGTGTTTGCACCCGCGATGAACAGCTGCCGGGCATGGGTCTTGTGGGCTTCCCACAAGCGCACCGCGGCGCTCACGCGCCACGTCTCCCCCATGCCGGGAGGAACGACGAGCGCATCTACTCGCGGGTTGAACGGTATGCTGAGGATGCCGACACACAGGCCGGCAATCTCGGCCGCGCCGTCCGCTTCGACGACGCGATTGATTGACTTTGCCACATTTCACCTCCCCGTCCATTGGCGGCCGTTGTGCTGCGTCTAGCCTCTAGCCATCCGCAACGTTATTGCCCCGTGCATTCCGTACTGAATTAGGACACTCGTTAAGATACGAGTATGAACCA
>PFBL01000020.1 GCA_002773355.1 Candidatus Kaiserbacteria bacterium CG10_big_fil_rev_8_21_14_0_10_56_12
AACTAGCCTGTTATCCCCAGGGTAACTTATATCCGTTAATCTCTGGCCGCATCTAAGGCGTACCATCGGTTCACTATGCTCTGCTTTCGCATCTGCTTGGGATGTCCCCCTCGCAGTTAAGCTCTCTTGTGCCATTACACTATCGCCACGGTTTCCATTCGCGGCTAGAGAACCTTAATAGACTCCTCCGTTACTTTTTAGGAGGATAGCGCCCCACCAAAACTACCTGCCACGCACGGTCCCCATGTGGATCCCACATAGGTTAGACACTGCAAAATTCAAGATGGGTATTTCACTGACGGATCCACGCCACCCGAAAGCGACGCTTCAAATCCTCCCCACTATGCTACGCATGAATCCCGCAGGGCCAATACGAAGTTGTAGTAAAGCTCCTGGGGTCTTTTCGTCTAACTACAGGTATCCGGCATCTTCACCGGAATTGCATTTTCACCGAGCGAGTCCTCGAGACAGTTTCCCAGTCATTACACCATTCGTGCACGTCGGAACTTACCCGACAAGGAATTACGCTACCTTAGGACGATTATAGTTATCGCCGACATTCACCGGGGCTTACACAGTTCAGCATCATACCGAAGTACGATACCCACCGTGGTTGACCTTCCGGCATTGGTCAGGTGTCACCCCCTATACTTCCTCTTACGAGTTTGCAGGGAGCTGTGTTTTTGGTAAACAGTTGCCAGGAAAACTTTCACTGCGGCCCCTCACTCTTGCGAATGAGGGGCAGGCCTTATCGCTAACTTACGGCCGCTTTTTTGCCGAGTTCCTTGAGGACCTCTTACTCGTTCATCTTACTCTACTCGAGCTGACCACCTGTGTCGGTTTGCGGTACGGTCGCAAATATGGTTAAGCTTAGAAGTTTTTCTCGGAACCGCGCTTTGCACTCTCTCTCCCCCCGTGGGAGGAAATTGCGCCCTCACTCGGGCTAGTGCGCGCCGGATTTACCTAACGCGCGCCCTCATGCAAGCAACCGGAATCCAATAACCGGCAGCGCATACAGCAGTTCGTCACTCCATCGCCCATATCGCGGTCAGGGAATATTAACCCTGTGTCCATCGGGTGCGGCTCTCGCCATCCCCTTAGGCCCGACTAACCCTCAGTTGATCACCATAGCTGAGGAAACCTCGGTCTTTCGATGTGCGGGGTTCTCACCCGCATTGTGGTTACTTGTACCGGCATTCTCACTTCTGTACGCTCCACCATGGGTTCCCCCTTTAGCTTCAGCGCGAACAGAACGCTCTCCTACCGCTTATGCACTTCATTGAGGAGGCAAGTCTGATCGGACTTGCCCGAAAAAGTTTGGTGGACCGGGCGGGACTCGAACCCGCGCAGGTGGGGGCTAAATCCCACCGCTCTGCCTGCTGAGCTACCAGCCAACAAACTTTTTTTAGATTGGCTGGGAGAGAAGGATTTGAACCTTCGACCACGGATTAAGAATCCATTGCTCTACCTCTGAGCTATGCTCCCAGACAAACCTTAAAGAACATTTCCTCAATGAAGCGCACAAGCCCGCAATTTCGGCACGACGTTTAACCCCGATCATCTTCGGCGCAAGGACTCTCGATGAGTGAGCTGTTACGCTTTCTTTAAAGGGTGGCTGCTTCTAAGCCAACCTCCTCACTGTCAATGAGTCCTCACTTCCTTGTGATGTACTGAACGTCGATTTAGGGGCCTTAAGTGGCGATCTGGGCTCTTCCCCTCTCGATCGATGGAGCTTCGCCCCCACCTTCTAACTGCCGCCCGAGTACGTGGTATTCGGAGTTTGATAGGAATCACGAGATTGCTCCCTGTTGATCCCTTCCAGTGCTCTACCCCCACGCACACATATGGCGACGCCAGCCCAAAAGCTGTTTCGGAGAGAACCAGCTATTCCCAGGTTCGATTAGCTTTTCACTCCTTACCACAAGTCATCCCAAGGCGTTGTACGACCTACGGGTTCGGGCCTCCATCTGTCTTTCGACAAACTTCACCCTGCTCATGGCAAGCTCACCTGGCTTCGGGTCGTATATATCCTACCAACGTGCTATTCACACTCGGTTTCCCTAAAGCTCCGCCCCGTAAGGGCTTAGCTACGCAAGATATACACACTCGCCGGCTCATTCTTCAATAGGCATGCCGTGACGGACATAAATGCCCGCTCCGACCCCTTGTAAGTACACGGTTTCAGTTCTATTTCACTCCCCTCTCGGGGTTCTTTTCACCTTTCCCTCACGGTACTAGTTCGCTATCGGTCATAGGATGTATTTAGCCTTACCGGTTAGTTCCGGCAGATTCACTCGAGCTATTCGTGTCTCGAGCTACTCAAGAATACAAGCAAGAGTTGTCGTGTATTTCGCCTACGGGGCCATTACCCTCTGTGGCGCTGCTTCCCAGCAGCTTCGGCTATACAGACAATTTGTAACTCTTTTCATACAAGTATGACGCTCGCATCTTACAACCCCCTACTTCGCTCGCTACCGCCCAGCGAGCTTCGTCGGGCACAGCCCATCTTGTGTAGATAGGCCTGCCCTTCGTAGCTCATCTGCGCAGCAATGAGCGAAGTAGGGTTTGGGCTTTTCCCTTTTCGCTCGCCGCTACTCGGGGTATCACGAGAGTCGCGTTCCCTTCAAACGAACATACGCTTGAAGAGAACGCAACTCCTGTTGTTCTCTTTTCCTCCGGGTACTGAGATGTTTCACTTCCCCGGGTTCGCTTCACGCAGACGTTACTCCGCGGATCTGAGTTCAAGCTCAGGGGTTTCCCCATTCGGACACCTCCGGATCAAAGGCTACAAACCGCCTCCCCGGAGCTTTTCGCAGGTTAGTCACGTCCTTCTTCGCCATCCTAGGCCAAGGCATCCACCGTGCACTCTTAATTGTCTCTCGTGCGGAGACCTACATAGCACGCTCATCTACCCACTGTAGACGAGCCACTATTCAGCACCGTGTCCATTTTACGCGCGGTGAAGCACGTTCAAGGCAACACGTATCTTTCTCCCATCAGACATGCGGCTCGCACGCCTGACGGGACTGTATATTCGTATGTCAAATAACGCGCGTCTCCCGAAACGAAAACCGCCCTCTGGGGCGGTTTTCCGAGCGCTTGCGCGCGTGGCCTTACGGCCTATCCGCTCCAAAAAATGACGTCTTTCGGTTCGTAGACACGTAGTGCGAGTATAGACGAGTGCGCAATAGCTGTCAACACAAAACCGCCCCGGCAAAAGCCGGGGCGGTTTTGTAAGGAAAGCCTAGTCCTTAAGCTGGGAGCGGAGGCTCTCAAGATAGTGAGCAGCAGAGGCCTGCCCACCAAGACCGAATGCGAGCCCGACAGCCAATGAGACGGCGATCACCACACCCGTGAAGAGTGTCTGAACGAAAACCGTCGCCACATTAAGCTGTGCCAGAGCCGCGAGGATCGCGAAGATCCAGATCGCATAACGCGCTACCTTACCAAGGAAGCCCGCCGCGTTAAGCGCAGCTGCCCGAGCAGAGCCCGCTACGACGCGCTCGGTAGCCTCAGCCACGACTGCCGCAACAAGCAAGATCAAGACCGCCACAATGACCTGTGGAAGGTATCCAAGTACCACCGTCCTCAAGAAGTCATTGACCTGCGTAAGGCCAAGCACCTGAAGCGCCGCTACCAAGAAGACGATAACGAAGAACCACTCTACCAAGAAGCCAAGAAACTTGCCCGAGGAGAGCTGGAAGCCCGCTCGAGAAAGCACGCGCTCGATGCCAGTTGGTCGCAGGGCCTGGTCAATGCGCAAGGCATCAACAACCTGCTTCACAACACGCCCAACGCCAACACCAATCAGCCATCCTACAACGAAGATGATGACCGCAACGACTAAGTTTGGAATGAACAAAACCAGTCCGTTGAAAAGATTCGCAAAGGACTGACTCAGTACATCTGCCCAAGTAGTGAAAACCATAGTAAGTAAAGCTTGTTTATGTGATTAATTTACTCATATGCGTATACGAGTATCTACCGTAAAGTATAGCATTTTCAAAGCCCAATTTTATCGACGAGCAGACGGTGTGGATAGTCAAAAACATCTCGCAGGAGACGATCGTAGACGCCAAGACGGTAGCGGAAATCGGCCGTAGTGAAGAAGGCATAGCGTATTTCTCGGCCAAGTTCTGCCTCAAGCGAACGTACACTCTGTGCCAGAGCGCGTTCGTCGAGCGCGTCCCCTACCACAAGGAGATCCACCTTGGATTCTAAGGTTCCTGTAAAAAGCCCCGAGAGTGCGACGAGTCGTAGCGTACCTGCGCGCCGCAGAAGTGTGAGCATGTCTTGTGGGCGCACGTTGGTTGTTTCGCGAATGAAGGTGTCGAGGGCCGCGAGGTGCTCAAAATTCTGATTTGTTTGATAGCGGGCGGGCGTGTGGGAGCCCTTTTTGCGCAATAACCCTGCCGCAAAGAGCTCGGCCAGCTCGCGACGCGCAACATCCTTAGAAAGCTTGGCGCGCTGCATGACTTCGCTCGCGTTAAACGCCGTATCCTGGTTAAAGAGAAAGAGTCGGATGGTCTTGAGCCGGGCGGGTGAGCCGAAGAGCTTGGCGAGCGGTTCCATACGTTGTGACTAGTGTACGGTCTTGCGGACAAAAAGGCAAAGAGCCGGCGCCTGGGCGCCGGCTCTCATGTCCTTTAGCCTGTCTCTAAGGCTTATTTGAGGGTTACTTTAGCTCCAGCCTCAGTAAGCTTCTTCGCCAACTCCTCTGCATCCTCCTTCTTCATGCCCTGCTTCAACATCGAAGGAGCGCCGTCAACGAGATCCTTTGCCTCCTTGAGGCCGAGGGCCAACGCCTCCTTGACCGCCTTAATGACAGCGATCTTGCTTGCTCCGGCGTCTGTGAGCTCCACATCGGCCGTTGACTTGCCCTCCTCTTCCTCAGCACCACCAGCGGCTGCGGGACCAGCAACCGCGACAGCGGCCGCACTCACACCAAACTTCTTCTCGAGCACTTTCACGAGCTCAGAGAGCTCGATAACACTCATGTTCTCTACCTCTTCGACAAGTTTCTTGAACTTGCTCGGCACCTCGACAGCAGCTTCTGTCACCTCCTCCGGTGCATTCTTTGTCTCTTCGTCCATACAAGTAATGAGTTAACTGGGTAATAACGCTAGGCTGTTTTTGTCTCGCGAATCTTGTCGAGCGCAGTCACAAAGCCCTGGATAGGACTGTTGAGCACATTCACAAACATGCCGCGAAGCACGGGGACCGGCGGAATAGTTGCGATTGCGGTCATGGCCTCTTTATCTACAAAAGCCCCGTCGAACACTCCTCCGAGAAGCGATAGGGCGCCTTTGAGCTTCTTGCCATAGTCATAGATACCACGCGCAGGGGCCGTAACCTCGTCCACGGTCCAAGCAACAGCCACTTCCCCAGGGAGCTCAGGCACATCGCCAGTAAAGCCGCGTTCCTCGAGCGCCTTACGGATGAGTGTCTTCTTGGCGACAAAGTAGCGCACGCCTGCCTCTGCAAGCTCCTTTCGCAACTTCGACGCGTCGGCCACGGTAAGCTTGCTGAACCCGACGAAGCTCACCGCCGTCGCCTCGCTAAAGGCGCTTGCGAGCTTCGCGAGAATCTCGCTCTTTTTATCTTTTGATATTGCCATACGATTATGCAGTACGAACGAAATGAAGGAGAGTTCGACCCGTTATCTCGAGCACGCTCGAGAGGTCTCGCCTCGGCAGGATTTATTCCCTCGACGATTGCTCGGGATACCTACGGTCTTCGGTTCGTACCCTGGTACAGTACCAGATCGAAGCGAGAACGCAATCCGTTAGGTCTTGGCCACTGCGAAATGGAGGACGACTAACGCGAGCGCAATGATGACCACAAAACTCGTAGAGAACGTAACAAATCGCACCACATACGGCAGTGCCTTCTGCCCATCTTTCTTGTGGGCGTCGTTCGTCATACTAATCAGAATATCATGTACACAAAAAGAAAAACCCCTTGCGGGGTTTTTCTTTTTGCTAGGCCAATTTCCTAACCAGAGTTCCGTGAAGAACTAAATCCTTATCTACACTAACTATCGAGCGGTCATGTACACCGGTTGTGTCTTGAGACCGTTCAGGTTCGCTGTGTAGTAGGTCGTACCAAGCGTAGAGCTTGATCCGTAGTTGATACCTACGATCTGTACACCAGTGAAGCCGCTCGTGACGCTACCCGTTGTCGTGGCTGTGATAGCCGTCGTGAACGAGAAGGTACGAGACGTGCCTGCTGGGACGTAGTAGTAAGAACCAACTGAGTCCTGAGACTTGGTGTCTACAGGGCCAAATACCGGCGTGGTTGGCATACCCGTTGCCCCATGGGTTGAACCAGTCGAGGTTGCGTAGTTGATACCGCCCGCACTAGCACTTGGGGTCGTCACTGCCGAGGCAAGACGCGTTGTGGCGCCGCCGATGTAGATATCGGAGTCACCCGCCTTCACAGTAAACGGAATCGTGTACTGTGTGTTGTCACCAGCACCAGAGAGACCAGTGGTCGTCGTGGTGGTTGGTGTGCCCGCAGTAACCGTAATGCCCGTACCGGTAAGGGTCTGGGTATTACCTTGCGCTGCAGCTGATGGTGATACAGAAGCGCCGTCGGCGTCAGCAACGGTCCATCCAGAGGTCGTAGTAGACGCAATGAGTGTGGTGCCATCGCTGTAGGCCGCAGCTGTCTGGGCCTTAAGGTCTGCAACAACTGAGTACTCAGTTGTTGTGTCCTGACTAAGGCTCTGGTTGACGTTGTTGAAGGTGACCGTCGCGTACGTTGCAGAACTGCTGATCGTCTTCGAACTAATCGTGTCAGAACCCTTCTTCAGGTAGACCGTACCAATCACATTGGTCAGGGTGTTGCCCGCGCTGGTTCCGAAGGAAACAACGAGGTCAGTAACCTTCACGTTCTGGTTCTTCGGCTTCATGTTGAAGTTCAAGAGAACAACACCCGAAGTGGTCGAAGATGAAGTCGTGACCTGGCCTGCGTCAGGGTTGTCGGCTGCTGGGCTGACCGTAAGTGTGCCGGCCGTTGCAGACGAAACCGTGATGCTGTTACCCGTAACCACCGTGTCGCCAGAAGCAACGTAGGTGTCAGAGATGCCATCGGCACCCACCGCACGAACGCTGTTAGCAAGCAGTTTGACCGTGAAGCCGTTTCCGTCTTCGTTCGATCCGACACTTGATACTGGCGTTACCTCTACGTAGAGGTTGCCGGTGGTACCAGACTTAATAACAGAGTTCAAACCGGTGAAGCGATAGGTCCAGGTGACACTGCTTTGGTCGCCACTTGCAGGATCCATCGACGCAATCTTCTTACCATCGAGGTAGAGGCTTACGTCACTCACATACTTGTTAAGGTTTGCACTCTGGCTACCAGTCGTACCAACTACGAATGTCGCATCGACACGCTGGAGGGCAACATCACCGCCCGTAGCGTCCATCGAGAGCCCGATAACCTTGGTGGCGTCATCGCCTGCGTGCAAGGCTGTCGTAATGTCTCCGAGAGAGTTTACGTTCGTGAGGTACCCATTCCCTGTCAAGCCTGCCGTCGAGGTTGAGCTCGAGGTACAAGACTGGCCAGTGGTTGAGCTGAAGAGATCGCCAGCTGAACAACCCGGGACGGTCGACGTTGTCGTCGTACAAGCCTGACCCGTAGTTGAGCTGAACTTATCGCCAGCGGCACAGCCGGGGATTGATACACTTGCGACACCAGTGAAGGCGGTGCGAGAGATTGGACCAAAGTAACCGACGGCTGGTGCTACACCAGATGCTGCCTGCCACTTCGCAACTGCGGCCTTCGTAAGAGGACCGAAGTAACCCATAGAGACGCCTGCTGGCATCGTGAGATAGCCACCTGCGACGAGGGTCGTCTGAAGACAAATAACTGCCGCGCCAGTAGAACCAACCGTGAGGTCAGTTGCACCGACTGAGCAGGCATCTGCTGCGTGGGCAAGAGGGGCAAGCGAGAGCATCGAGGTCGCCATGGCGAGCCCTGCTGCTACCGCTGCAACCTTTGCCGTTGCTTTTGTAGTTATTGTCATAACAATTGTTAATTATTTTTAGACGCACATAGTAATCATTTTGATTAATCATTTTGATGGTGAACGAAGCACTTTCACACTACCCCACAGCGAGCGGTATCGACCAGCGCGCCATGGGTTAGTTGGTAAGGGTTGACGTGGTTCCATCCGTTGCCGGACGAACCACTTATTCAGTTATCAACGTACGCCCTTCTAGGGAACAGTGCGCCCCCAATAAGGACTAGCTTGAAGTATACCAGGGAGTCCTGTTTCTTCGAAGGGCTCTGTGGATAACACAGCGCAAAAGAGCACAAAAAAGCGGCTGTCGCCAGCCTTGCTACATGCCCTATTGATCGCTCCGCTCCACCAACACACATTAGCACAAAGACGCTTGGCGGTCAAAAGTGTCCGGTGCTCTGGCTCTGTCTCGCGCCTCGCGCCCACTAGGCGAGGGAATACGTACTCCAACGACGCTCGCCTTCTTTCACCAATACTCCTTCTGCAACGAGGGCCGCGAGCTCTCGCTGTACGGTCTTTTCAGATACACCTGGTACGCTACGAGAAATGTCCTTTATACTTCCCTTGTCCTTGTCCCTTAAGAAGCTCAGTAGCGCCTCGCGCCTGTCTTTTATATGTCCTTTAGGGAGCCTCTGCGCCGACACCGCATTGTGCCGTGTTGGCAGAGACGGCTCTCTCATGCGCGCCGGCTGTTCTGACGGAGCTCGCCTTACAGCGCTCTTGGCTAGATCCGCGATGCTCGGTGCATCATCCATAGCAATCCTTGGCTCTTCGTACCCTGCGACTTCCTGCAGCAAATAGTGCGTTTCTTTGCTGATGAGATCTGCATTCATCGCGGAGAGCAGTCCGCTCGTCCGGGCGATCCCGATCATGCTCGAGAGAGCCAAGAGCTCGCGCGAAAGTGCCATCCGCGCCTCTTGTGGCGGACGTATGGCCGCATCGACAAGAGCAATGGAAAGAGTATCGATACGATCGCGCAACATTGGTGTCTGCGTAAAGGCTGGCAAGAGCAGGTGTATCGCCTTTGCTAACCGCTCAGCCTTCTTGTACATATAGACACGGCGTATGTCCTTATCGAATACGTTGCTGAATATGCTTTTTTCTAGGACAATCTCCTGCTGACGATGTGGTGCAGATGGTCTATTCGTCTCACGACTTTTATCTAGCTGTCCCTGAGCGAGTAGCTGCTGTCTCATATCCTTATATAGGACAGTATACGTCCGCGGGTCTCACTTGCAAGCAATCCGTTGACACCGCCGCGAGCATATGCGGGGCGATGGTACAATTACAAGCGTTATGGCGAGAAAATCTATTGCCGGCAGGCGACGGCGTGGAGCGGCGCTCCACGAATATGACCGCGTCATTCGCTACACGTCCACCGTTGTTCTTTTTGCGGCGGCCTGTCTCTCGGCTCTCGGTATTTTTGGAGCTGCGGGGCCGGTCGGTGCCTCCATTTTCACCGCAAGCTATGCAATCGTCGGCATTGGTGCCTTTTTTTTGCCGGTCGCGCTTATCGCGCTCGGCATCTACGCGGGGTTTCGTCGCGCAGTCCTCGCCCCACTTACCGCCTCTGCGTTGTTATTGATCCTGGCGTCGGTCCTCACCCTCGCAGGCCTCTTTCCTGACACAACCTTTGGGGGGCTTGCGGGAACCTGGCTCGGCGCGTCTCTCGCGAGCTTTTTCGGTTTTTGGGGTAGCTTTGTTCTACTCCTCTCTGTCTTCGCGGTTGGTACGACATTCCTCGTCGATCTCGAGACGCTCGGTACGATCGTTGGGGAGGGCGTGTATGCACTCTGGGAACGCTTGCACGGGCGACGTGTGCACGATGCTGATGATGAGGAGTTTGACGACGTGGTTGGCGTACCCGAAGAGGACCCCTACGCTGACGAGGACGGGTCACCTGCGCACGCCGAGCAGGAACCTGTGGTCACGATGTTTGATAGGCCACAGCGGCCCCAGAATGGGGGTGCGGGTATTGCTAATTTCGATGCGGAGTACAATCCGCCGCCCGTATCAATCCTGGCAGCTGATCGGGGCAAGCCTGGCGTAGGTGACATCAAAGCCAACGCGAACATTATCAAACGAACGTTTCAAAACTTCGGTATCAATCTCGAGATGGACGAAGTTTCGGTGGGCCCCACGGTCACGCGCTATGCGGTGAAACCCGCAGAAGGCGTTCGACTCTCAAAGATTGTATCGCTCGCAAACAATCTCGAACTCGCCCTTGCCGCTCATCCTGTCCGCATCGAAGCGCCTATACCGGGCAAATCGTTGGTGGGCATTGAGGTACCGAACACAACCAAGGCAATGGTTGGCCTCGGTGGCCTCCTCTCTTCTCCCGAATGGGCCGAGAGCACCAAGCCACTCCTCGCGGCACTCGGGCGTGACATTACCGGCACGCCTCACTACGTCAACATCACCAAGATGCCTCACGGCCTCGTCGCTGGCGCAACAGGGTCGGGTAAGTCGGTCGCTATTCATGCACTGATCACATCCCTCCTCTACCGTAACGGGCCAAACCAGCTCCGGTTTATTATGATCGACCCTAAGCGCGTCGAACTCACCGCATACAACGGGATCCCGCACCTGTTGACACCGGTCATTACCGACCCAAAGAAAACCATCCTCTCTCTGAAGTGGGCCGCCAAAGAAATGGAACGTCGCTACAACATATTAGAGGCGGCGCGCGTACGTGATGTCGACTCTTACCACAAGACGGTGTATGAGCCCGCAAAAGGTCGCGGCGAGAGCGAAGATCTGCCCGAAGCGATGCCATATATTGTGATCGTCGTGGACGAGCTTGCTGACATCATGCAGAGTTACCCGCGAGAGCTTGAGGCATCGATCGTTCGGCTCGCACAAATGTCACGTGCGGTCGGCATTCACCTTATCCTGTCTACCCAGCGACCGTCGGTCAACGTGATTACCGGCTTGATTAAGGCCAATGTGCCGACCCGTATGGCCCTCCAGGTTGCCTCTCAGATTGACTCGCGCACGATCCTCGATGGTGCGGGTGCCGAAACACTGCTTGGCGCCGGCGACATGCTCTACCTCTCGAGTGACATGCAGAAACCGGTCCGCCTCCAGACGGCCTACATCGGCGAGGACGAGGTTAAAAAGGTGGTGAGCTACATCAAGAAGAACAATATCGGCGACCTCTCGAGCATTGATCTCGGCGGCAGTGGCGTCGTCGTTGAGTCGAACGATGTCATCGGGCTCGTGAACGGCAGTTTCGACGATGAGGACGCTGATGACGATCTCTACGATGACGCAAAAATGGCTGTAGAGGAGGCAGGGCGCGCCTCGACCTCCTATCTCCAGCGCAAACTGAAGATTGGCTACTCGCGCGCGGCGCGTCTCATGGACGTTCTCGAGGCCAAAGGAGTGATCGGCCCCGCCGATGGATCGAAGCCGCGCGAAGTACTCACGACCCTGTCACATGAAGTGCCAGAGGACGATCCCGATGAGACGTTCTAGTACGCAATGACTCGATACCTCACTGCGCTCATACTGGGCGCTCTGATACTCTATGGCCTGGTAGAGGCCTGGCCTCTCTTGAGAGGTCCGGCACTCACCATCGACTCCCCCGCCGATAACGCAACTATAGACGGCGGGATCCTGACCGTGTCAGGCACAGTGGCGCGCGCCGCAATCTTTACCATCAACGGTTCGCCCGTATTGTATGACCAGAATGGGCACTTTTCGTCAACTCTTACGTTCCCGCGTGGAGGCTCTATACTTACCTTTGTGGAGAGCGATCGCTTCGGCAGGACTGTCACTGCCACACGCTCCATTTTCGTCCCCTAACTCATTACCCTACCTATGGCCTTCAGCAAAACAAAAAAAGAAAAAGTACTTAAAACCGTGACCGCCTCGACAGGAGACAAAAACGAGCGCCAAAAGTCGATCGATCTCGCCCTTAAGGAGATTCGAACCAAGTTTGGTGATGACGCTATCACAACGCTCGCGGGCGGTAAGCAAGCTAAAATCCCTTCGATTCACACCGGCTCTATCGGCCTCGACGCCATCCTCGGTGTCGACGGCCTCCCCTGCGGGCGCATTATCGAGATTTTTGGCCCTGAGTCGAGCGGCAAGACCACACTCGCCCTACACGTAATCGCCGAGGCGCAGAAGTCGGGCGGCGTCGCCGCCTTTGTCGATGCCGAACATGCGCTCGATCCAGAATATGCGCGACGCATTGGGGTCAAGCTTCAAGAACTCTTGATATCACAGCCAGACACCGGGGAGCAGGCGCTCGACATCGTCGAATCACTGGTGCGGAGCGGCAACGTTGACGTCATCGTCGTGGACTCAGTTGCCGCACTCACCCCTCGTGATGAGATAGAAGGTGAAATGGGTCAACAACACGTCGGCAAGCAGGCACGGCTCATGTCGCAGGCACTCCGCAAGCTGACGAGCATCGTGTCGCGGAGCAAAACGATCGTCATCTTCATTAATCAGATCCGCATGCAGATCGGCGTTATGTTCGGGAATCCGGAAACGACACCGGGCGGCAAGGCACTCAAGTTTTACACCTCGGTACGCCTCGATATTCGCCGCATCGCGAGCATCAAGAAGGGCGAAGAGGTCGTGGGCGGGCGCACACGCGTAAAGGTAGTGAAGAACAAGGTCGCCGCACCGTTTAAAACAACGGAATTCGACCTGCTCTACAATGAAGGCATTAGTCGAGAGGGCGAGCTCCTCGCGCTCGGCGAGAAGTTTGGACTTGTTACCAAGAGCGGCGCAACCTACAAAGTCGGCGAGCAGAAGCTCGGCGTGGGGTATGACGCCTCGCGCAAGTTCTTGAGTGAGAACAAATCGATCGCCAATGACCTCACCAAGGAGATTAAAGCGAAGTTGGCCGAGTAGCTAGGCCACCCGTGCCGCAGAGACGAGAGAGTTCGTCAGGAGTCGCGCAGTAACGCGCGCCAGATACACGACACTCACGAGCGTCACCAGCGTGAGTGCCTGCACCAACAACCGCGTGTGCTCAAACGCATAGACGAAATAGAGCGCGTGCCCGAGCGTGTCCTGCGGCCCGTTGGTGAGCACCTTGGCCACCCACACTTCCTTACCAAGATCCCAGAGCGCGAGCACAAAGACACCGAGGACGAGCGTACTCGTAGACAAGATTGCGCGCAAAATGCGGAGACGATGCACGCGCCGCATCACAACGCGCTCGATAGCTGAGTTATTAGTCATGGTGTTGTTCATCATATGTTTTTTTAAACAGCCGTTTCGCCCGATGCACGCGTGTCTTCACTGCCGGTATCGAGAGCTGCTCCGAAGCGGCTATCTCCTCCTGCGTCTTGCCCTCGATGAATTGGAGCCGGAGAATCCTGGCGGCCGCTTCGGGTATCTTTGCAAGCGCGGCGAGGACTTCGTTGCGGATAGATAAGTCTTCAAGAAATTCTGCTCGCTCATCCGGAAATGATTCGTAGTGCTCTGGCTCGAGCTCGACGTGGTGCGCCCCCTCTTTGCGGCGTGCCGCATATTTAGTGTACGCAACGCGGTTGAGTATCGTGTACGCCCACGAAGCGAAGGTCGCGCCTTCTTGTGAATGATAGCGATCCGCATAGAGATACATCTTGGTGAAGGCGTCTTGCACCACCTCTTCGGCATCCTCGGGTGACCAGAGTATCTTCTTGGCGCGGCGCAGGAGTGGCGCCTCGTAGCGGCGCACGAGTATCGCAAAGAGATCGGGCTCTTTCTGCGAGCGTACGAGCAGTTCTGCATCGCTCAACTGGCCAAGATCTTCAGCAAAACTTGAAAAGCTCATTATGTCTGCTAGCATACAGGATAATGGTGTTTAGGGCCTGCCCGCCGGTAGGCAGGCACTTTTTATAACGCGGCGTACTCGCTTTAAGTTTCTTCTCTATGGCCATACTTAGCTACAACGAGATCCTATCGAAATGCATCATTATTTACAATGGTGAGCCGTATGAGGTGCTGTCCGCGCACATTTTCCGCATGCAACAGCGCAAGCCGGTCAATCAGACAAAATTGCGGCACCTGGTCTCTGGCAAGGTGATCGAAATCTCCTTTCATCAGAACGAATCGGTGGAGGAGGCCGACGTGTGCCGCATGCAGGCGCAGTATCTCTACACCAATCGCGGTGAGAGCTGGTTTGCCGAAGAATGTAACGCTTCAAATCGATTCTCGTTTCCCGAGGAGGCAGTACGTCAACAGGTGCGGTGGCTTGCGCCACATGCTCTCGTTGATGTGCTGACGATCGACGATGCACCGGTTACGATCAAGATCCCCGTCAAAGTAGACCTCGAAGTCGTTGAGGCTCCGCCGAGCATTAAGGGCAACTCGGCCACGGGCGGCAACAAGCCGGTGACCGTCTCAACCGGCGCCAAGGTAGACGTACCTCTCTTTATAAATGTAGGCGACGTCGTGCGCATTAATACCGACACCGGCACATACGCCGAACGCGCCGACAAGGCCTAGTTAGAAAGAAGGCCCCGCCGTGTGCGGGGCCTTCTTTCTATTCACGGCTACGCCGCGACGTACGGCAGGAGGGCCATGTAGCGCGCACGCTTAATTGCTTGCGCAATATCGCGCTGTTTGGTGGCGGGAATGCCGGTTCGCTTCTTTGAAAGAATCTTTGCGTGTGGGTTGGTAAATTGCTTCAAATACGCCACGTCCTTATAATCGACGAACTTCTTAATCTCTATTTCTTCTCGCTCTGCTTGATAGGCCATACGTCAGTAATTAAAAAGGAATATCCTCTGGGTTAATCTCCTCGTCTGGGTATTGAATCTCGTCTCCCCCGCTCGGTGTCGTCGGCTCTGCCTGCGCGGCTCGCGGCGCCCCATCGGTTGCTCCGCCCCGACCACCGTCAGCACCAAACTGGAAATTCTCGATAACGATCTCGGTACGATAATTCTTCTTGCCAGTTTCCTTATCGTCCCATGAGCGCGTGGTAATACGACCCTCGACAAAGATCGGGCGCCCTTTCTTGCAGTATTGCGCAATGACTTCTGCCGTACGGCCAAACGCGACGAGGTTATGGAACTCTGTCGTCTCTTGGCGCTGTCCATCCTTGCCTTTGAAGGAGCGGTTGGTCGCAATAGCAAAATTGGCTACCTGTGATCCACTCGGGAGAGCCTTGAGCTCTGGGTCTCTCGTGAGGTTGCCGTAGAGGAATACTTTGTTCAAGTACATAGTTTTTTATAGTGCGGCGTTCTCGAGCGCTGCATCGAGCGCCACCGCTTCGCTCCCCTCAGCCTCCTCAGCAGTTGCCGCAGGCGCCTCTTTCATGCTGAATTCGTAGAGCTCCACCGCGTGGCGTGCCGCCTCTTTGGTGGTAATGAGATCGATAAAGCGCACCATGTTTTTGTCTGCGTTGACTGCCTCGATGACTTCGGCATGATCCGCGGCCGTGGTCTCATACACAATCCAGCAGAAGTAGGCCGAGCTAAAGTCCTTGCGGCCGCTCGTCTCCTGTCGAGAGATCGTATAGGCAAGTTTGGTCATCCGCGGCTCGCCTTCTGCAACAACCGTCCCATTGCTCTCAAGGATGCCGCGCACCGCCTGATACGCCTTTTTGACGCCTTCGGTTGGCAGATCTGGGTCGAGGTGGAACCCGAGCTCGTATACGCGAACATCCGCCTCGTTCTCGAGCTCTGTTTCTACTTCTGTCTCAATGTCGTCCTTCTTCGCCATATTCCTTATTTGATTGGCCTATCCTAACACTCTCTCGTACCCCCCGCAAGGCGCTCACGGGCGAGCGAGATCAAACAACTGTCGCGTATTTTCGAGCAATGTCTGGCGGACCGACTCTGGGTCTTCTTCCCTGATGCGGGCGATGCGGGAGACGACGTCGATAACAGCGAGTGGATCGTTGCGCTGTCCGCGCCGCACGGCTGGCGCAACATAAGGAGCATCGGTTTCTACCAGTAGATTTGCAAGAGGTACGGTCTTAATAACCGCGTCATAGTCGTGCATGAACGTGATGACCGCAGTAAACGAGACTGTGAAGCCGAGCGCATTAAGCGCCTGAGCCTCTGCAACACCACCTACAAAGAAATGGATATCGCCGCGCAGGTTTTGGTACGTATTTAAATGCGTATTTAAATCCTTACTTCTTTCTTCTTCTAAGAGCTCGATAAGATCGCGATATGCATCAGTTGATCCTTTGCTGGGCCTGCAATGAATAATGAGTGGTTTATCAAACTCGATTGCAAGCGCGAGGTGTTGCTTGAATAGCGTTTTCTGTTTGACCTTTGTGGCTTCGGCGGAGTGAACCGAGGTGTCACCTGGCAGACGATAATAATCGAGGCCGCACTCCCCTATCGCCACCACCTTGGGATGTGCCGCGAGCTGTCGTTGGTATGATATATCATACCACTCACTTGATTCGTGGTTTGGGTGCAGCCCGACTGCGGCATAGAGGTGCTCGTGCTTTTCGGCGAGTGCGACAGCCTTCTGCGATGAGTCGAGGTCGCACCCGACCACAATCCCCGCGACGCCCTGCGAGCGCATCTCGTCGATCACTTCGGCACGATCTGCATCATACTGCTCAAACTGCACGTGGCAGTGTGCGTCGATGTACCGCGTCTCCATGTTAGGCATCAAGACGCGAGAAAAGGTTCTCGGGTTTCTTATTCTCCAAGATCGTTTGCTTGATGAGTTCGTTCGTCGCCGGCATAAATGGGTTCAGGAGTCTCCCAATCTGATAGAGCTCCGTAACCATCTCGCGAATGAGCGCACGCCCTTTCTCGAGGTCTGTTTTGACGACCTTGAACGGCTCCTCTCTCGTAATGCGCTCGTCGAGATCCTGGATGCGTCCCCAGATATAATCAGCCACACGGTTAAACTCAAACGCGTGAAGCAGGTCCCAATATTCTTGTGGAAACGGGGAGTCCGCTGGTCGCTCAATCGGCTCTGACAGGTGCGTCTCGGCGAGCTTCATCACGCGCGCCACAAGATTACCGAGTCCATTGGTAAGGTGTGCGGTGTAGTGATCGTGAATAGCGCTCGGCGTCAGGTCAGAATCTTCGAACGGGCTCACGTGGCGCAAGAGGATATAGCGCACTGCATCGGTCCCATATTTCTCGACAAGCGCCATCGGGTCGATAACATTACCCAGCGACTTGCTCATCTTCTGGCCGCCGCTCGTAATGAAGCCGTGGATAAAGATCTGCGCCGAGGGCGCCACGCCTGCCGAGAGGAGCATCGCCTGCCACATGGCCGACTGCTGGCGCAGGTTGTCCTTGCCGGCCAGTTGTGTGACAGGCCACCACTTCGCGAAGGTTGCTTCGTCGGTTGGCCACCCTATCACCGATATATAGTTCACGAGCGCATCAAACCATACATACATCACGTGCTCGTCGTCTCCCGGCACCGGGATCCCCCACGAGAGCTTCTCCTTGCGGCGCGAAATACTGAAGTCTTTTAAACCGTTCTTGACGAATGTGCGAATCTCGTGGAGCCGCTCCTTGGGGAGTACGAATGTCTCATTTTTTTCATAGAGATCAAGCAGGGCCTGCTCATACCGAGAGAATTTGAAATAGTAATTTTCCTCGGTGCGTATCTCGATCTCATGATTCGGATGCAAGGGACATTTCCCGTCGACGAGCTCGGAGTCGGTCTTTTCTAATTCGCAACCGACACAATATTTGACTTCGTATGCGGCTTTGTAGATGTCACCCTTGTCGTCACACCGATTCCAGAATTCTTGAGCAGACGCGATGTGTGTCGAGTTGGTCGTACGGGTAAACGCGTCATAGGAGATGTTCAGCGTATCGGCAAACGCCTTAAAGCGAGCCGCATACTCATCAACGTACGCCTGCGGTGTCAATCCCGCTTCGCTCGCTTTCTCGGCAATCTTCGCGCCATGTTCATCGGTCCCAATATTAAGAAAAGCTTCCTCGCCGGCGAGCACGCATGCGCGTTTATAGCAATCGGCCTCGACAAATTCGAGCGCATGCCCCACATGAGGCGCCGCATTCACGTAAGGGAGTGTTGTGGTTATATAGCGGGCGCTCATGGTGCACTATCGTGCCTGTCCTCGCGAATTCTCTTGACGCTTACGCTTGTCAAAATCTGACAAGAACTCGAGCGCGGCCGCGGCCACGGGCACAGAGAGAAGCACGCCGAGGAAACCAACCAGCGTATAACCCGCAATGAGCGCAACGATGACGAGCAGTGGCGAGATACCCACCACCTTCTTCACGATGAGCGGATAAATAAGATTTGATTCAAACTGGTTGACGACGATATAAAGCCCCACCACGATCGCCGACAGGGCGACCCCGCCAGTCGAGAACGCGATGAGCGCAGCCAGTAATCCCGCGATCAGTGAGCCGAAGATCGGGATGATCTCTGCAAAGGCCGTAAAGAGCGCGAGCAAGAGTGCATAGGGAACACCGATAATGAGGAGCCCGAGGTAGACCAAGATGCCCACGATGGCCGAGAGCAAGAGCTGTCCCTGCATCCAGAGCCCGATTTTCTTTTGCGCTCGCTTCCATAGGCTGACCGCGTATTCCTCATGCTCAACCGGCAAGATGAGCCGCAAGAAGTCGTCGATACCGGTGTCTTGGAGTGCGAAATAGAACGAGAGCACCACCACGAGGAGGAGCGAGAGGAACCCGCCAAAGAACGCCACCACGAGCTCGGTGATGCCGCTCGCACTCTGTGAGAATGCATTTTGGAGTGAGAAGAGCTGTCCGGCAAGCGCCCGCAGGTCTTGCTGGCTACCAAGCAGATCAGTGGCGTGTGAGATCGATGAGAGTGGTGCCGTGGTGGTCGGCAGTGAGCTTATGTATTGAGGAATGGCTGAGACGAAGTCGGCCGCGTCCGCGATGATGGGCGGGAAAAAGATGTACATGAGTACGAAAAGCGAGCCGAACACGAGCACATACACCATGAGCACGGCGAGGAACCGCGGCACCCGCACCCGAACGAAGAGGGCGACCCCCGGCTCGATAGCCGACGCGATCACAATCGCCGTCAGCACGAGCAATATGAGATCTCTGAGTAGCCAGATCACATAGGCCCCCGCGATGACCAACACTGCCTTCACGATCGTACCCGCAGTGATAGAGATATTGAATTCTTTACTCATACGGCGCATCGTAGCATATCTACGCGCCTTACTCGAGCGCCGCGCGCAGACGCGCGGCCACCTCCTCGATCGAGAGTCGCTCTTGCTCTCCCGTATCACGATGTCGCAACGTTACGGTGTCTGCAAGCTCTGGATGCTCCCCGAGTGTGTCGAAGTCCACCGTGACACAAAACGGTGTGCCGATTTCGTCTTGTCGACGATACCGCTTGCCGATGTTGCCGTTGTCATCCCACGCTATCCACGGATGTACCTTTTGCAGTGCTGTGCGCACTTCCTTAGCCTTCGCGACAAGTTCCGGCTTATTTTTAAGAAGCGGCGAGACCATCGCTTTAATCGGTGCAATCTTTGGAGCGAGCGCCAGATAGGTGCGTGTCTCGCCTCCCATGTCGTCCTCTCGATAGGCGCTTGCCAGTATGGCCAACACGGTACGGTCGACACCGAGTGACGGCTCAATGACGTGCGGGATAAAACGCTCTCCCGTCTCTTCATCAAGATACGAGAGATCAACCTGCGACGCTTTTGCATGTGCCGACAGATCAAAATCACCCCGATATGCGAGACCCCACAGCTCTTTGCGGCCGAACGGATAGTCGAACTCGAAGTCGATCGTACGCTGGCTGTAATGAGCACGATCGTTCTCGGGGACATCGAGCTCATGCAACGCACTCGGCGAGAGCCCGACCTCCTCGGCGAATCGGTGCATGAGGAGTCGCCACTCTTCAAATGAAGACTCCCACGCGGCAGGACGTACAAAATACTCAACTTCCATCTGCTTGAATTCGCGCTGGCGGAAGATAAAATCGCGCGGTGCAATCTCGTTACGAAAGGCCTTCCCTACCTGACCAAGGCCGAACGGTAATTTGGGATGCATCGAGTCGACGACGTTCTTAAAGTTAACGAACATGCCTCCCGCCGTTTCCGGCCGCAAATACGCAACCGTCGCCTCTTCGCCAGCGCCGACAGACGTTTTAAACATGACATTAAACATCTTTCCGTCGTCGGTTGGGTCAGCGAAACCAGCGACGTGACCCGATGCTTCCCATGCATGGGGGTTCATGATGATGGCGGCATCAATCGGATACATATCGTCGCGTTCATTGACGAACCGGCGATACCACAGTTGCTTCACGTTCTCCTGCAGGAGCACGCCGAGTGGGCCGTAGTCGTACGTGCCCGCGAGACCGCCATAGATCTCCGAGCCGGGGAACACGAATCCGCGCCGCTTACAGAGCGAGACGATTTTCTCCATTAGGTGTTGGTCATCCATGTCCTGTTCTCTCTAGAGTGCGGCAAAACGGGCTTTGATGCAACTTAGGGCGCCACGCTCCCCTGCACGGGGACATACCCTGGGTCGCCCTTCGTCTCGATCGTCGGCGCGACTCCGGTCGCCTTCACATGTGCGCCCGCGAAGCGATCGTAGCCACTAAAACTCGGGATGCCCGTCAATGGCGGCGACGTGTTCTTCTGCGAGGTCGAGGGCGTGAGCACGACCTGGAAGACCCCCTGTGTGGTCGCGCCCTGCGCGAGATCGCCGATGGTCCACGTCACGAGACGCGAGTTTGAATCATATGAGAAGTTACCGTCGCCTGCAGTCTTGCTCGTATAGGCCACATAGTTTGGCAGTGTCGCGGTAACCACTGCACCAGCCACGGCGCTCCCCGGATTTTTCACATTCCAGACCACCGAGTAGGTCGTCGCAAGATCGGCCTGCGGCGGGATCGGCCCGGTGTTTGCAATCGGTCCAGACGCGTGGAGCGACGACGCCGTGAGTGCGACAGCCGTGAGCACCTTCACCGTCTTGCTCATCGTTGCCTGGACCTGTTCGGGCACGTTGCTCTGCCCAGCGCGCGTCCCAGAGATCGAGGTGGTGAGGGTGATAGAGGGAGAGCCGGCGGCCGCACCCGATGGTAGTGTGGAGAAGCTAAAGGTGCCCAGCCCCGATGCTCCTGGTGCTAGGTTCGCAAGCGAGGAGTCTTTGTCGGGACTAAAGACGACTGTATGATCTACCGATCGGTAGAAGCCGCGCGTGGTGGTGACACTGTTGTAGTCGACCGCCGCGCCAGAGAGAGCGACCAGTACCGTCACGTTTGATACATTCGTCGCGAGCGTGTTGGCATAGGAGACCGTAACGTTCTGGCGCGTCCCGGGCGAAACAGCGGCACTGGCGCTCGAGTCGCCATTCACACTAATCGTCGCGCTGATAAATGGTGTCGCGATGGCAACTACTGCCTGTTGTGTCATATAGGTGATCGCCAGCGTTGGGTCAGACGCTGACTTCGCCGTGCCGATACTGAAGTGGAATGCGCGCTCGTCGTTCGCCTGCCCGGTAAGGACACCGGTTACGGTAATCGTCTTTACCTCACCGGGCGCGAGCGTGCCCAAGACAAAATGGTTGTCGGTTGACGGTACCGACGTCTGCGAGACAGTAAAGCCGTACGGGTACGTGGCGGCGAGCACGACGTTATCGAGCGGCACCGACGCATTCGATCGCACCGTGAGTGTGAGGGCGAACGGTTTACCCGAGACGGTCTCAGTAAGTGTGTCGACCTTAACCTCGAGCGGCGTTGACGTGATCGCGAGCGGGTAGTCAGACTTCTTCACGAACGTCGCGTTCGAGCCGGTCGTACCATACGAAAATGAGGTGTGGAGAGTCAACGTGTCCCCTGCCGCACCGAAGATGACGGCCTGCAGGGTCCGCGTGATAGTGGACCCGCTCGCAAGGTCACCGAGACTCTCCTCGTACCGCGGGTACGCCTCGAGGGTGTTGCTTGCGTTGCGTGTGCCCTCAGGAAAGGCTATTTCGATCTTGGCGTTCTGTACCGCAACGAGATTCTTGTTCGTGACCGTCACGACGAGCGGTACGGTATCTCCTGCCGCAATCGAGGCAGGGCCCTGCACGGTCAAGTCGATATTGCTCGCGGCCACCGTATTGCCTCCGTAGTAGACGACATAGGCCGCGACCCCAAGAGACACGAGGAAGAAGAGCATAGCGAAGCCGAAGAAAATACTCGCGAATCGCAGGTGACGTTTTTTGTGTTCGGGCATATGTGTGGGGAGTGGGTCCTCCTGCCACTCATGAGGCACTCTCGGCGACCCGGAGACCGAGAGTGTGGTGGGCGTCTCCTCTACCGGAGGCGTCGTCTCGTAGAGACGGTGTCGGGCTCGTTCGAGAGCGCCCGTATCGTCGTCTGGTGGCGGCATGTTCTAAAGTATACAGGGTCTTAGAGCCCCGAAGCGGCGATGCCGTGGTTAATGCGCTCAATGTGCTCGGCGCGCAGAGGCTCGAGCGCGCGCAAGCTCTCTGCAGTAAACACGTTGTCGGTCGTAGGGAGCGCCCCAGCGTCGAGCCCAAGCGCGGCTAAGATACCAAGCGCCGCAACGATCTCGGCCTCGTCCAAGAGCTCGCATGGCACGGTGCTCGACGCCTCAAAGTAGCTGCGCACCAGCGAGTAGAGCGTGGTGTTCTGATCTTCTTCGGGCGCAAGCCGCACGAGAAGTCCAGAGACACGAGCGGCACGAGCGCGGGCGTCTTCGCGCGGCATCTGACTAAACCAGTTTTCTTTGAGGACTGCACCCGCGATGCGCCACCCATCCTTGCCGCGCACGAGTACGAGATCACTCTCGGCAAAGGTAACCAGCGCCGCGGCGAGCTTAGCGCCTGGTTTGCGCAGGGCCTGTGCGCGAGCACGCACGACGCCCACCGTGGGAGTAAGCAAGGTGACCAGAGTGTTCGCTTCACCGAGCGGGGTTCTCGCGAGGACGATCCCGGAGGTCTCGTACTTATGTCGCATCCACTTCTTCGCGAGTCGAGTCGCGTACAATGTCGAACTTCACCTCTCCTGTCGAGAGTGTCGCCGAGAACGCCCCCGATGAGGCATTCATAACGGTGCGTACCACGTCGTTCTGTGCATATCCCTTGGTCTTGCGCGCGTCGGCGACCGCACGCGCCATCTCTCGCTCGTCACCCTCCTTCACAAGCTCTGGAGTGAGCGCGGTATCGAGTGCAAGCTCGGCACCCGTCACCACCTGCTTCACGTTCACTTCTTCTTTCAAAAGATCGGCAAGATCTTCGCTGAGTGCCTCGGGTACAGTGAGTGACGCGAGCGGTTGTCGTACTTTGATATTCGCCTTCTGCCGGAGTTGTAGCGCCTCCGAGGCAAGCGCCCGCACGCGTGCCATGTGAGCAATCAGATCGCTATTCGTACGGCCTGCAAATAGCCAGCGCAGACTAAACCAGCTGCCGGCGCTCGGCCAATCGGCCAGGTGCACACTCTCGGGATCGTCTGCACGTCGCACCTTGCCGAAGACATCTTCGGCGATAAAGGGCGCGAGCGGCGCGAGCAAGAGCGCAATTGTGCGCAACGTCTCGCGCAAGGTAGTGAGCGCAGCCGCGTCACCGTCACGCACACGATCACGGACTCGCCGCACGTACCACTGTGAGAGATCCTCGGCCAGGCGCGCGATGGCGCGCGACGCATCAAGGAGCTGGTACCCGTCGAGTGCCTTGGTAGCCGCACGCACCGTCTCGTCGGCGCGCGTGCGCATCCAACGATCAATCACGGTCACCTCTCCCTCGAGCGGCGTCGCGTCTTTAAAAAGCTCGTAAAACTTGGCCGAGTTGTCGACCCACGAGAGAACCTTTGCCGCCTCTTTGACTGTCTTTGCGTCATAGTTCTTAGAGTCGCCTGCCTGCGCGACACTATACATCCAGAAACGAATCGTATCGACACCCCACCGCTCTATCTCTTGATTAGGGTCGACCACATTGCCCTTCGATTTGCTCATCTTCTTGCCCTCAGCGTCGAGCAGGTGCCCGAGACAGATGACGTTCTTGTAGGGTGTACCCTTGCCGGCGAGCACTCCAACGGCGAGCAAGGTGTAGAACCATCCGCGCGTTTGATCAATGGCCTCTGAGATAAAGTCGGCCGGATAGGTTATGGGGAGATGCTCCTTGGCCCCCTGTGCGAAGGGCATCGCGCCAGAGTCAAACCACACGTCCATGACCTCTGGCACGCGGTGAAGCTCGGTACCCTGATCAGAGACGAGCACCACATCGTCGATGTATGGACGATGCAGATCAAGCTCGTAGTCGTCGTTGTGCGGCAAAGGGACGAAGGGGAACTCAACGACCTCTGCGAGCTTGGCAGAGCTAATGACCTCATTCAAGATCCGGTCCCCTTCGGCTCGATCGGCCCCAACCTGCAACACCTTCGCCGACTCGAAGGTTACGCCGTGCGTCACGATGAGTATCGTCTCGTGTGCACACTGCGCCTCGAGGTCGTACATAAACGAGCCGAGTCGGTTCTTCGCGTCAAAATAACTCTCCCCTCCCGGCGTCGAGTTGGCGTAGTGTGTCCTCCGTTTCCAGTCCCAAAATAGTTCACGCCCGTTTTGCGTATTCTTGCCGCTAAAGATGCCGAAGTTAAACTCGCGCAGGCGTTCGTCGTAGACAATATCGCGCGCGGCGATGCCAAGCGCCTCGGCTACCTGCTCTGCGGTCTGCCTCGTTCGTAAGAGCGGCGAGGCATAGATCTTGGTCACGTGCCGACTCTTGAGCGCCTCAGCACTCGCGGCCACCTGCTCCCTCCCACGATCGGTAAGCGCATTACTCTCCTCGCCATCAGAATCGAAATACGTGTTGGCATTCCCCTCTGATTCGCCGTGGCGCATGAGGAGGTACGTATTGCCCGACGTCTTCGCGCGCTTGGTAAGCTCCGCAACCGAGCCGATGACGAGCCGCTCGCTACCGTCCTCGCTCTGCCACACTGGCATCGGTGTGCCCCAGTACCGCTCACGACTGATTGCCCAGTCCTTCACATTTAAGAGCCACTCTCCCATGCGCCCGTCGCGGATATGGGCTGGCTCCCAGTGCACCTTCTGATTCTCGGCGACCAGCGTATCGCGTAAATCTTGCATGCGGATATACCACGAGTCGCGTGCGTAGTAGATCAAGCGCGTCTTACAGCGCCAACAGAAGGGGTAACTGTGCGTATAGGACTCCTTGGCGAACACAAGCGAGCGCGTCTGCAGATTCTTGAGTACCGCAACCGCCGTGTCCTCGGCACCAGCGGGCGCGCCCGCGAGGAAGCCCGTCCCCGGAACGAACTTACCCTCAGGGCTCACCGTGTGTACCTTGGGGAGCCCGACCGCGTTACCAAGATCGAAGTCGTCCTGACCATACATCGGTGCGATATGCACGATACCCGTGCCATCCTCGGTTGTGACAAAGTCTGCGGCGTAGACCTTGAACGCGTCATCGAACTTCCCTTGCTCGCCCTCTGGTGCCAAGTTTTTTGCAAAATCGTAGAGCGGTTGGTACGACCTACCAACGAGATCCTCGCCACGAACGTCTGCTACACGCTCCCAGCCCCCACCGAGCATCGCTTCGGCCCGCGCGTGAGCTAGAATGACGCGCTCACCATCCTTTTCATAGATTCCATAGGCTATCTGTGCGCCTATCGCGAGCGCAACGTTGCCCGGGAGTGTCCACGGCATCGTCGTCCAGGCGAGGAGGTAAGTTCCGGGTTCGTCGACGAGCTCAAACTTGGCCGTGAGAGTGAGGTCCTTGACGTCTTCATAGCCTTGCGCGAGTTCGTGCGACGAAAGCGAGGTGCCACAACGCGGACACCACGGTACGATGCGATAGTCCCTATAGAGACGCCCGTCACGCTCCGTCTCGGCAAAGACGCGCCAGAGCGCCTCCATGTAGGCACTATCGAAGGTAAAGTAGGCCTTGGCATCATCAACCCAGTAGCCGATGCGTTTGGTAAACCGCGCCCAATGATCGATATATTTAAAAACGCTTTCGCGACACTTCTTATTAAACGCGGCGACGCCGTACTTCTCGATGTCGGGCTTACCGCTAAAGCCGAGCTCCTTCTCTACCTGCAGCTCGACTGGCAGGCCGTGCGTATCCCACCCTGCGCGACGATTGACCCGATACCCGCGCATCGTCTTATAGCGCGGGATGGCATCCTTGAATGCGCGTGCCTCGAGGTGGTGGATGCCGGGCATACCATTGGCGGTTGGCGGCCCCTCGTAGAAGACGAATTTGCCTTTGGGCGACTTCTTCGCGAGCGATTGCTCGAAGATGTGCTCACGCTCCCAGAACGCGAGCACCGCCTCCTCGCGCTTCGCCGCATCTGACTTCTCGGGCGTCTCAGCCATATCTGCCTATCGTAACGTCTGGGAGAGAAAAAAGGAACGGCCAGCGACAGAATCGTCGCTGGCCGCGGGCTCCCGACCCCCTGTTGCCGCGGGAACCCTTATTCTTCACGTGCCCCAGAAGTTGAGCCGCTGACTGAGGCGCGGTACACCCGCGTGAAGCTGGTCCGGCGTCCGACGCTTCTTACGTCGTTTCTCGACATGCGCCCTCGCCTTCGCGGCAAGGGTATCATACTTCTTCGCCTTCTTTTTTTTGACCTTACCGTGCTTCCCCATCTCCCTCTCTCACCTCTCTCAAGTTTGACGAAGCACACGGGATTGCGTACTTCTGAACGAGACCATACCCCATCGCGATGCTGTCGGCAAGCGCGTTATTGACACTCACCTAGTTGCTCATCGGGCCAAAAAACGGCGGGTCACTCGTGTGACTCCGCCGCTTCTTCCTCGTGTACCTTGGGCGCAACGCCGCCAAAAAGGTCCGAGGGGTCCGACCACGTCGGTGCTTCGGATTCTTCCGTTTCCGGCTCCTTGTGTTCGTCCTTATCACTCATGTGGGCCTCCTGCGTGCTGGCGTCCGTGGCCACGCTCTATTCCTAGCCTACCCTTATATACGCGTGTGGGCAACAATACTTTCTACATCTGCTCCGGTGTCGGGATGCCGAGGAGCGTGAGGCCGTTGGTCATCGTGTTGGCAAACGCTTGCGCCACGCGCTGCTTGTAGGCCTCCTCGGGGCTCCCGAGCACCTGCTCGCTGGCGTAGAAGGCATTCCACGCGGCGGCGAGCTCGGTGAGGTAGGTGAGCAAGAGGTTCGGCGCCAGCTCGCGCGCGGAGCGCGCGGCTACCTCGGGGTAATGCAGGATCACCCGCTCGATAGCGTAGGGCTCGCTCGGCTCATTGCTCCCCTTCTCGCCGTTGGTCGCGTAGGTGAGGATCTTCTTGGCGCGCACGAGCGCATATTGCAGATACGGCCCCGAGTCTCCCTCGAGCGAGAGCGACTTCTCAGTATCAAAGATGATGTCAGAGCCGGGTGCTTGGCGTAGCACCATATACTTGATCGCACCAACCGCCACCTGCTCGGCAATCAGTGGATCTTCGTTTTTCTCACTTGCGCGTTGTATGACGTTGTCGATAAACTCCGCGGCAGTGATCACATTGCCCTCGCGGGAGGACATCTTGCCTGAGGAGAGCTTCAAGAAGCCGGTCGCCACGTGCGTCGTCTTCTCTGCGAGAAGGGGCGCGAGCTCGCCAAGCGCCGCGAGCACGGTCTTGAAGCGCCCTGTCTGCTCATTACCGGTTACGATGATCACCTTATCTGAGGGCCAACGTTCCTCCTTTAAGAACGCGAGACCGATATCCTTGGTCTCGTAGGTCGGCGTGTGATGAGAGGTGACGAAGACCATCGTGTGCACTCCGTGCTTCTCGCCGTTGTAGATCACCGCGCCGTCACTCCGTTCGAACACGCCCTTAGCCAGGCCGTCATGCACTACACGCAAGCCGATCTCTGTGGTATCGCTGTCAAAGAATTCGTAATCAAAATGCGTGCCCAAGAGTGCCCAGATCCGCCGGAACTCCTCGACAGACACCTCGCGCCCCTTGCGCCAGAGCGCCATGAGCTCGGCATCGGTGCCGCCATAGATCGCCTGGTTGAGCGCGTCGATCTCGGCCTGCACATGCGGGCCGCCCTCATAGGCCCCAGAGCCGGTCACATAGGCCTCGCCGATCTCCTTGGCCGTGGTGGGCTCGGTGATCCCGTTCTTGCGCAGGCCCCAGAGCGCCTTGGCGACATTGGGTCCGATATCCCCGCCAAAGGTGTCGCGAGCAATCGTCGCGTCGCTGTTCTCGATGAGGCGCGAGAGCGCCTCGCCCACGATCGTGCCCACGAGATGCCCCACGTGCATCTCCTTAAAGGCGTTCGGATTGCTGTACTCCACCATCACCCGCTGACCTTCTTCATGACTCCCCCTTCCCCAATCCTCGCCCTGTGCAATGGCTTCAGCAATAGCGAGAGCCACCCCAGCACGCGACAATGTGATGTTGATAAATCCGCCTTTCGCGACTTCCACCTTCACTGCAAGATTACCCAATTCCTCTCGAACCGCAATGGCCACAGATTCCGCGAATTCTGCGCCAATATATACAGCATAGTCGCCGAGTGACAGGTTCGGCGGTCGACGAATGATGGCCACTATTGACGACCCGCCCCCTGCAACGGCGATTCCATGGCCGATCGATGATCGAATTCTATCTTCCATCAAACTGAGTTTATCAGACATTTTTCCCTCACGATATTCTTGAACTCGTACGGGAGCCTGTCGCGCAGAAAACGAAAAAAGGCCTCGCGCGATGCGGAGGCCCTGCGGTGGCCGCGTGAATAACCGCCCCGGCTGGTATGATATATCATACCAGCCACAGTGAGAGAGACAGCTTGGTGCTGTCGCACAGGCGCGTTGCTACTCAGCCAGTGATCCAAGAGATCGCCAGCGACCCTTCCCCAATCGAGGTGGCGCAACAATATGCAGTGCATTGATAAACGTATAGATGGCCGTCTGATGCTTGAAATGCGCCGTGTACTTTCGTGCGTAAGCAGCAATTTTGTCATAATGCCCATCCTTTGTAGACCGCCATACGCGAACAATTGTTTGGCGCGTGACGCCGAGGGTGTCCGCTATTTGTGTAAAGGAGTACCCGCGCACCAGTAGAACCACGATAGCGAGACGCTTCACGAGCATGACCCGCTCAGTTTGTGATAGTAACTCGTTCGCGAGCGCGCGGGCGTCACGTCTCGTCTGAGCCGCGGTAAGAAAAGTAATAAACTCATCGGCAAGTTCTGTTGCCACCCCTTTCTTGAGTCGTTTGCTGGAAATGTGTGTCATGATGCATCGTCGCAATTGATACGATCATTGATATGATCAATCATACCAATTATCAAACAAATCAAAAAATGCTTGCGTGAGGATTCCCACTATATGGAGTGGCCCGCACAAACGCAGGCCGAGAATGTTGTCGCGGGCATACTATTGATACAACCCTTCTCCAGACTGAGCCCCCAACATAGGGCTACCCTATGTATTTATTTCTTCCAATCCTTGATGAGGATGGTGCGGTTTTTGTGGTGGACGACCAGGGTGAGCTTTTGTCGCTCGCGCCAGCCGAACTCGCGGACAACGGCCGCCGGGAGCGAGACCGTGTAGCTGCGGCCACCGCCCGTCTTGGTGAGCGAGCGGATGTTTTCTTGCCCCGATTTCCTCCTGCCGGTCATGTCTCCAGTATACCATGCTCCTGAATTTGCTCCTGAACTAATTCATGAACATAAAAAAGGCCTGCCGTAGGGGCAGACCGCGAGGTAGTGCACAGAGGGTTGCGCAAATGCTGTAGAGCAAGGCTTGCGGGCGCTCTACAACATTCACTCTGTGCACCACCTGACGCCAACGTACAACAGTACGAGCTAATTTGCAACTCAAACGATTCGGCGGTGGGGTCTGCTTGCGCAAGCGTGAGCCGCGAATTATACCGGAAAAGAAAAGGCCCACGCGACGTGCGGGCCGAGAGAGTCGCGAGATGGATGCCATGATGGTCTATCCGGGTTCGCCGACTGGCTGGCGTGCCAGCCGGCGGGACACTAACCTCCCTCTCGCGACTCGTGAGCACTCTACGCCACGTGCTCTCGCTCCGCAATGTGCGTGGGCCGAAACTGTGAGCTCTACAAAAAGAAAGATCCGCCGAGGGCAGATCTTGTAGGGGCGGTGGTGGTGCCGTCTGAGCACAGTCCGGACAAATAACAAATAGCGTCGCGGAGTAGCATTTCGCCGCCGAGGGGTATGGGGCCCCTTCACGGCCTCTCTCGTGCACCACCACCGCCAGGCAATACTCTACACGATCTCCGCCCGCTCTGCAACTAGAACCTCTCGTGGATCGGGTGGGCGCGCGCGATAGCAATCACCTCCTCCTTGGCGCGCGGCGGCGGCGTCTTCTTGGTGAGCACCTCGAGCATGAGCTCTGCGACTCGACGCGAGTCGGCCTCCGTAAGCCCCCGCGTAGTCATCGCGGGCGTGCCGAAGCGGATCCCTGACGGGTCCATGGGCCTGCGCGGGTCGTTGGCAATCATATTTTTATTCAAAGTGATCCCCGCTTCGTCGAGCAGTTTCTCTGCCTCATCTCCGGTTACTCCAAGCGAGCCATACACATCGGCCAAGATGAGGTGATTGCTTGTCCCGCCGGTAATCATACGCACGTTGCCCGCCTTATACACGTCTGCCATCGCGGCGGCGTTAGCTACGACTTGGCTCGCATACGTCTTAAACGATGGCTGTAACGCCTCCTTGAAGCTCACGGCCTTGGCCGCGATCTGGTGCATGTGTGGCCCGCCCTGGAGGCCCGGGAAGAGCGTCTTGTCGATTCGCTTAGCAAGGTCCTCGGAGTCGCGGGTGAGGATCATCCCGCCGCGCGGGCCGCGCAGGGTCTTGTGCGTCGTGGTGGTCATGAGATCGAAGCCGTAGTCGAACGGATTCTTCGCCGCGCCGCCCGCGATAAGGCCCGCGATGTGTGCGATATCCATCACCGCGACCGCCCCCACCTCGCGCGCGATATCGACAAACTTCGCGTAGTCGAGCTCACGCGGATACGCTGAGTAGCCCGCGAGGACAATCTTAGGCTTGATCTCCTTGGCCGTCTTGCGCATCTGGTCATAGTCGATCTCGCCGGTCTCGATGTCCTTCATCTTGTAGCGGACGAAGTTGAAGATCTTGGTGAGGTAGGTCACCGGGTGGCCGTGCGTGAGGTGCCCGCCGTGGCTGAGATCCATACCGAGGATCGTGTCGCCCGGCTCGAGGAGCGCGAAGTACATCGCGATGTTCGCATTGGCGCCACCCAAGGGCTGGACGTTTGCATACACGGCATTGAAGAGCCTCTTCGCGCGGTCGATTGCAAGCACCTCCACCTTGTCAGTGAACTCTTGGCCGCCGTAGTAGCGCTTGCCCGGATAGCCCTCGGAGTATTTATTGGTGAGCGAGGAGGCCATGGCCTCCTTAACCGCGCGTGAGACATAGTTCTCGCTCGGTATCAGCTCGAGGCCATCGGCCTCGCGCTTGTCCTCGCCCACAAGAGCCTCATATATCTCAGTATCTTGTTCGTATATGTGTGAGTAGAAATCCATCGTGAGGGTATAGGTCGATTGTATCACCAGAGAGCAAATAGAGTATCATGGGATCATGAAGCCCTACGCCGAGCGCACTCCCGACTACCAGTATCACCAACTGCTCGAACGCATTATGAACGAGGGCCGAGACATCATGCCTATACACGGCATCGGTGCGCGCTCGATTGTCGGACACCAGATCCGCTACAACCTCGAGAACGGCTTCCCACTCATGACCGAGCGCGACCTCGCGCGTACCTTGCCGGGCGCTCTCGGAGAGCATATCGGGTTCCTCAACGGTGCACGAACACTCGACGAGCTCAAGAAATATGGCATGCCTGCCGTCTTCTGGGATCGGTGGGTGACCAAGGAGAAGTGCGCCGACTTCGGCCTGCCGGAGGGTGACCTCGGTGACGGATCATACGGTGCCGCGTGGGGGAGCTTCCCCACCAAGGAGAGTGAACCCTTTAACCAGATCGCGCATGTCGTCCAGCAGATACAAGAGCGCCCCTATCTACGGACGCACTTCGTCTCTCCGTGGATACCGCAGTACACGATTCAACATGAGGGCCTCGCCCGCAAAGTGGTGGTAGCGCCCTGTCACGGATGGATCCATATACTCGCCTACCCTGACAAGAAGGAGCTCACGATCCACCACTTCCAGCGGAGCGCAGACGTGCCGATCGGGGTTGTCTCAAATATCGTCCAGTATGCCGCATTTGGTATGATGCTCGCACAAGTTATTGGGTACAAAATGACAGAACTGGTCCACACATTCTCAGACGCTCACATCTACCACAACCAGTTTGATGCAGTGAAAGAGCTCCTCGCCCGCGAGCCGCGACCCTTCCCCACTCTCGTGCTCGATCCGTCGATCAAAAATATCTTCGACTTCCGCCCTTCTCACTTCATCCTCTCTGGGTATGACCCGCACCCCAAGATGGTGATCCCTACGGCGATTTAACTATGGGTGCCAAGAGAACATTTGTTGACCTAGATGCCGCAGGACCGCGCCACGAGTATCGAGCGATCCTCGCAAAGATAAAAAAAGACGCGGTGTGCCCTTTTTGCCCTCAAAACTTCAAGTATCACACGCGGCCCATCCTGCACGAGACCAGGCACTGGCTCAGCACCGAGAACTTCGCGCCGTATATCGGCACCAAACACCAATTCCTCCTTCTGCACAAGAAGCATATCGAACACCTCACCGAGATGTCGCCCGCGGCGTGGGGCGAGCTCCTCAAGCATGCTCAGTGGCTCTGTAAAAAATACGACCTCCCGGCCGGGAGTATCTTCATGCGATTTGGAGACGTCAAGTATACGAACGCCAGTGTCGCCCACTTGCACGCCCAGCTCCTCATCGGGACCAAACGCGCCAAGAAGACGTTCCCGATTGCGCCTCCGCTTGGCTTCAGTACGAAGCCCTATATCCCAAAAAAGTAGCTACGCGGTCTGTACGCGCACAATCTCGACTCCTGCCGCCTTGAATATATACTCGGCATCGAGTCGCGAGTACCCTTGCGCATAGTACACGCGCGTGATGCCGCTCCGTGCGATGAGTCTGGCACAGTTCGCGCATGGAAACGTGGTGACGAAGAGTTCGGCTCCCTTGAGAGAGACGCCGTCCCGCGCGGCCTGGGCAATCAGGTCCGCCTCGGCATGAATCGAAAGATAGATCTCAGGGTGCTCTCCTGCATTAAAGTTCGAGCGGGGATCTCCCATCATCCCCGTCGTTCCACTATGCGGCAGGTGCCGGTTATGTGCTCTAAGTACAACCTTCGCGCCTTTTACAAGTACCGCACCGACTTGCCGCCACCAATCGGGGCTGTGCGTCGCCTCACGCGCGGCCTCGCGCAATCGCTTGAGATCTTGCGCGCGGTGCGATACCACACGGTTGGGAGCAACAATGTGTTCGGTCGTGGAGATCATCTTGTCCCAGCGCAGGAACACACTCGCATACGTGACCTTACGGCGGATGAGGAATTTCTTGGCAAAATCGTGCGACACGTCCTCATCGGGGAGGATGAACGTGGTGTACGGCTTGAGCGTTTCGCGCACGTTCGCCTTCTCGAGCACGTGCACCTCATTACCCAACCAAAGGCTCTCGAGTGCCTTGGCCGCGTCCTGCGGAGAAAGCGCTCGTATGTCTCGATCGAGGTTCGGCGTCAGGGTGCGGAGGCTATTGCCAAGCACATATAGGTCGGCCTTGGGGTACGCCGCAAAAAATGCCCTGTACCCTGCGTGGAGCGCGGGGACATAGGCAACCACAGCGCTATTCGCCTTTGATTTTTTTGAGTGCATGTTTGACGGTGTCTGGCATCCCACGCATCACCTCGCGCGCAAAATCTTCTGCACCGGCAATCGTGAGGAGACGTATCCGCCCCGTCGTAGTGGTCGACGCCTGCGGTGGCAGAGTTACGATCTTGCCGCAGACCTTTTTGTATATGGCGATCTCCTTCTTGCCAAAATCGCTCGTGGAGGTTGAAGTGACAAGCACGTCTGGCCGCACCGTCTCGATCAGCTTGCCCATACTCTGATTGGCCTCGCGCATGGCGATGATACTCACGTGTCGTAGGTGGGCGAGCATGTTAACGCGCTCCTTTTGCGGCACGATCGGCCGCGATGGCCCTTTGCGCTGCTTCGTAAGCTCGTCTGAATCGATACCGACAATAAGTATGTCCCCGTATGAGAGAGCGGCTTCGAGATAGCGCGCATGTCCTTCGTGGATCATGTCGTAGACGCCCTGCGTGAGCACAATGCGGTAGCCCATGCGCTTTAAATCTTCGACAACGCGCTTGAGCTCCCCAAAATCTGGGATGAACCGGTCTTTCAGATTCGAGCCGGGAGACAAAATGTGCTTAATCTTGATTGGCGTAGGGCCTTTCATGCCGCTATGAAAGCACGCTGACGAGCGCTTTGCAAAAGGAGCGCCAACGCGGTAGGGTAGCCGATGGAAAGTCCCCACCCAGGGGCAAGGAGCACCGGTGCAAACTTTGTACAATGAAATCATCGGGCTGCCGAGGACGTATCCGGGCCTTGCGGCCCTGCGACCCCAGGTGGTCTATCTTGTGGGCTGTAGGCAATTCAACCAGTTCTGCTGTACGTGGCGGGCGCTGGTCGATCCGGACACGTTCTGTCCGTTCTGCCCGACGGAGCTCGAGCGGCGCGAACGAACGCCTCTCCGTGTGTGCGCAGGGTGGATGGTTCTCGAGAACGAGTTCCCCCGTCCCGACGTCGAGAAGATGCTGCTCATCGTCCCCAAGCGGCACCTACTGAGCGCCGCGGATCTCACCGACGAAGACGGCATGAACATCGTCTACCTGTGGACCGTCTGCATGCGCGAGCTCGACTGCGCGGGAGGGGCGTTCATCGGACGCTTCGGCGATCCGCGTGTTCACGCGGGCACGGTCCCGCACATCCACGCGAACGTCATCGTCCCGAGGCGCGAGAGCGGCATGAGTGTCCCGCTCGCGAAGCTCGTCGACGGGGAATACGGCCACAGGGAGGACTACGCACGTCTCCGCCAGTTCGCGAGTATCCTGGATGGACGCGGCGTCGAATGGCTGTTCTCCGAGGAGGGTGTCCGCGAGACACAGCCGGCGATTGCGAGAACGTGAGGGAACGGGTTCCCCGGAGGGCCCGGCGCATGCTAATGCGCCGGGCCCTTTTTGCATATTGTCATGTACACTGGAACGCATGCCTACCAGCCGCATTAGCATTATCGCCGCCATCGGACAGAATCGGGCACTCGGGCTACAGGGCAAGCTCTTGTGGCATGTGCCCGATGATATGCGGCGGTTTAAAGAGCTTACGACTGGTCACCCGGTCATCCTGGGGCGCAAAACCTGGGAGTCGATACCCGAGAAGTTCCGTCCCCTCCCGGGGCGCACCAATATCGTCGTGACGCGCCAGGCAGATTACCAAGCGCCCGGTGCATTGGTGGTCGATTCGCTCGAGAGTGCGCGCGCTTCAGCGGCGCGCACCTCCGGTGCCGAGGAGATTTTTGTCATCGGTGGTGCACAAGTATATGCCGAGGCACTTCCGCTCGCGGATCGTCTCTACCTAACCCTTGTTGATGACCCTGCGGTGGGCGACGTCCACTTCCCTTCGTATGAACAGGAGTTCACCAAAGTTATCACCGAGGAGCCTGGCACTGGTGACCCTCCCCACCGCTTTATAACACTCGAGCGCGTATAGTTATCGCGCGCGGCCGTTGCCGCCGCGTTTCCAGCGGGGGTTGAAAAGCACGGGCGCAAAGAGGTCATCCGTGGGCGCAACAATAAGCTGGTCGAGCCTCGCTGATCTATTTTTAAAAACGATGTTCGGGACGCCGCGCATCACTACCAGAGGCTTGCGCTCGGCGACCTCGCCCATGACGAGCACCGCGCTCGCGGCGAGCGCATCGATCACGTTGGCCAACTCGATACGCATTGGGCGACCAAAGAGATCCTTCTCGCCGCGATAATCGTGCAACGGGTCGATACCATCCCACGCAAGCGCGAACCCGATCGCGCCCCGGCGGAGCGTCTCGCTCTTTGAGTCGGTGATGACAACCGCAACATTCTGCACCCCGTACGTCTTCTGTAGCCAGACGCGTAGCCGTTGCGCGCTCTTGAATGGGTCTTTGGGATAGAGGACATAGTGGCCGTTCCCGTTGCTCTCGTCGATACCTGCCGACCCCGTGATCACACCTCGTGCGATGGTGAAATATTTTTTGTGCCGCGCATGCGGTATATGGCGATACCACTCAGCCTCCCTCGTAATGAGAGCGATCTTCTTTGTCCCCTTAATCGGGATACAGGCTCCTTCGTCTATTGATACCGCCTTCGAGGAGATCGCTACGATGGCGCCCTCGCGTAGGCGGAGCCGCGAAGACTTGATCGCCTGCCGCACGTCGTCCTTGGGCGGTGTGAGCACGCGCAATGTATACGATTGTATATGCATAGAAAGCGTCGTGCGCGCGTGGTGCTCGCGCAGAGTGCGTCGAGGTCTTACTTGACCTCGACGCCCATGCTCCTGGCAGTGCCTGCGATGGTGCGCGCCGCAGCCTCCTTTGACGAGGCGTTCATGTCGGGCATCTTCTCTTCGAGAATCGCGGTAATCTGTGCCGCGGTAATGGTGCCTGCTTTCTGCACGGGCGTCTTGCTCGAGCCCTTATCAATCCCGAGTGCTTTGAGAATGAGACGCGAGGCTGGTGGGTTTTTGAGGACGAAGGTGAATGAACGGTCGTCCATCACCGAGAGCTCTACCGGGATAATCATCCCTCGCTTCTCTTTGGTAGCCTCGTTAAACTGGGTGACAAACTGCCCAATGTTCACACCTGCAGGGCCCAGTGCGGTACCTACCGGCGGTGCCGGCGTCGCCGCCCCACCAGGGATCTGGAGCTTAATCTTTTTTACTACGGTTGCCATAATGTGTGTGACATTACCTTATAACTTCCTGATCTGCAAAAAGTCGAGTTCGACCGGCGTCTCACGACCGAACATCGAGACCATAACCTTAACCTTGCCGCGTTCCTCATCGATCTCACCTACCTTGCCTTCGAGGTCCTTAAACGGCCCGTCAACAATCGCGATGGGGTCGTCTTTCACGAGGTCGATGCGGTGCTTCGGCGCCTCGGCCGTCATGCGCTTGGTAAGACTCGCGACCTCGCTCTCCTCCATCGGCACCGGTGTGTTGCCCGCACCCACGAAGCCCGTCACGCGCGGTGTGTTGCGCACCACAAACCACGAGTCATCGTCGACAATCATGCGGACGAGGATATAGCCCGGGTATATCTTCTCTTCTTCGATGACCCGCTTGCCCCCCTTCACACGGATCTTTTTCTCGGTCGGCACGACGACATCAAAGATCTTGTTCTGCATGCCGAGCGACTCGATACGTTGCTTGAGGTTACGCTCGACGGCGTTCTCGTAGCCCGCGTAGGTGTGGATCGTGTACCAGCGCGCGTCCTCCTTAGCGGGCGCGGTCTCGTCAACAATCTCTTTCTTCACTGTGGGAGCGATGTCGGCCATATCGCCGTCCTCATCGGCGTATCCTGTCTTCTCTTCGGTATCTTCGTTCATAATGAAAATGTTATCCGCCAACAACGCGGCTCACGACCCCGCCGAAGAGGTAGTCGAGTATTCCCACGAGGACCGTGATCTCCGCCGCGATAATAATGACGACCAGCGTGTGCGCGATCGCGGTCTGCCGTGTCGGCCAGACGATGTGCACAAACTCTGCGCGAACGTGTTTGAGATACGTGGTGAGTGCGTTCATGAAGAAAGGGTTGGTAAATAAAAAAGCCCTGCGGGCCTTCAATACTCCATAGGATACTAGAAGACCCCACCGGCGTCAAGACGCCGATGGGGTCTTCATACATTGAGGCACCTCTTAGCGAATCTCGTAGGTGATCGAGACCGACGCGCTGTAGGTATTCTCCCCCGCTGGTACGTTGGGCGACGCTGTCGCCTTGGTCTCCATCGCACCACCGAGCCCATACATCATAGGGCCCGGGTAGTTGCCTGATGTCTCGTTAAAGTTCACGATCTTGCCGAGCGATACGCCGAGTTCGTCAGCGAGCTTTGCGGCCTTGGCCTTGGCGTTCTTGATCGCGTCGGCGCGCGCCGCATCGTAGCCAGCCGTCGCATCATCGAGTGCGAAGGCGGGGCCTGAGATATTTTGTACCTCGAGCTTGCCCAGCCCTGCGAGCACGGCACCGACCTTGTCGAGATCACGAATCTTCGCCTCGACAGTCTCCGAGACCTGATAGCCCGTTATCTTGGGTGTGCGATATGCCGGGCAGAGCGTCCCGGGAGGGCATGGGTTCGGGTAGCTGTATTGTGGTGTCACCGTGTAGGCGAGAGTCTTGATATCCTTTTCCGCAACGTCTTGCCCTTTCACGAACTCGATCGCGGCATTCGCCTGTTTGGTCGTTGCCTCTTGAGCTGCGGCTACTGTCTCGGCGGTATTCTGCACCGAGAACGACACGCGGGCGATGTCAGGCGAAAGAGTTGCCTGGCCCTCGCCGCTCACGGTGATCACGTCGGTTGCAGGGTTGCTCGCACGGTCGGTGTTCTTCATCACGCTGATGGTCTGTGCCAAGAGAAATACCGCGAGGAAGATCACGCTAGCCGTGGCGGCCACGCGCATAGCGCGGCTCGCAAACAGGCTGTTGAGCGAATCGTTGTTCATAGAAGTTTATTTATGAATAAGTACGGCACGAGTATACCACCTCATCACTCTCCCTGCAGGGTGGTGAGCAAGTGACGAATGGCTGTCTGAGCCGGGAGCGCCTGGACATCGAGACTGGGGTTCGTCCAGTCGACGCCACGATCGATCGCATCGAAGCGGAGCACGTCGGTCGTGCGCGCAAGGTAGTAGGCGACGTCGATCTGGCCCTCAAATCGATCGAGTGTCACCACGGTGAAGTGGTGCGTTCCGAGATCGGTCGAGGAGAACTGCGTTGCCGTCGCCGGGAGATCAGAGGTGATGTTAATGGCGGTCTGTTGGATGGTGTCGAGGGCCGTCGAAGACGCGTGTATCGGGAAGCGGCGGATGAGAATACTACCCACCCCGGTCGACGAGAGGCCCGGGATCTCATACGCGGCGACCACCGATGCGTCGCTCGGTGTCACCTCCTGCGTGTTGGGCAAGAGCGCAAAGGCGATCCCCAGGTCTGAGACCGAGACGTTTGGTGGCGGGCACGCGGGGAAGTCGCACGAGAGCCCGAGATGGTCGAGCTGGGTACCGTCGGGGCACGTGTACTTCTCTACCGGGCACGCGATCGGGTGTGGCGAGTACTCGATCGCATTTCTATAGAAAAATCCGCCTGCACCAAAAAGTAAAATAATGGCAATGCCGAGAAAAAGTCTTTTCATCACACAATCTTATCACTAAACCGATTTTGCACCTTGCGTCGCGAAAGCTCCTGTCAGGCCCTAAAGGACTCGTCGCTCTTCCCCACAGTGTTGTGCGGAGCGAAGGGGCGCTTCCACCACTGCATCGCGAGGCGGTGCTCCTTGAATATAAGGTGGTCGAGGGTGAAGGTCTCCGGCTGGACCAGTAGATTGAGCGAGATGCCATAGAGCAAGAAGTGCGGCCACACGAGCTCTCTGAAGTAGAGGAGCGAGAGCGTGATGTAGAAGAGGCTGATGAGCACCGTGAGTCGCATCTCGAAGCCAACGATTATGAAGAGCCCGATCGCGGCTTCGACGAGCCCCGCACCAAGGGTCACCAAGAGCGGGTCAGAGGGGAACAGCCAGTGAAATTGGGTGAGATTCCAGTTGTTCACCACGTCGAGGGTGAGTGCTGGATGCAAGAGCTTAATGGTGACCGCGGCGTAGAGGAGCGCGAGCCCATAAAGCACTCGCACAATCAAGGTCTCATACTTCTCAAACACTCTGAGGCGGCGTAATGGGCCGAAGAGATAGCGGTCGAGCGACGCAACGCGCATACCGAAGAGGAAGAGCACAACGAGCTCGCCAAAGTAGTTAAGGTAGGTGAAGACGTAGTGCCCATAGGTGAATAAGCTCGCAAGAAAGATCACAACGCCTGCGAGAGCCACCAGCTCGGTAAAGAGCCCGAGCGCAATAAGCACACCCATGAGGTAGAGCGCGAGCTTGACGACGCCAGGATAGGGCAGGAGGCCGAGGTGGAGCTCGGGGCCGAGGAAGCTGTCACTCGCCGCAGAGAAGATGAGTGCCGCCGCGATGGTGATGCGCACAAGGTGGGGGCCCAATCGCGCGAATCGCTCAAAAAAGGCCGTAACGTTCTGCCCCGCGCGACTGAGCCGGAACCAGAAATTGAGGACATACACGAGTAAGACCGCAAGCACGATGGCGAGCGTGATATGCAGATCGACAGGGTTCCTGAGAGCGTCGAACGCGTGCAGACTATAGCCCGCGTTCACGCCGCGCCAGAAGTTATCGTACGAGATCACATACGCCTCGTGGGCGAAGGCACGCGGCACCACACCGACGAAGAGCGCGGCGAGCGCGAGTAGAGTACGTCTCCAACTCATACAAAAAGTGTACAAGATTGCGCACACTGGCACTGCTGTCTCGAGTGGTGTCGTGGCTAGTTATACTGCAAGACGATCTCATCCCCGTCATGCATGACGTATCGGCCATACTCGGTCGATGTCGCCCCGTTCACCTGCATGTGCATGTTCGGACCAAAGGAGGTGATGTCTCTCCCCCACTCCTTAAAAAACTGCCTGAGCTCGAGATCCTTTTGGTGCACCTCGCCCGGGAACTCCATGTGTATCACCCCATCGGTGTCGTGCGTATGGATCGGCTTCTCTTCTGCGCCGAGGCCTATATCCGCCTGGATGGGCACGTTCTTGCCGTCTACCTCTATGGTGAGGTGCGCGTGCCAATGGAGCCCGTGCTCAGCCGCAACGTCGGGATCCACAACGGGCGCAGCAACTTTCCACACGACGAACACAATGAGAACGAGGGCGCCCACAATAAGTATGTATTTCATGTTCACTGCATAATACCCCCATGGGGTATCCACAGTCAAGCGATCCTCTCTGAGCACTACTGCGGAGACAAAACTCGGGGCGACTATCGGGAATCGAACCCGAATCGAGAGCTCCACAAGCTCCAGTGTTAACCGTTACACCATAGTCGCCACGTGCCCTGCGCAGCTTTATGCGAAGCAGGGTGACGCACTGGTTTTTTATACCACGAATTGTGAAAAATACTTAGTATTTTGGGTTTTCCTCGGCGACACCCGCGAGGTGGTTGGCGAGTCGGGCGAGTGCGAAGAGGAGTGAGGAGAGCCGGTTGAGATAGGCGCGCGTCTCGGGTGCGAGATCACGTGCGCCAACCTCGACGGCGGCAATGACGCGGCGCTCTGCGCGCCGCGAGAGCGTCCGCGCGACGTCTAACATCGCTGAGAGTTCGGTCCCTCCAGCGAGGGAGAAGCTTTTGATCGGGGGGATCTCTTTCTCAATGTCATTGACGAATGTCTCCACAGCGGCCACCGCCCCCTCTGCGAGCCGCTTGTCTGAGCCGGCCACCTCTGCCTGCACAATAAAGAGCTGTTCCTGGATGTTGCGCACCGCATCCTTGATGCGCGGCACGTCTCCCGCGCGCATCTTGACCAGCCCGAGAAATGCGTTCAGCTCATCGAGCGCGCCGAGTGCCTCAGGGAGCTCAGACGCCTTCGAGATGCGCTGTTGATCGCAGCCGAACGCCTTGGTGGTGCCTCCGTCCCCTTTGCCGGTAAAGAGTGCCATACAATAGGAGCATCGTACCACGGGCCTGTCTATGAGTTGACAGGGCTTCTCTGCATTACCTATGATGCGAGCGGACTTCGGTCATTCGATTCACTAACACATCAACACATCGCACTAGGTGCGGAAGGGAGGCCCCAATGCCTGACAGCAATTTCCAAGCCGAGCAGCTTTGGGAGCGGGTGCTCCCCATTATCAAACCTGACGTCGAGAGCAAGGATTTTGTTACATGGATCGCGGAGCTCCGCCCCGCATCATGGGACGGCGAGACGCTGACCCTGGAAGCGCCCTTCGGGCTCTTCCGCGACCGCGTGAAGCAGTCGTTCCTGCCGGCGATCCAGAGCGCCGTTTCTTCGGTTGTGCGCAAGCCCTGCCAAGTCTCGGTGGCGGTGGGGGCCTTCGGTGCGATGCCATCGACGCACCGAGGACACAACGGCCATGGAAAACCCGCTGCGTCTTCGAGTCAAACCACTGTCGCTCCGCGTCAGAGGGAACGACCCATGAAGACCTTCGAGGGCTTCATCGTGGGCGAGGGCAACATCATGGCCTATCTCGGAGCCAAGCAGCTCGCCGAGGGTGGCTGGGCAAGCCCGCTCTTCCTCTACGGCGACGTGGGGCTTGGCAAGACCCATCTTCTGCACGCTGTCGAGCACGCTCTGCACGAACGCGGCAGGAGGGTCCTCTACTATCAAGGCGAGGACTTCACACGCAGGATGGTCGAAGCGTTGCGACTGCAGCGGATGGAGAGCTTCCACCGGGAGTTCCGCAACGCTGACGCCCTGCTCATCGACGACGTGCAGTTCCTTGCAGGAAAAAGGAGGGCACAGCAAGAGTTCTACCACGTCTTCAACCTATTGCACTCGGCCGGCCGGCCGATCGCTCTGGCGAGCGATCGTCAGCCCGACGAGCTCGAGAATCTCGAGAACGGGCTGCGCAGTCGCTTCCAGGGCGGCCTCTTGGCTGATCTGGCGCCGCTCGACCGCGAGCTGCGCTTGAAGATCCTCGGGACCAAGCTGAAGGAAGCAGGCGTCAACCTCGACAACCACGTCGTCGAACGCCTGTCTCTGCAGCTGCAGGGCAGCGTCCGGGAGCTCGAGGGGTTGGTGTCGCGGCTCAAGGCCGCCAGCAGCGTCGTGTCACTCAACGATCAGGCGCTCGATACGGCGATAGTGCCGTATGCGTCGCGACGGGGACCGGTGGACCTGGACATCGTGATCGACACGGTAGCTTGGGTCTACGGCCTGACCCGCGACGAGCTGCTCTCGCGAGACCGCTCGCGGCGTGTGGCGTGGCCACGGCACATCGCGGCCTACATGTGTCGCAAGCTGACCTCGGCGTCCCTGCCCGAGATCGGGCACGCACTCGGAGGGCGCAACCACACGTCGATCCTGCGTGCGGTACAGTCCGTTTCTGAAAAAGCTCTGGACGACGCGGCCATGGCAGCGAAGCTCGGACAGATGGAGAAGATGCTCGGGGCAAGCCCGGAACTTCGGCCGAGGAGCGAGAAGAGCGGTGCGCGTGCGACGGCGTGAAAAAGACGGAGCGCTCGCGCTCCGCACAAGGGCGGCCTCCTCCAGGGGCCGCCCTTACTTATTTTCTTGGAGATGTATTTTGTGCCCGGGAGAGGACTCGAACCTCCACGCCCATTACAGGCTACGCCACCTCAAGGCGCAATGTCTACCAATTTCAACACCCGGGCAATCACCGCACGTGCGGTAGGTCTACTATACGCAAAAACGCTCCAATACTCAACGCCCTATGCGGCGACCTCGGCAGTCTCTTTCTCCTCTGTTACCTCAGTCTCTGGTATCTCAGCCGGTGCCGTCTCAACTGTGCCCTCCTCGGGGGCGGTCTCTACTCCTTCTTCTGCCTCCGTTGAAGCAAGGGTCTCGTCGCTCTTCACGTGCATAATGCGTGCGTTGCGAAGCTGGCGGCGCATCGCCTTGGCGGCCTTCTCACGGATGAAGTAGAGCTTGGCGCGACGGACTTTCGAGCGCTTCACGATCTCGATCGAGTCGATGGCTGGTGAGTAGAGCGGGAACACCTTCTCCACACCGACTCCAGAGAGCGTCGCGCGGACGGTAAAGGACGCTCCGGCCTCAGTGCCGTGCTTGACCGCGATCACCAAGCCTTCGAAGACCTGCTTGCGGGCGTTCTTGATGGTCTTCTCCTTCTTGTCGGTCCCCCGGCCCTTCTTGAGCTCGATAATATTCTGCGTCACGCGCACCGTGTCACCCGGGCGTATCCCGAGTGTTGCGCGCCCTTCAGCGTTTACTGGTGTGAGTACCTTCTCCATATGTCTATCTACGATTCGCGCACTTTACCACGAGGCATCAAATCGAGCAAAGGCGCTGGCCAGGTCCTCTGGCACTGGTGCCTTGATAGTAATGGTGGTGCCGCTGGGGAGCGGGAGTTGTACCTGGTAGGCATGGAGTGCAAGCCGCGTGATCCCGAGTAATGGTTTGTGGTTCGGCGCGTAGAGCGGGTCACACACGATCGGGTGATGAATCGCCTTGAGGTGCGTGCGGATCTGGTGCGTCCGGCCGGTCTGTGGCTCGACCCTGAGTAGAGAACAGTCTGCGGTCTCACCGACCACCTTGTAGTCTGTTATGGCCTCTCTCAAGCGCCCCTTAGCCTTGGGCTGAGCGCTCCGCAAACGGAAGTCGCTCCGCGAGCGCCCGATATCAAAATCTATCCTGCCCTTCTTGGCCTTAATGCTCCCATAGACGAGCGCGAGGTACGTCTTCTTCACGATCCTGTCGTGAAAGGCCTTGCGCAAGAAATCGTATGCCGCCTGGTTCTTGGCGAAGAGGAGCACGCCCGACGTGTCTCGATCGAGCCGGTGTACGTATCCGCCCCCGCTCTCGGGATAGCGTTCGTTGAACCACACCTCTGCGGTGTGCTCCTGCGTCCGGCCGTCACTGTGCGTGATGAGCCCTGCGGGCTTCGCTACCGCAACCACATCAGCGTCTTCATAGAGAATTGGCAAGTCCATCGGGTGTCTCTATTGTACCAAACTCGCACCTACTTCCAAAACAAATGATGTGGCACGCGCGGAGCGCGTGGTGGCTCTGAATTGAATCGTACGCTTCACGAAAGCCCCGCCACCGCCTCGCTTCACTCGGCAACCCCAAAAAGAAAAAAGTTCCTTGCTTCTCTGATTTTCGCGGGGGTGGATTTTTTCTAAAATGGAAAGGATATTTTTCTTTTTGGGGTTCTGCCCGTAAAGATATTCGGGCAGTGTGGCGGGGCTTCAATTCGGACTCGGTTTTGCAAAAACTATTTTCTGGGGAAAAGGATTTGGCAAAACCTCGACTGATTTTGTTTTTGTATTTTGTCCGCGCGGCGGAGGGGTCTGGGGAGGAATCCGCGCGGGCTTCTGAATTTTTTTGGCGGATTGCTTTTCAAATACTTCTCAAATTCTGCGAGTGCCTCCGGAATATTTCCGCGTCCAAAACCCACGCGAAAATGTTTGTCGTCATATCCGTAGACAGTTGAGGGCAAAACCATAATTCCCGCCTCGTTGACGACACGCTCACAGAATTTGAGAGAATTTTCGTTAAACAAAATTTTAGAGAAACCGATTGTTCCTGCTTTCGGCCTTACCCAACTGAAAAACTGTTTATGTCGCTGGAAAAAATTATCGAGAAGTCCCAGATTTTTTTCAATTCTTTTTAGGTGTCTCTCGATGATTTTTTCTTTCGCTCGTAGAGCGATGAGGGACAAGAGTTCACTTGGGCCAACGGGACAAATTGTGGTGTAATCTTTGAACGCAGCCATTTTTTTGATATAACGCTTTATCTTTGGTTATGACCCAGCCCAAGCGAACTCCTGCCATACCAAAAGTTTTAGACATACCGAAAAGTGAGATCGCTTTCTCGTACACCTCGCAAGATGCGAGGTAATCTGTCTTCAGAATTCAATTCGAGAAAGCGATACATTTCGTCAGAAAAAACATGAACATTATGTTTTTTCGCAATCTCGATAATTTTTTGGAAATCCTCTTTTGTGGGTAGGTAGCCAGTGGGGTTATGTGGAAAATTGAAAATTATAAGTTTGGTATTCGGCTTTATTTTCTCTTCCAAAAAATTAACATCAAATTCCCAGTTATCTTTTTCACTTGGTTGCCACTTCTCTACATCACAGCCGAGCGATTCCACTATTTCGTAAAGTGATTGATAGCCCGGCCAAGTACAAATTACATGGTCGCCTTTGTCGAGCAGAGAGTTGAGCGCGATAAAAATCCCTTCTTCTGGAACTGTGATCAAAACTTCATCGGCTGATATACCCTTATACATTTTTGCAATTTCTTCGCGGAGAAGTGGCAAGCCGAGTGATTCTGTGTAGCCAAGTTTCAAATTATCCCAAAGCGGTTTTGTTTCTGAATCAGCCCATGACAAAACTTCCGATTGCGCCAAACCATCACAATCCGAACTTGAAAGCAGATATTTAACTGAAAATTCGTATTTAGCGAAGTATCGCCCTAATTCAAAAGGTTTAATTTTCATAAGTTATTTTTCGCTCGCTTTTTTTAATTCGTTATATAAATTAACCTCGATTTCAATTTCACCAGAATCCAATACTTGTTTCGTCATTTTATCGCCTCGCTCGCTTGGCATCAAAATTTCTTTTACATCAGGAAGTTTTTTTGTTGCTTTTACTTTTTCAATCATTTGAGTTACTCCGGTTTTTACAGCACTTGCTCCACCAAGTAAATCTGGGTCAATCGCTAAAACTAAATGCCCGCTCCAATTGTTTGCCACATCACCAATTCCTGTAAACGAACCTCCCTTTCACACAAGCAGAATGATTGGCTCGCATCTTTCCAAAACGGGCTAAAAGACTCTCAGTCCTTGGACAAAATTGCTTCTGATTCAGACCTTTTTGCGAAAAAGGTCTGTGCCAAATAAATCTTTGGCTCGCACCTGCTTCTTGGCGAAAAAACAATCCGTCCCGCCGAAGGCGGGAATCCGAATTCATTGGCGAAAACGGGCGAAACAGAGTGGGCGTGCCTACGGCACGCCCACTCCTTGGTTGGTTCTCAACCGCTAAGTTCCATTTTGGTGCGCGGTGAGGGACTTGAACCCCCGACCTTCTCAGTGTAAATGAGTTGCTCTACCAACTGAGCTAACCGCGCAAAACTCTATCAATCTCTTCGGTGTCATCTCGAGGGGCGTCCATGGGCTTCGCCCTCTACCAACTGAGCTAACCGCGCATTGGCACGTGCGGCCCATGTAGCACTCTACCCTATTTGGGTGGGCATGGGGAGACTCGAACTCCCAAGTCTTGCGACATACGCTTCTGAGACGTACGCGTATACCAGTTCCGCCACATGCCCTCACGCTCGCGACCATGGTACCAGACTTTGTGTTGTGGTCACAGAAGCTACACATACTTGCTTGTGCCCTTAAACGATTTGAATTGGAACGGAATTCTCCGAAATATCCGAGAGATTAAAGACCTTTTGGATCTCGTCCTCCCGGAGGCAGGCATAATTCCAGACTTTTCGACGATTTATGCCTAAACACATGGAACTCCCTTTTAGACCCAATAATTTTAGCAGAAAAATCGTGATCATTCCAGACTGCATCGGCTC
>PFBL01000015.1:0-2625 GCA_002773355.1 Candidatus Kaiserbacteria bacterium CG10_big_fil_rev_8_21_14_0_10_56_12
TCGGCTATCGTTCCTCACGTGAAGAGGCCGTACGATTGGGTATTATTAAAAGTGAGAGTGTCCTAATTCAGGGGTGAATTTGCCAAAAATCGTCTGGGCATACGGTAGCATGTTGCATGCCATCCGTCAAGACCAGCCGTGAGGCGGGTCTTGACGGAATTTATGACGAGAATGTTTACTCTTTTTCCTTAAACTCCGCATCAGTTGCGCCAGCTTCTGGCGGTTTTTGATCACCGCCCTCTGGTGGAGGTGCCGCGCCATCGGCAGGTGGTGTCTGCTCCTGTTGCTTCTTCATCATCTCCTCACCTATCTTCGACAGCGCGCTCGAGAGCGTCTCTGTTGCCGACTTTATCGTACCGGCATCTTCGCCTTTTTGCGCAGTCTTGAGTGCATCAATCTTGTCTTGTACATCCTTGACTGTCTCAGGCGTAACCTTGTCGCCATTATCTTTAATCGCTTTCTCAGCAGCATAGACTGCCTGGTCGGCGGTGTTGCGTACCTCGACCATCTCCTTGCGCTTCTCATCGTCGGCGCTGTGCGCCTCAGCGTCGGCTTTCATCTTCTCGATGTCTTCTTTCGAAAGGCCGGTTGAACCCTCGATGCGTATCGACTGCTCCTTGCCAGTGGTCTTCTCCTTCGCCTTGACGGTGAGGATACCCGAAGCGTCGACGTCGAAGGTCACCTCCACTTGCGGCATACCGCGTGGGGCCGGCGGGATACCGTCGAGGTTGAAGCGCCCGAGCTGCTTGTTGTCGGCACTCATGGCACGCTCACCCTGCGTGACCACAATCTCAACCGAGGGCTGATTGTCTGAGGCGGTCGAGAAGGTTTGCGTGCGGCTGGTCGGTATCGCCGTGTTGCGCTCGATGAGCTTGGTAGCCACGCCGCCCATCGTCTCGATCGAGAGAGAGAGTGGGATCACGTCAACAAGGAGAATGTCCTTGACGTCGCCCTGGAGAATGCCCGCCTGGATAGCGGCACCGATCGCGACCACCTCATCTGGATTAACTGAGAGATTCGGCTTCTTCGAGAAGAACTTCTCGACTGCGGCCTGTATCGCCGGCATGCGGGTCTGCCCGCCGACAAGAATAACCTCGTTGATATCGGCAACCTTGAACGGCGATGCCTCCATGGCCCGCTTGGTGATCTCGAGTGCGCGGTCGATGTACTCTGCGGCGAGCTCTTCGAGCTTGGCACGGCTCATCTTGACCAACAGGTGCTGCGGGCCCGCGTCGGTCGAGGTGAGGAACGGGATGTTGAGCTCCGTCTCCATCGCGCTCGAGAGCTCGATCTTGGCCTTCTCGGCGGCCTCGTCGAGACGCTGGCGCGCGAGCGCGTCGCCGCGCACGTCGATACCACTCTCTTTCTTAAACTCGTCGGCAAGCCAGTTGATAATCTTCTGGTCGATATCTTTACCGCCGAGGTGCGCGTCACCGTCGGTGCTCTTAACCTCGATCGTGTCGTCTCCCACGTCGAGCACCGAGATGTCGAAGGTCCCACCGCCGAAGTCAAACACCGCGATTTTCTCATCCTTTTTTTTATTAAACCCATACGCGAGCGCGGCGGCGGTCGGCTCGTTGATGATGCGCTTCACCATGAGGCCCGCGATCTCGCCCGCGGCCTTGGTGGCGCTCCGCTGATCGTCGTTGAAGTAGGCGGGTACGGTGATCACCGCCTCGGTGATCTTCTCGCCGAGCTTCGCTTCGGCATCGGCTTTCAACTTACCGAGGATCATCGCCGAGATCTCCTCGGGGCGATACCACTTGTCGTTCATCTTGACCTCGATGCCGCCATTCGCTGCCTTCTGCATCTCAAAGGGCACGACGGCCTTGTCCTTCTGCACATCTGGCTCATCAAAGGTGTGACCGATGAATCGCTTGATCTGGAAGATCGTGTTCAACGGGTTCGTGACCGACTGACGCTTCGCGAGAGTGCCGACGATGCGCTCGCCATTCTTCCCCACCGCAACGATCGATGGTGTGGTGCGTGCACCTTCAGCATTCTCAAGAACACGAGGCTCGCCGCCCTCCACGATCGCCATCGCGCAGTTTGTGGTGCCCAGGTCGATACCAAGAATTTTTGCCATATATGTGTGTAAATTAGCTTAACGAATAGTAATTTTACGTAAACCGCCTCGCGAGCGCAAGACTAGCCTTCGAAATGTGCGACGCGGACCTTCGCCGCGCGGATCACGGTCGCTTGCCCTGAGCCAGTCGAAGGACCCACCTTCCACCCCTTCTCTAGTACGCTCGTAATCGTATCATCTTTCTCTTTATTCTCGACCACGTCGGTGCCAAAGGCCTCGTGGAGCGCGGGGTCGAAGATCTCCCCCACCTCCCCCACCGCCTCGAGCCCCAATGAGGCAAAGGCGCTCTCGAGCTGTTTGGTAATGCCAACGAATCCTTCGGGCACTTCGCCATGCTCTTTGGCACGCTCGAGCGCATCAAAGGCTGGCAGCAGCGTCTCGACGGCTTTGACCTTACCCTTAAGCTCTGCGCCTTTTGCGCCATCTTCCATACGCTTTAAAAGGTTTACGTAGTCGGCCTTGGCTCTCTGCCAGCCGTCCATATATTCCTGCTTCTCCTTCCGACACGTCGTTAGCTCTGCGCGCATCTTCGCGATCTT
>PFBL01000015.1:2654-4361 GCA_002773355.1 Candidatus Kaiserbacteria bacterium CG10_big_fil_rev_8_21_14_0_10_56_12
TCCCCCTCCTCTCCCGCCTCTTCAATAACAATATCCTCGTCGTGGTCCATGACTCTACTATGCCTGATCTCTCGCAGAGAGTCAAAAAAACGCCCTGTGCGGCTACAGGCTGGATTGCCTGCTCCTCACGGGGTCGTTGTTAGTGGACTTGCGCCTCTCGACTCAAGTCAGTCTAGATTGTTCGTGAATCACTTCTTGCCGGAGGGATTCACCGAGCGGTCGCCGTCGCTGGACTGAACGTCCGACGTCTTCGCGCTCACCTGCGCGAGCAGGGCCGCCCCGACCGGAGTCTGCGCGAACGCCTCGATCATGCCGCCGAGCTGCGTGCCTCCCTTGGAGGTGAAGAGATCCATAGCCCCCTCGCACCCCCTCCATCGGACTGCCGCTGTTGGCGATGACCTTGACGTCGGCCTTTTCGAGCGCCGCGGCCTGCTTGCCGCCCACTTCGAGGTAGGCCTTGATCGCCTCGATCTGGACCAGGTACATCTGGTAACCGGCGTTGCCGCCGATCTCCCTGGCGAGGCTGATCTGCGCCGTTACCGGCGCCATCATCACCGCTTCCTTGGCCTTTCCCTCAGCTTCGCCCGCGACGCGGACACCTTCGGCGTCGAGCTTCGCCGCCTCGAGTGATCCCTCGGCGCGAATCACCTGCGCCTGCTTGTCCCTGTCATCTTCGACCACCTGCTGATCGCTGGTGATCTCGGCCTGCTTGACCAGCCTGACGCGCTCTACTTCCATTGCGGCCTCTTTCGTCGCTTTTTCGGCATCGTAGACCTCCTTCTCAGACTGCTTGTTGGCGATGCCGACCATCTTGTTTCTCTCCGCCGTACGCTTGCCGACCGCTTCGAGCTTCTCCTGCTCGGCGATTTCGATCGCACGGTCCTTCTCGATCTCGGCTGTCGTGGCATCCCTATGGTTATTTGCCACCTCCTTGCGGCTCTCCATGTCGATGTGGGACACCTTTTTGGCCATGATGTTCGAGACGGCCTTGTGCTCGCCTCGCGCGTCGTCGCGAATGTCCATGAGTTCCATGGACTTGATCGATTCGACGCCCCATTCGTCGAGCTGACCCGCGACCTCTTCGGTGAAGGCGTCGCCAAACTGTGCTCGCTCGACCATGACCTTGTCGATCACATCAGAAGCGAGCACCTTTCTCACGGCACCCTGCACGATTTGGGAGAGCTGCTGTTTCAGCTCCGTGATGTTGGCCACGCGCTGTGCAGCGAGCGCCGTGTCCTTGATACGGAAGAACGCGACCACGTCGACGAGAAACGGCACCAGATCCTTGTCGTAGGCCTCGTAGTCCCCCAGATCGATTTCGAAGTTGGAGACCGGGAGCTCGATGACGGTAACGCCGATTACGGGCAGCCAGCTCGGCCACGCATAGTAGACGTTGCCGGTCTTCTGTCCCGTACCGTAGGGCGTCGTTGCCCTGCGACTCTGAACGATGTGCACCATGTTGGTGCTGACCACGCGGCGGTACCACATGGCCGCCAGAACAGAGATCCCGCTGGCTACTAGCATGATCGACATACCGATGCCGAAAACGAAGTTCATGATTTCCATCCCTTTCTTGTCTCCCTTTGTGATAGTTGTCAACTAGAACACGGGTTCTCACAATAAATCCGCGTTCGCGTGCATTCCGTACTGAATTAGGACACTCGTTAAGATACGAGTATGAACCACAAAGGAGACTTAACGCGTGAG
>PFBL01000011.1 GCA_002773355.1 Candidatus Kaiserbacteria bacterium CG10_big_fil_rev_8_21_14_0_10_56_12
CGAGGAGAATCCTCGGCTATCGTTCCTCACGTGAAGAGGCCGTACGATTGGGTATTATTAAAAGTGAGAGTGTCCTAATTCAGGGGTGAATTTGCCACATTGGGAATACGGCAATGGTAGCACGTACAGTAGGAGCTGTCAAGCCGTGTCGTAGCTTGGTGCCCAGAGATACACTGAGGGCATGGGAAAGAAGAAAAAGGTGGGAGCAAGGCGCGGGAGAAGGCCGACAAAGAGGCGCAGGCTCCCGATAGAGCACTGGAGTCATTCGAGTCTCATGGCGTTTTTACGCAACCCGCTCGCGTGGCACAAGCGCTACGTCGAGAAGATCTACGACACGCCGAGCAATCCGGCTGGGGTGATCGGGCGTGCGGGGCATGTGGCACTCGAGCACTATTATAGCGGCGCCGACAAAGAGACGGCCAAGCGGCTCGGCCTCGAGTACCTGCGCTCGGTTGGTGACTTTGAAATCAACTTCGGGAGAGCGACGTCAGCGCGCGCCAAGAAGGCGAAGCGACTCGCGATGGAGAAGGACTATCTCCAGGCGGTCGGCTTCTATCTCGCGCGAGCTCCAAGGCACACGGTGCTCGGCGTAGAGGTGTCTGGCATTGCGCGCGTCCCAGGATACGCGCTCCCTCTCAAGGCGATATCAGACCTCGTGGTCGAATCGCGCGACCGCCCGGGCTACGTCGATATTGTCGACCACAAGTTCGTCGACGCGTTTAGCAAGAGCGGGGCCGAGAAGCCGCTCTTTGTCATACAGGCGCTCTTTAACTACTTCACCGTCTCCGAGATGTTCGAACGTCCGGTCGGGAAGTTTATTGTCTATGAGTGTAAGAAAAGGAGGAACAAGGACGGGTCGTCGCAGATGCGCCGCTACGTGCTCGACTATGCGCAGGTACAAGACGAGTTCGCCGTCTTTCGGCGATTGATCAACGACGCCACGCGTGAGATGCAGAGCCGCAAGATATTCCTACCCAACCCGTCTGATATGTTTGAGGGCGAGAACTCGTTTGATATCTACCGGCTCTCGCTCGTTGACGACGAGACTACTGAGCAGTTGCTTGATCGAGAATAAGTTGGATTGCGTCGGCGGTATAGGCACCATCGAGAACAATCGGTGCCTTGCCCGGCATCACGATGAGCGAGTAGGGTGTGCCGCGCGCGCCCGTGTCGAGCGCGTTCTGTCGGTCGGCCTTGATACGGGCGTCAACCTCGGCGGCGGCATTACTGTAGCAAGACGCGAAGGCCGCGCTCGGCGCTCCTGCGCGCGCCGCCAGGGCACCATATTGTGAGGGGTCTGCGGGCTGGTTCTCGTACAATGAGTCGGCAAACGCCCAGAAAGCGTCGTTGCCGCCTGTCTTTGCGACACACTCGGCGGCTTCGGCGTGCTTAAGCGCATTTGGGTGAATCTCAGTGAGAGGGAACTGGCGGAAGACCCAGGCCACTCTGCCGTTGACACCCGCATCTGAGATCACCTGATGCATTGTTGCCTCGAAGGCCTTACAATAGCCACAATCAAAGTCAGAATATTCGACGATCATGATCGGGGCGGCCGGGTTGCCGAAAATGTGGTCGTTCGTATCAACCGGGCGCACCAGGGCAGGGTTGCCATTCCCCGAGCTCGTCGAGGGCTGTTTACGAAGCGAGCCGTACACTGCGAGCGCCACGATAATGCCGCCGATAACAATGGCGATGGGTATTGTGCGGGAGGAGCTCATGGATTTGATTATAACGGAAGCGCGTGCGTCAGCGTGGGGCCGTTCTCTCTCGCGTTTGTCCAGTGTGCAGTATCGAGCTTGATGTCGCGGACGGTGCGTAGATCCTTGTACTTCAACAAGCCGTTCTTGATGGCATACTCGTAGAGCTCTCGCGTGATGCGCACGTCCTCGATGCAGTACTCGCGCACCTTGTCATACTTGCCTTCGCGCCACCAGTCAGCGGCCTTCAATCCGTCGCCTGACTTGCCACGACCGAGTGTTGCTTCGGCGAGCGATTGGAGTCGGATGCGTCGCCCGAGCGCTCGGTGCACCTCCACGAGTAGATCAAGAGAGTGGAGGCGCGTTAGGTCTCCCGGATAATAGCGATTAAGGAGCGGTATATCGAAGGTGTTCGAATTATACCCGATGAGCATGTCTGCCGCCTCGAGCACAGGCCAGAGTTGCGGGAGATCCTCTTGTAGATATGACGAGTAGGTGCCGGTGAGCGAGTCGTGTACGCCAACCACGGTGAGCTCTTGCTCGCTGACGTCAACGCGACCGCGCACGGCAGAATCAGAGATTGACTCGATGTCGAAGGTGATGGCCCGCATGCCCTAGCGCTCGGCGCGCACTAGTCGTATAAGTTCTGCGGTCGTTACGGTCGATTCAGTACTGGTCGCGAGTACCTTAACGCGTAGTGAACCGCTAGCAACTTCATCCTTACCGTATGCCGCAAAGAGGTGGATCGAGCGCTTGAGCGCGTCTTTGATCTGGTCACCAAGAGCGCGCTCGGTGAGGTTCACAAAGACGCGCAAACCCTCCTTGCGCAGTGTTGCGGCAAATGCCTCGGCGGCGGGGATGTCCTCGGGAGCTGGCGTACCAAGATAGAGCTGGGTAGTGCTCGCGACATGGTCGGGAACAAGCCCGTGTGCCTCGAGAAAGTCCATGAGCGTCACGTCTCCCATACCGAACCCTATGGCAGGCACCGGCTCCCCGCCAAAGAGGGCGACGAGCCCATCGAAGCGGCCGCCGCCAAAGAGCGAGCGAGCGTTCGATGGGTCGGTATCAAATACTTCAAACACCATGCCGGTGTAATAATCAAACCCGCGCGTGACGTGAGGTGCGAAGACGGCGTTTGTTACTCCCGCTGTCTTGAGACGCGCAACGTGCTCGAGCACTTTTGCCTTCTCTGTCGCGACGTCGCGGTGATCGTCCGGAGTATCGATAATCGAGAGTGGGTCCTGGCTGCTCAGGGTCCCGGTTGCTGTTAAAAATTCTTCTCGTGATATCTTCTCATTGCGGTCAAGAAATCGCAGATAATCCTGTATCTTGTCGTCTTCAAGACCTGCGGCTCTGCACGCGGCGTTAAGCAAGGGGCGCGAATTAATCTTGATGACAAACGATGCGTCATCTGCGCCAAAGGCCTGCATCAAGGCGTGTGCCAACTGCACCGTCTCGAGATCGGCCTCGCCCTCAGGTAAGCCCACGAGGTCGACGTTGAGCTGGTAGTGCTCGCGTAGGCGACCCCGCTGTGGACGTTCATAGCGAAATACGTTTGGAAGAGAGAACCAGCGTAGGGGGAGCGCGAGCTCACGCCGCTTCGCGGCGACCATCCTCGCCAGAGTAGGGGTCATCTCTGGCCGCAAGGTAACGCGGCGCTCTCCTCGGTCGACGAAGGTGTAGGTCTGTTCATTGACGATCTCTTCAGACGTCTTGGCCTCGTAGAGCTCTGCGCGCTCGAGTGGGGAAGCGTTATATTCCTCATACCCCCAGAGCGCGAGCGTTTCGCGAAGGCGCGTGAAGATCCACTGGAGCTTCGCCCAGTCTGCGGGATAGAAGTCTCGTACCCCCTTGTAGGGCTCCGTAGCAAGCGGTTCGTCCATGAGACCCATTGTATCAGATACCTGCTTCGGGGGGTTCCTCGGGGACGTATTTCAATATCAAATCGCGCATTTCTTCTGGGTGCGGTATGCCGAACATGTGGAATTCGTTCATTGCGCCGGCACTCTGCACCTTGATGCTCCCGATCCCGAGGAGTGAGGGGATGACGCCTCGCACGTCGGTGGTCACGTCTTGTACGCGGTCGAGCAATACGCTCGAAACCTCGCGGTTGAAGTAGCGGCGTTGCTTGATCTCAACAATGCGCTGATTCGTCAGGATCCAGGCGTTTAGGTAGTAACGCGTCAAGGCACCCCACGCCGCGGTCCACACTAAGAGGAGCCAGAGTCCGAGCGTTGCGCGCAAGAGCGGTGCAGTAAAGTCGAGCAACAGCGCGTAGGGCGCGAGTGGTGGGGCGAGTCGCATGAGTGGTGCGATGAGCGCCGGAAGAAGGGCGAGAATCACATACGGTATCAACCCCACCACGAACAGGAACCAATGCTTGCGGGTTTGGCGCACGACATGCTCCCCCGGCTCGAGTTCAAATTCTCTCATAGGAGCCCTGTTATCGCGTAGCCCACCAGCAAGAACGATACGATTAAATGGACGCCAATAGCGGGGAAGATAATCGCGGAGCGATGGGAGTATGAAAGCCAGTGGTATATCGCCACGATCGTGTAGATCACCCAGTACAGCACCACGAGCAAAAAGAAAGTGACAATCACCGTATGCGGATCTATCGTAATGGGGAAATCGAATAGCTGGAGCGGCTGTGCAGACATTACCTCTATGATACAACGACAACGCGAGATTGCGCATACTGATCACTGTGTAGTGAGCTCGCGAGTCTATGCGAGGTAAAGAGTGTGCGGGCGGCCTCGGCATGCGCGCTGTCGCATTCGATCCAGGCCTGGCCACCAGGAGCGAGGCGATTGGGTAGCTCCGTGGCAATGCGCCGAATGAGGTCGAGGCCGTCAGCACCCGAGAAGATGGCAAGAGGGGGCTCATGGTCTGAGACGCTTGCGTCGAGTGTACGTCCACTAGGAATGTAGGGCGGGTTACAGGCGACGAGATCGAAGCGGAGGTCGGGCGGGAGAGGGTCGAAGAGGTCGCCGATGAGTACGTGAGCTCTCGAGGCATCGAGGCCGTTCTCTCGGATATTTTTATGAATCGGTGCTTCGTGTGTCGGGTCAATCTCAGCAAAAAAGACCTCGGCATCTGGGAGGTATTTGAGCACGGCACAGCCGATCGCGCCCGAGCCTGCACAGAGATCTAGCACGATAAGCTGGCGCGGCTTTTCTGCTCCTTCGGGCCCACTGTCGTTCGGGCAGCCAGTCGCAGAAAAAACCGCGCCAACTTTACGTAACATACGTTCCGTCCACCACTCGGTCTCGGGGCGGGGGATGAGGGGATGCGAGTCAACGCGGATTGTTAATCCGAGGAAGGGTTGCCAGCCGATCACGTAGGCGAGCGGCTCGCCTATGGCGAGCCGCTCGCAGTCGGCTCGGTAGGCGTCGCTCTCGACGCCGTGGTACTTCTCCTCGAGGAGCCACGCCGCGTCTTTAGGGTCTGGGTGCATTGTTCAGGAGATAGTAACAGAAAATGCCCGCACATTAGTGCGCGGGCATTTTCTGTCTCGCGGCGTTGTGCCGGAGAGGCGCGAGGAGATTAGTATCCGCCCCGTGCACCGTAGCCACCGTTGCCGCCGCCGAAGCCACCGGCAGTACGAGGTGGGCGCTCGCCCTGTGGGCGAGCAAAGGAGACTGAGAGCGTACGCCCGTCAAATTCCTTGCCATCCCATCGGTCGATCGCGGCCTGTGCTTCTGCCTCAGAGGCCATCTCGACGAAGCCGAAGCCGCGTGAGCGACCGGTCATACGGTCACTAATAATGCTAGCAGAAACGACTGATCCGGCCTCGCCAAATGCCTTTTTCAAATCGTCTTCTGTCGAGCGGTAGGGGATGCCGCCGACATAAAGCTTATTCCCCTGTACTGAATCTGTTGATGCGTCCATGAATTGGATTTAACTGATTAACCTCGCCGAAACAACACCCTGGGGATCTATGCGACCCAACGAAGTTTTATACTCTGCGAGTGCTACTACTATGCCAGGAATCGTTATAAAAAGCAAGAAAGGTGGGGATAAGAATGAGGGCGCTCGTGGTCTACGAGCGCCCTCGGGCGTGGTCTCATTTGAGCACCTCCATGACGAGCGTTGCGAGCCCGTCTCTTTTGTCGATGCCAAGCGCATCGAACCCGGCCGGTGAGAGGTCGAGTCCGCGCTCTGGGAACCTCTTCTGGTCTGGCCCGATGTCGTCGCACCTACCGTAGATCACCTTCCCGTTCTTCGGATTTGTGATACGTAGGCGTTTGTTGAGCATCTTGCCTGACGGGCACGCTATCATGCCCGGGTCATGGACGCTGAACGGCTTTCCGTTCGCCGTCCTGCGTCCGTCGAACCACATGGCATAGTAGCTCGCCAGCACTGTTTTGCGCGACACGGCCACCGGACGATACGCGTCACGTCCTACGCCCGTGCGGACGGCTGGTGCTACCACGATCGGCTCGACGATGGGCACTGCCCGTGGTTCGTATGGTTCGTACACGGCCGTGGGGCAGAGCACGAACATGGCTATAATAAAGAACTTTATCTTCCGCACCTACTACTCCTTGGGGCACCTTTGTGCGACCCGCTATCTGTGAACTATACATTCAAATACGCTCCCGCGCAAAATTTTCTTTCAGTCGGACGCAGTATTTTACCTAGCAAAGAGCCCGCTATAGCGGGTCGTTTGTACATGTGGTATAGTAATTTCATCGCATATGAAGCCTTTTGCCTACCTCAGAAAGCACAAAGAAGGTGATAACGTCCCGTATGTCGTCGGTGGCGTGGTCGAGCTCCTGCTGTTTGCCATCATCAGCATATTCGGGCTCATCGTTGCAGACCATTTTCTCCTCGAGAGCTCGTCACTCGCCTCGGTGATCTCCTCGGTCCTCGTCGACCTTACGAACGGTGATCGTGTCGCTCATCAGCTCGGCGGGCTCGCCGTGAGTCCGGCACTCACCGCGGCGGCGCAGGCCAAGGCGAACGATATGGCAGAAAAAGGCTACTTCGCACATACATCACCCATCGATGGGAAGAACTCGTGGTACTGGTTCCAACAGGCCGGCTATACCTTTACCTATGCTGGCGAGAATCTCGCCGTCGACTTCTCCGACTCGGTCGACGTGGAGCGCGCTTGGATGAATTCGCCTACGCACCGGGCCAACGTCTTGAATGGGCATTTCACTCAAATTGGCATCGCGGTCGCCCGCGGCACTTACGAAGGCCGTTCGACGCTTTTTGTGGCAGAAATGTTTGGGACGCCTGCCTCAGTACGGCAACAAAACAGAGTCGTCACACTTTCGTCATCGACCATTCCGCCGACAGAGCTCGCGCTGGCCACGGCGAGTGCTCCCTCCTCGTCTACTGAGACGGTCACTCCTGCGGCGCCGGTCACGACCACCACAGCCAACCTCGTGCTCGGGTCAGAGGCTACGGGACTGGTGGCACCCACAGGCCCCACAGCCGCGTGGTGGCAACACCTCATCACGGCACCAAAAACCGCACTGCAGTACGCCTACTACGTGCTGAGCATTATTATCGTGCTTATTCTAGTCTACGTGACGGAACTCGAGTTCCATCGCCGACACCTCCGACACGTTGCGGCGGCTCTGGCACTCCTTCTCCTTATGGTTGCGCTCTTGGTATTTGCGAACAGTGTACTGTTCGCACAGCCGATCATCGCGGCAGTCTAGGAACCGCGCCTAGTAGAAGAGAGCGGGGATGAGCGCTCCGATCATACTGAGCGCAAGTAACACCACGATAATAATTGCGAAGGCACGCTTCATAGTCTCTAGAGTAGCAAAATTCTCGGTGCGGGCAACCTGGCGCTAGTGGCTGTTGGTGGTGATCATATCGCGTTCAATGTCCGCGAAGGTGCCGCCGACTTTTTTACCCGGATTGAACACGTTCTGGGGATCGAAGATCCTCTTCGTCTCTTCAAAAAGCTTCACCATGTCAGGCCCGAAGAGCATAGTGAGAAAAGGGGTGCGAATGATGCCATCATTATGTTCACCGGTGGTGGTCCCGCCCTCTGCGATAACGAGTTCGTAGACCTTGGGCGCGAGCTCGAGGACGATCTTGCGGTTCTCCGCCTTGGTGAGATCCATAAGGGGAATGAGGTGGAAATTGCCATTGCCGACGTGTCCCGCAATCGTATACACCATGTGGTCCTTATAGACATCGAGGAGCGCGTTGAGTTTGGGCAGGAACGTGGGGTAGCATTCAGGCGGTACCACAAAGTCATCGATAAACGGCACTGGGTAGAGGTTCGTAAGATTTTTTCGCAGTAGAGAGAAGCTCTCTCTCCGCACGATCCAGTATTTTTCAGACTCGCGTTCGTCCTTCTCGATCTTGGTGTGTACATCGAGGTCGAAGAGTGCACTGCGGGCGTCGGCGACCTTCTGGCCGGCCTCTTCGAGAGTGTCCTCTGCGAACTCGGCCATGAGCAACATCTCTGGCACGCCCCCAAAGGCGACCATCGCCGTCTCAGGGAGGAAGTCTATCCCGAGTCGCGCAGCCTTCGCCCAGCCCATCTGTTCGAGCATTTGCGGGAGGAAGTGGACCGCAAGCTCAAAGGTGTGCTTATCATACGACTCGAACGACTCTGGATTGAACGGGAGGATCCTCCCCACAATGGTCGGTAGGATGTTGAGATCCTTCAGGAAGATGACGAGCATCGCGCGGTGCTCCTTCGGTTTGATTAATCGCAGTTTGGCGCTCGTCCACAGGGCGAGCGTGCCCTGCGAGCCGCAAATCAGTTTCGCTAGGTTTGTCGAGCCAGTGCGTTCGTCGCGTATACGCCACAGCCCGTAGCCCGCCGCATTCTTAGAAACCTTTGGTCGGTGTGCCTCGATGAGCCGTGCGTTGTTTGTTAATAGGGGGTCGAGATTTCGATAAATCGAGCCCTCAAGGGTCGGTAGCTTCTTTTTATCCTCGACCTCTTCTGGCGTAAGCGACCCAAAGGTCGCGCGTGAGCCGTCTGAGAGTACGACATCAAGTGATTCGATGTAGCGCTCAGTCTGTCCGTACTCAAGCGTGCGTTCACCTGCAGAATTGTTCGCTACGATGCCGCCCATTGCGCACAGCTCGCGCGACGCGGGGTAGGAGGGGAGGATCAGGTTTTTTTCGAGTGTTGCCTTCTCGAAGTCTCGGTAGAATACGCCCGGCTCGGTGATGGCGTAGTCGCTCCCCACCTCGCCCATGTGGTTGAAGTATTTGGTAAACGAGACAACGACGCTGGTCGTGAGGGAGCCTCCCGACATGTCGGTCGCCGCCGCACGCGCGGTCAGCGAGACATCCAGGCCCTCTGCGCGCGCCCGCGCGATCTCGTCAACAAGGCTCGCGAGGTCTTTGGCGTCCTTTGGGTAGACGATGAGCGATGGCGTGCGTGTGAAGAGCGATGCATCACGACTAAAAATCTTTAGTGTTGCGGGATCATCGCTCACGTCGCCGCGGAGCACCTTGGCCAGGCGCTGTTTCAAGTCGTCGGTGGACATGTACCTAGTATACCCGCTCGATTCGCCAAAGTGGCGCCATGCTGTACACTGCCTGCATATGATTGATCCCACCAAAGTAGATCTCGACCAGCTACCCAAAAAGTTTTGTGACGGTGCCATTGGCGCCTACAACAAAGAAGTCTTCACCTTCATCCTCACGTCGGGCAATAGTCTCGACTCATTTGCGACCACGCCACAGATCATGAAGAGCATTGCCCTGTGGATGAGCACCCAGTTGGAAAACTACGAGAAGCAGTTTGGTGCTATCAAGATGGAGCCACCAGAAATTCAAAGTCCATTACAGGCGGCCGACCTGGGGAAGTAGCGCGTAGCGGCGTGCGCGCTACGGTATACTTGATGCCATGAGTCCTGAGGAATACCGGGCGGTTGTCGAACATCTCGAGTAGATTAACAACCAACTCGCGCGGCAGAATTCGCTACGGCGTATGTTCTCGGTGGGTATCGTGTACGGCATAGGATTCTTTATCGGCTCGGCGATTATCGCAACAATCGCGCTCGGCGTGTTCGGTCCGTTCTTCGCACAGATCCCCTGGGTGCACGACTCGTTCGTGACGGGCGCCACACTCTTGCACTGAGTCAAAGATTATTGCGCACTGAGTACACACGGTGTAGCATACCAACATGTCCCACACCAAGCTCTTCGGCGTTGGCATACTCCTTATCACCGCCGGAGCACTGGTGCTCCCAGGGCGTGCGAACGCCATCATCTCGACGTACGCACAGCTCGATGCGAGTGGCATCATGAAAGGGTCACCCAGTGATATGTCGCCACAACCCACGATTAACTCGGGGAGCATCGGTAACATCTATCTCCTCGGCGAGCCGGCGTACATCACCTTTACTATTCGAGATCCGCAGGCGAGTAACGTAGCGAAAACACCGTGGGTGATCTGTCTTGATCCTTATTCCCCCTATAGCACTGAAAAGTTCGACTGCCGGACGAGCATGCAGAAGTATTTCTTTACCGATACCGATCGAGACATATTGTTCAGACGGCCTTTTCCACACCTTCACACGCCTGATGGGCTTCACCTTTACGACCTGGCCGAACGGCTATCGGCCAGTCGAGATCGGGCTCGCAGGTCTATCGCCCGAGCCGAATGGTACACAGGTGAAAAGTAATGCGGCAGAAACGATTCCTGCCGTGCTCATCAACCAGGCGTATCTCCCGTGTCGCGAAACCGGGTGCCCGTCAGACGTGCTCTTCTTGCCCGGCTTCGAGGGCAGTCGACTCTACTATCGGGACGTATTACATAGAGAACATCAGGTCTGGGAGCCCGACGTGTTCACTGACATTCCCTATCTCAAGATGAACGCCGACGGGACGAGCAAATACCCGCTCTACACCAAGGACATTATCGGTACAATCCAAGAGCACAACCCGCTCGCGACCAAGATTGCGAACACCTTCGGCAAGAATCTCGATGTGTACAAGAGCTTCACTACCTATCTCGACACGCTTGTGGCGTCGAGCACCTTCAAGTTCCAGCACTGGCAGTCCTATCCCTATGATTGGCGCTATGATGTGCGCGATATCGTAAATAATGGCACCACCACCATGATGCCAGACGGCACGATCAAGCAGGTGTACCTCAAGGATACGATCATCGCTATGGCGTCGTCGTCACCCACGGGGCGGGTGACCCTTGTGGCGCACAGCGATGGCGGTTTGCTCGCGAAGGCCGCCGCGATATCGTTCGGTGCCGACGCGCCGAAATATATCGACCATATCATCATGGTCGGCACGCCCCAGCTCGGGACACCCAGTGATATCGCGGCGATGCTCCATGGCGATGAGCAGGAAGCCGGGATGGGCATGGTCATTGACGCGCACGGTGCGCGTGCAGTGGCCGATACGTTACCATGAGCCTACGGTCTCTTACCGAGCACTGCCTATTTCGCTCACGTGTCTGATCCTGTCGTGTCGTTCGACTCGAGTGGCACGCTCACACAGACCCTCGCGTCGAACTATGGGAGTACGCTGACCACGCAGAACGCGCTCGCCCGCTTTCTTACAGACGCGGCGCAGTTGGACGCGAAGCTCGGACATGCAGGCGCACTCATAACTCCACAAGCGCTCTCTCAGACACTGATCGACAAAGCGTCCGCGACGCATGCGGCACTCGACTCGTGGGTGCAGCCCTGGGGTCTTGTGGTCAGCACCATTGCAGGGTGGGGGCAAAACACCGTCAAAGCGTTGTCATACACCACCGGCTCGTCGCGGATCATGTGCTCGAGTCTTACGTTCGTCATCGCCCTGAGCGAGGATGCCTGTGCATCTACTCCCGCGATCTCGCATACGCTGACAGAGACTCAGGACGGTGATGGCACGGTCGTGACGGGCAGTGCGGCTGGAGGTGGGGAAGAGATTTTTACTTCAATGCTTCGAGGTATCAAGAAGATGGGAAGGGACATATTATCCATCAAAATCTTTTTTCAAGCGCGCCTATACAGAACGTTATTGCAGACATTCTCAGCGGGTCGAACCCGCGTGACGAGGCCTACATCTCTCTAACCAGGCCTACCGAAGGGACTAATCCGCTTACTCTGCGGATCAGCTCGCATTCGCCCGTGAACACCGTCGTTACCGACGCGAGTGGCAGGCAGACCGGCGTGGTACCCATGCCGGGTACAGACTTCGCCGGGATCAAGCGCGATATCCCCGGTAGCTCGGTACAGACCGTAGGCAACGAGCAGTATATACAGGTGCCAAAGAGCGGCACCTACGAGGTGAGCGCGGTGGGGTACGCAAGTGGCCCCACGACACTCACTATTGATACGCTGGATAGTCATAGTACGGTGACGGCGAGTGAGACCTTTACGAGAATCCCGACTACCTACCACTCGACGATCATGCTCTCGGTGGTGAACGGATCCTCGACCGCTCCAGCGGTCGACGTGACCGGCGACGGCATGCCCGACTTCACGGTCGTGTCATCGGCTCCGGGCACCGACCCGCTGGCCACTCTGCCGCTCTCGGCGCGACAAAATCACCAGCTCATGGCGCGTCTGCGAGAGCTCGTGCGACAGCTCACCATACACCGGTCGAACACGAAGCAGACCCTGAAACTCATCGACAAGATCGAGAAAGATGTACAGAAAGACGTATCGCTCTATCTGCGCTCGCAGGAGCGCGGGCGCAGCACCACGCTCGACATGCCACCCGATCAAGCCGAGGCCATCCTCTCTATGCTGAGTGAGTTGCGAGAATTGATATGACGCTCGCACACAAGAAAGCCCTCGTCTTTGTGCTTGCTGGGGTTACGTATTTGGCTGGCCAGTACTTTCGCGGAGTCTGGTTTCTTCATCTTTCAATAGGCACTTGCAAGAACAGTGTTGATGATTGGGGCGTGTTTTGCAATTCGCCTTACGTGGGGACTCTCGGTTGGCCCCTTATCGACTTGGGTGCGATGATGTTGGTCGTGGCCATCGTGCTCCTCTTAGCAAATGCAGAAACGTTTCATAGGTGGCTGAAGTTCACTCTCTATTACGTCCCCATCGTCGTCTTGCTTGATCTACTGATCTACCCGATGAGCTCTGGCATTGGGTTTATTATGAGTGGCCCGCCGCTGGGCTATGAAAAGGGCATCTATCCCTTCGGGAAGCTGTTCGTACTTATCACGATTGGGATCGTGCTATGGGGATGGATTCGTGCGCACCGCGCGAAGGCGTGATACTCCGGTCGCATCGATTTTTATGTGCTAGGATAGTCCTACAACTTGAGCAAGTTGTATCAAGAGGCAGTGAGAGAATTGGCTTTATGACCTGCCGGCAGCACTGAGGAACTTCCTCGTAAGTGTGCCAACTCCAACCCGCTCGGGAAAGATACGCCGGTACGCCGCTCACGCGGCACACGTCTTTTCTTATTATTCACGTGAGTACGTTATTGATGACATATCATGATTAGAACTGCAGAATTTGTGAGCCCGGGCCACCCGGATAAGCGTTGTGACTTTATTGCTGACAGCTTACTCGACGCGTATCTCGCAGGCGATCCACAGAGTCGTGTCGCCGTCGAGATTATGGGCGGCCACAACCTCATCACGATTAATGGCGAGGTTACCTCCTCGGCGAAGCCGGACATTGTCGGTATTGTGCGGGGGATCGTCGGTGCCGAATACAAGGTGATTGAGAACATTGCACAGCAAAGTAGGGAGATTGGTCGCGGCGTCGACACCGGAGGCGCCGGCGATCAGGGCATCATGAAGGGCTATGCGACCAGCGAGACCGAGACCCTCATGCCACTCGAATATGAGCTCGCGCGCACCCTGTGCCAGAAGATTTATGAGGTGTATCCGTTTGACGGCAAGACACAGGTAACGGTCGAAGATGGCGTGGTAACCGTGGCTATCGCCAGCTTCCAGAACAGCAAAAATGTGGACCTCTTGCCACTCGTCAAGAAGGAGATCGACGCAAAGGAGTACCTGCTCAACGTCGCGGGAGAGTGGACGCAGGGTGGATTCGATGCCGACACTGGCCTCTCGGGTCGTAAGCTCATCGTGGATAACTATGGCCCGGAGATCGCCATTGGCGGAGGCTCGTTCTCGGGCAAGGATTACACCAAGGTAGACCGCTCGGGTGCCTACATGTGCCGGCGCAGTGCGGTCGATCTGCTCCGCGCGCGCAAGGCGAAGACCGTGCATACCAAACTTGCCTATGCGATTGGCAAACCGGAGCCTGTCATGGCCGTTGCAGTTATCGACGGTGTCGAAGAGCAGATCACCGGATACGACCTGACACCGCTCGGCATCAAAAAGGCCCTCAAGCTCGACACGGTCAAATTCGCTGATACCTGCACGTGGGGGCACTTCGGTCGCGGGTTTACCTGGGACGTATAGACCGTGCGGCCACAGCGTGCGTGTTAGAATTGGGTGCATGAGAGCGCACGTGAGCAGGGCGGTCACGGTAGCGGGTCTGCTGTGTCTCGTCCTTCTTACTCCACAATCGACGCAGGCCGCGACAGTGACCACGCCGCTCATCTTTTGGGGAGGTCTTGAGGCACTTTTCGCGCCATTCGAGCAACTTGCCTCAAGTTATGGGCTCGCTGCCGTCGCATCGAGCGAGGGACCAAGCGCCCCGCAGAATCTTCGCCCAAGCGGCAAGGTGTATTACTCCGTCAATTTCTCTTATGGCGCGCCAGCCGACGCTGGTGCGGGGATCAAGGAATATCATGTCTATCGTGATGGCGTACTCCTGAGCACCGGGTGGAAAACGTTGAATGCCAACGACACGCGGTGGCCTGAGGCTGGCGCAACCTACACCTACACGGTCACCGCCGTCGACTGGGCGGGGCATGAGTCGCCGCCATCAAACCCCATTACGATTGCAGTGCCACAACGCCCATCGCTCAAATCGAGCTACAACATCCCCGTGCTCCTTGTTGACTTTCAGGATTGGAAGGACAAGAACCGACCGTTCACCAAAGACTATGTCGAGCAGATGATGTACACCCGTGAGCGCTCAGTGAACACATTCATCCAAGACAACACCTACGGCAAGTCGAAGATCACTGGGGAGGTCTATGGATGGTTTACGGTGCCAGGCAATCTCGCGGACTATGCAGGACGCTTTCTCAACGGCGGCCTCGGCTATGACATCAATTATCCAAAGCTGATGAAGGATCTCGTGAGTGTTGCGGACGCGGACGTCAACTTCTCTGGTCGAGATGCAGTTGTTGTACTCCTGTACGGAGTCGGCACGGCTGGGGAGAGTGGTTACATCGCCCAGACACAGGAGGGCACTGTCTCGTTTGTCCCTATCTCGGCGCACCGTGGTGATAAGCTCACGGTGCCCGACATTGTGCACGAACTTGGCCATAAGCTGTGGCATCTAGGGCACGCGGGGAGCTCTCGTTGCTCGGGTGGACTCTATTTTAGCACCGACGTGCGCGATCCGCAGGCGGACGGTTGTTGGACGGGTCGCTACGAAGACACCACGGATGTTATGGGGTCCTATTTGAGAGATCTGAGTAGCTATCACCGGGAGAAGATGGGGGTACTCTCGAGTGGGCAGGTTGCCGTGGCCAACTCCTCTGGCACCTATACGCTTGATGTGCTTGAAACGCCTTCGAGCGGGATCAAGGAGCTGCGTATGCCCGTACCGCACGGAGGCTTCCTCTTCGCCGAATATCGTCGGCCAGTTGGATTCGATGGGCTACCCCAGAGCGACGTGGGCGGGAGCGGGAGCGGGACGGTAGCACCGGGCGTGTACGTGAGAATGCAGCCCAGTTATTTCTCCTATGATATGGATACGCTGATCCCGACACGTAGCATTGGTTCTCCTGTCGTGTTTACACCAGGGCACGCATTCCACGATGCGGCCCGCGGGATAACGCTGGAGGTTACGTCCATGGATGCGCAATACGCAACCATTAAGGTTACGCGCGAGAGCACGGCGCGCGATGCACCCGCAGACCCGCCACCGGCAGAACCGCCGCAACCAGATGGGCCATCTCCAGATGTAACACCTCCGCCGCCAGCGCCCGAGTCGCCACCGGCCGATACAGAACCACCGCCTGATGAACCTCCACCGTCATCACCGAGAGCGGACGGCACGGCCGTCACGCCGCCCCCGACGGTCACCAACGATGCGGCCGGCGAGCCACCGACCACGACGGACACCGGGTCTGCCACCACCGGCGCGCGCTCAGGTGCTGGTAGCTCTGGTGACGTTACGCCGACGCCACAACCAAGGGCGCGCTCAAGCGCGCGCAATGATCTCTTCATAGAGGAGCTTTCGTTGTCATCGGGGAAGGCAGCTACGCCAGTTGCCGCACAGAGCCCCCTGGGGTTCAGTCTCTTGGTACGTAACGCTGGGTCCAATACCGCCACGACGTTCTCTGTGCGATTGTGGGTTGATGAACAAAGCGATGGGTCGTGGGAGCACGTCGTAGAGATACCCTCGCAGGCGTTGTTAAAACCAGGAGCGCCGCAACGATTGTTTACGGGGTGGGTTGTGCCTCAGGCGGCACCGGGCACCTACGCGGCCGAGGCCTGTGTAGCTATCGTGAATGGGACGGCGCTCACAGACATGGCGAGTCACTGTCGTGTGCTCAACCTCACGGTCGCCTCGGCGCCCGTAGCGCCACCGACGCTCGGCTCTACGGTGCTGAACGCCATCAAGGACAGCACGTACAACACATATCACGCGATACTCAATTTCTTCGGGAATCGCGGACAGTAAGCCAGCAGGCGGCACGTTAGTGTATATTGCTGCCAGCGTCGGTGCGCAGTGTTGTGGCGAAGGGATACTCTCTATCGCGGAACAGAAGAGACGAAGCGATGGTGCCCAACAGCGAGGCGATAAACATAAATACGAACAAATAGTAGAATCCGTACACATCTACAACCACGCTCCCAAGTATTGAAGACACAGCCGCCACCATGTACCCATTGCCTCCCACGCGCCCCAGTCTAATGCCTCCTCCTTCGTCTTTACGAAGTGTGCATACAGAGCGTCAAATGCTGGACTTACTAACGCGACACCGACACCGAGCACCACCTGTGTGATAAGCAGCATTAGTTGAGTGATAGTGAACAGGTATAGGAAGCATCCGAGTGTGCTCACGCCGTAGCCTATGACGACCAGACGCTCCTTGTAGCGCACTTTGTCTTCCCATGTGCTAATGAGATAGAGCACCACCCCCGACGTGAAGGTGAACGTGAAGTATGCTCAGCCTACATCAAGAATGTCGCCGCCTATTTGGCCGACGAAAATGGCGTAGATGGGTCCGATCATGCCCAGAGCCAGGTTGGCCCAGGCGTCTGCGATGATGAGAATCTTTAATCCATTACGCATGATACACAGATCCCGTCAAACGTCGCATAATCAACACATTATACACCACACGGTCGTCAGGTACGAGTTTCGACATCTGCTAGAGTAGGGAGATGACACAAGGAGAGGCACTGGTGGTACTAAAAACTGGTGCAAACGTATTTCTTACCGGAGAACCGGGGAGTGGCAAAACACACGCCATCAACGAGTTTGTGGCGTGGCTACGCGCGTCGGGCATCGAGCCGTCGATTACGGCCGCAACCGGCATCGCCGCGACGCACGTCGGCGGTATGACGTTGCACTCGTGGAGCGGCATCGGTATTGCAGAGTCTCTGTCTCCAGCTGATGTTGATCGTATTGCGAGCAAAGAACACATTGCGCGGAGGATCGGGAAGGCGAAGGTACTGATTATCGAGGAGATCTCGATGCTCTCCGCGGCAACGTTTGAAATGGTCGACGCGGTCTGCCGGGAAGTGCGACGTGTCGATACGCCCTTCGGGGGTCTCGTCGTGGTGTTGGTCGGGGATTTTTTTCAGCTCCCGCCAGTCTCGCGCGCACGAGAGCTATCATTTGCCTATGAATCAGCTACGTGGCGCGAGTTCCATCTGCTCACGTGCTATCTCACCGAGCAGTTTCGTCAAGACGACAGCGCCTTTCTCGAAGTGCTTTCGGCGATACGCTCAGGCACGGTTGAGGCACTACACCACGAGAGTTTGGCCGCACGCGAGGTCGCCCGTGATACCGTCCCGGCAGACATGCCCAAACTTTTTTCACATAATGCCGATGTCGATATGATTAACGCTGCTGAGCTCGCCAAACTCGCTGGCAAGTCGCGAACGTTTCGGATGACAACCAAGGGTAAGGATACGCTGGTTGAGGGGCTGAAGCGCGGCTGTCTCTCGCCCGAGCTTCTTGAGCTCAAGGAGGGTGCGGCAGTGATGTTTACGAAGAATTCACCACAAGCCAAGTTCGTCAACGGGACACTCGGTGCCGTCGCTGGCTGGGGGTCGGACGGCATGCCCGTTGTACAAACAAAGGACGGTAGGCGTATCGCAACCGAGCCGATGGAGTGGCAGTTCGAGGAGCAAGGTAAGGTCAAGGCGAGTGTCGCCCAGATCCCGCTACGATTGGCCTACGCCATGACGGTGCACAAGAGTCAGGGCATGAGCATGGACGCTGCTGTTATGGATCTCTCGAAGGCATTTGAATATGGTCAAGGTTACGTGGCGCTCTCGCGCGTGCGTCGGCTCTCGGGAGTGTATTTAACTGGCCTCAATGCTCGAGCACTCGAGGTGCACCCCGAGGTGCTTGAAAAGGACAAGACCTTTCGAGCGGCCTCCGAGGCAGCAACAGACGCGTTCGCTCAGATGCCGCAGGCCGAAATCGCAACGATGCAAAAGAAGTTTGTGAAAGCCATGGGCGGTGCGTGGTTTGACGGAAAGGTGTCGCGCACGAAGAAGGGGAGAGCCAAGACAGGAGTTGGTCTGCCGGGCCGGCTTGCCGAGACCCTGCAAGCGGTGCGAGACGGCAAGACGCTGAAGAGCGTTGCCAAGGAGCGCGGGCTCGCTGTGTCGACGATTGTTACGCACCTGGAGGAGCTTGCGAGTATAGGTAAACTCGCGCGCGCCGATTTTATCCACCTCGTGCCAACGAATGTGCTTGATGAGATTCACGAAGTGCTGGCCGGGGCCACCGATGACAAGCTCGCCCCCATCTTCCACGCGCTCGGGGGCCGCTATTCCTTCGAGGCCATTCGGCTCACCAGACTCGCGCGCGACCGCTGAGCGCGGTTGCCCGATACAGATAAAATTCGTATAGTTGAGAGAAACGGGGCCATGGTATGGATTAAACCTTTCTCTCAGATACGTAAGACAGACGCAGGCAGTGCCGGCGGCATGCTCTGCCACGCGGCGATTGTCGCACGCGAACTCAAGAAGCCGTGTATTATCGGCACTAAAGTGGCGAGTCAATTCTTGCACGATGGTGATCTGATCGAAGTCGACGCTGATAAGGGGGTGGTGAAGATTATCGAGCGGCGCTAGGTGCCTTCTTGCCAGCTGGAGAGATACTTTTGCTGTGCGGGAGTCAGCGTGTCGATCGTGATGTTCATTGATGCGAGTTTGAGCATTGCGACGGTGTCTTCGGTCTCGCCTGGCACATCGTAGACCTCTGGCGCGAGATCATTCTGTGCCATCCATACACACGCGAGGCCTTGCGTCGAGAAGCTCATGTCCATCACCGAGGCGGGGTGGCCATCGGCTGCCGCTAGGTTCACCAGGCGGCCCTCCGCGAGTACGTAGATACGCTTCCCATCGAGGGTGTATTCGTCGACAAAATTGCGCACGCCTTTACGCACACTGCTCGCACTACTCGCGAGCCCCTTGATGTCTACCTCGACGTCAAAGTGTCCAGAGTTGGCAACCATCGCTCCGTCCCGCATCTTCTTGAAATGCTCGACAGTAATGACATTCGTGTCACCGGTGACGGTGCAAAAGATATCGCCAATAGCCGCAGCGTCGGTCATCTGCATGACACGAAACCCATCCATGGCCGCCTCAAGTGCCTTGACGGCGTCGATCTCGGTCACTATCACGTTTGCACCCATCCCCCGAGCTCGCATAGCTAACCCTTTGCCGCACCAGCCATAGCCGGCAACCACAAAGGTTTTACCCGCCAGGAGCACGTCGGTCGCTCGAATAATACCGTCAAGCGTTGATTGGCCGGTGCCGTAGCGGTTGTCGAACATGTTTTTGGTCTTCGCATCGTTGACTGCGACGACGGGCATCTTGAGGGCGCCATCCTTGGCCATGGCACGCAGTCGAATGACGCCAGTCGTTGTCTCCTCGGTGCCGCCATTGAGGTTTGCAAGGAGGTCAGGGTGCTTCGCATGAATCGTGGATACGAGGTCTGCGCCGTCGTCCATAGTGAGGTCTGGCTTGGTTGCAATGACGGCCTCAAGGTGCTTGAAAAAGGTGTCGTGGTCCTCGCCTTTGATAGCGAAGACGGAGATGCCGTGATCTTTAACCAAGCTCGCCGCTACGTCATCTTGGGTATAGAGAGGGTTCGAGGCGCATAACGCGACCTCAGCGCCGCCCGCCTTGAGCGCGATCATGAGATTGGCCGTTTCAGCGGTGACGTGCAAACAGGCAGCGAGACGATGACCCTTGAGCGGCTGGTCCTTTATAAACTGCTCACGCACGGTGCGTAGTACCGGCATATCCTGGGCGGCCCATGCGATGCGTTGTGCGCCCGTCTCAGCGAGCGAAATATCCTTGATGTCATTTTTCATATGAGTTTCAGTATACCTAAATTGGGCAATCTTCGCCGTGGGCGCGCGTGTAGCGAAGACGGAACTCGTCGAGGGTGAATGTGTGATTTTGGGTGCCATACTTCTCGACGGCATATGCCGCAGAAACGCCGCCCAACTTGCCACACGCCTCGAGTGATAGGGAGGCGAGGCGGCCCTTTAAAAAGCCAGCGCGATACGCATCGCCCGCACCCGTAGGGTCGATCGCGTCCGCGACCACGGCGGGTGCTACCTCCTTCGCTCCCTCGTGTGTGATGATGCGTGAGCCCTCGGCGCCAAGCGTTATCACCAACGCCTCGGTCTTTTCTAAAAGAGTCTTCTCATCCAACCCCGTTCGCTCCTCGATGAGCTTCATTTCATAATCGTTGACGAAGACGGCCTCGGCTCCAGTGATGCCGTCTATGAGCTGCTCCCGTGAGAGCGTGGGGATCCGTTGCCACGGGTCGTAAAAAAAGGGCACGCCGCTCTCGCGGAAGAGCCTCGGCATGGCCACCATGTCGTCAAGACAGCCGGGGCTCGCTATCGCAAGCGCGAATGAGTGCGGATCTATTGCCATAGTGTACGCCCGATCTCCCGCGCCTGATGAGAATGCGGCGATCTGGTTATCGTCCTGGTCAGTGATGATGTATGCGCTTGCCGTTGGGGTATCGCTGGAGATCTGGATCGACTCAGTATCGATGCCCGTGTCGCGCAAATGTGCGCTATAACGAGCAAAGTCCGAGCCCGCACTGCTCAACAATCTCGCTCTCTGCCTCTAACAGAGACAGTGTGTAGGCAATGTTGCCCGCAGGGCCGCCAAACTGCTCGACGGGTGGTGATACAGTGAAGCTGACACTCAGTGCGTGTAGCTTGTCCGGCAGGAGGTGCTCTCGGAACCTGCCCGGGAAGTCCATGATCCGATCATAGGCAAGTGCCCCCGAGACAAGTACGCGTTGCATCCAGCGATAGTAGCATACGCGCAATGCGTGGTATTCTTGGAGCCATAGAAGCTCATATGCTGAAGATTGGGATTGTCGGGTTGCCCAACGTGGGGAAGTCCACGCTTTTTAATGCACTCACCAAAGCGTCGGTGCCGTGCGAGAACTATCCGTTTTGTACCATCGACCCTTCTGTTGGAGTCGTGGGCGTGCCTGACGAACGCCTTGCCGCCCTGACCTCGTTTTCAAAAAGCGAGAAGACTATCCCGGCGGCCATAGAGTTTGTCGACATCGCGGGGCTCGTCAAGGGTGCCTCGCAGGGCGAAGGTCTCGGCAATCAATTCTTGGCCAACATTCGCGAGACCGACGCGATCTTGGAGCTCGTGCGATTCTTCGACGACACGAACATCACGCACGTCGATGAGCAGATAGAACCCTATAAAGATATTGAGGTTACCAATCTCGAACTCGTACTCGCTGATGCAGAGCAGGTGCGCAAGCGCCGCGACAAGCTTGTGCGCGATATCCAAACCAACGTGAAGGGTGCCAAGGAGGAGGACGACGTGCTGAAGAAGCTCGAGCAAGGATTCGCCGAGGGGAAGCTCGCGCTCCATGCAAACCTCACTCCCGAGGAGAAGAAGCGAATCGCATATTTAAATCTCCTCACCATGAAGCCGATTCTCTATGGCTTGAACAAAAAGAGTGGGGGGCACAATCTCGACGAGCTTACAGACGGGCGAGCCGAGCGTGCGCTCGACATCATCGCGTCGTTCGGCAGTGAATACGTCTATCTCGACGCCGCAACGGAGCGAGAGTTGAACGATGTCGCCGACGAAGATCGCGCAAGCTTCCGCCAAGAGCTTGGCGTGCACGAGGATGGTCTCACCGATCTTATTCGCAAGTCGTACAAAACGCTCAATTTAATTTCGTTTTTCACCACCGGTACGGACGAGACGCGCGCCTGGACGATCACGCAAGGGAGCACGGCACCAACTGCTGGCGCCGCGATCCACAACGACTTCCTGGAGAAGTTTATTCGTGCCGAGGTTGTCGCGACTGCGGATCTGCTTGCCGCCGGCAGCTATGCCGCCGCACGCGAGCAGGCCAAGGTGCGGACTGAAGGGAAGGACTATGTGGTGCAGGATGGTGATGTGATGGTCTTTCTGCACTGGTAACGCCGGAACCGCCGCCGAGGAGAAATGGTATAATGCGGACCCGACCGTGGCATACGACCATTCAGCCATAGAAAAAAAGGCCCAGGAAAAGTGGGAGAGCCTCACGCTGTATGAGACCGATCTCACCAACGACTCAAGAGAGCCCTACTATCTCTTGTGTGAGTTCCCGTATCCCTCTGGCGATCTCCATATTGGTCACTGGTACGCCTTCTCGGTGACCGACATCTATGCGCGGATGCTACGCGCACACGGTAAGAACGTCTTGTTCCCGATAGGCTTCGACGCGTTTGGGCTCCCGGCTGAACGAGCCGCGATCAAGCACGGGCTCGATCCTCGAGAGTGGACGTATAAAAATATCGAGCGCATGCGTAGCCAGCTCAGGAGCATGGGCGCGTCGTTCGACTGGAGTAAGGAGGTCGTGGCGTGCGATCCGGGCTACTACCAATGGACGCAGTGGCTCTTTAGCAAACTCTTTGAACACGGGTTCGCCGAGCGACGCGAAGCATCAGTGAAGTGGTGTCCGACCGATATGACGGTGCTCGCCAACGAGCAGGTGATCGATGGTGCCTGCGAGCGTTGCGGCACGACGGTCGAGGAGAAGCGGCTGACGCAATGGTTCCTGAAAATTACCGAGTACGCCGAGCGACTCCTCGACGGTCTGGAGACGCTCCCCTGGCGAGAAGAGATCAAGGAGGCCCAGCGGGCATGGATCGGCAAGAGCGAAGGTGCGAAACTAACGTTCGACCTCGCTCCTTCGACAAGGTTAAACCTTGTCCCAAATGAGGCCGTATCTATTGAGGTTTTCACCACTCGTCCGGACACTATATTTGGTGCGACGTATGTCGTGCTCGCCCCCGAGCACCCGCTAGTTACAGCATTGCTACCGGACATCGCGAATGCACAAGAGGTGCAGGCATACGTGAGCACGACCGCCGCTAAGACAGAGCGCGAGCGGAGCGAAAATAAGGAGAAAACCGGCGTCAAACTCGAAGGGGTCATGGCCATCAACCCCGCGACCAAGGAAGAGATCCCCATCTACGTGGCCGACTACGTGCTCGGCTCCTATGGCACCGGCGCCGTCATGGCGGTACCGGCCCACGATGAGCGGGACTACGAGTTTGCCCAGAGATTTGATCTGCCGATACGGGTGGTGGTGTCGGGAGGGAACCAGACGCCCCATGCCGTGACGGGCACACTTCAAAACTCAGGGAGCTTTGATGGCCGATCAAGCCAGGAGGCGATGTGGGATATCGTTGAGGCGGTTGGGGGCGAGCGCGCCACGCAATACCGTTTGCGTGACTGGAGCGTCTCGCGCCAGCGGTACTGGGGGTGCCCGATCCCGATCGTGTATGATCCGGAGGGGAAGCCGCACGCGGTGCCGGCCGAGCGTCTGCCGTGGCTGCTCCCCACTGATGTTGACTTCGCCCCGACAGGCAAGGCGTCGCCCCTCGCCTCCTCACGCGAATTGCAGGAGCGCGTGACCAAGATCTTCGGCGAGGGGTGGACTCCCGAGTACGACACGCTCGACACGTTTGTGGACTCATCCTGGTATTTTATGCGGTACCTCGACAGCCAGAATGAGCATGCATTCTCTGACACCACTCTTATGAAGAAGTGGTTGCCCGTCAATCGCTACTCGGGCGGCAGTGAACACACTACGATGCACCTCCTCTACGCGCGCTTCTTTACCAAGGCCTTGCACGATCTCGCGCTCGTGGACATCGATGAACCTTTTGTCGAACGGTTTAATCGCGGACTCATCCTCGGCCCAGACGGGACCAAGATGAGCAAGTCTAAGGGTAATGTTATCAACCCCGATGACTTTGTCCTCAAGTTTGGCGCCGATGCGGTGCGCATCTATCTTGCCTTTATCGGGCCGTATAACGAGCCGGGGAGCTACCCATGGAATCTCGAGGGCGTCGCCTCGATGCGCAGGTTTCTTGATAGGGTCGAACGCTTTGTCACACGCAACGTTGGCGCGGCGCCGCTCGAGCGGCCAGTGCTCGTCAAGGAGATCGCCAGGGCGGCGGTCAAGATACAGAATGATGGTGATCGTTTTAAATTCAATACCGCGGTAGCGACCCTCATGACATTTCTTGGTTCATTTGAAAAACTTGAGAACGTGCCTCACGACATATTGCGCGACTTTCTTATTCTGCTCGCGCCGTTTGCACCGCACCTGGCAGAGCACCTGTGGGAGGTCATTGAGGAGAAGGGGAGTGTGCATTCCCACGCCTGGCCCACGTTCGACAAATCGCTCCTTATCGAGACGGAGGTTGAGATCGTGGTGCAGGTCAACGGCCGGCGTCGAGGGGCGGTGACGCTCGCGCCTGATGCGGCGGAGGGCGATGCGGTGGCGGCCGCCAGAGAGATACCAGCTGTCCAGACAGCATTGGGGAACAATGAGCCCACGCGGGTCATCTACGTGCCAGGCAAGATTGTGAATCTCGTGGTATAATGCAGACCTATTGACGGCCCCTAACGGATTTGCTATAAATTACACCACATGGCAACGACAAGCACAGCACACCCATCAACCAAGAAAGCGCCCGCGGCGGCAACATTCAGTTTTGACAGTGCGAGCCTTGTAAAACGGCTTCTCGCGGCCGCATCTGAGCGCTCTCGCAAGGTGATTATCCAACGCTTTGGACTCGGCACGACGTCGGAGCGGGAGACTCTGGAGGCCATCGGCGACCGCCTCAACATCACCCGCGAGCGCGTCCGTCAGATCGAGGCCGCGGGGCTCTCTGCTATCAGAGCTAGCAAGGCTTTCAAAGAGGCGGGACCCGCCTTTGATGAGCTCACGCGCTACATCGACTCTCTCGGCGTCCTTGTGTCCGAGGACGAGCTCTTGAAACGATTGGGTAAGGATGAGAAGACGCGCAACCGATTCCGCTTCATGTTGGTCGTTGGTGCTAGCTTCTTGCGTGAACGCGAGACCGACGATTTTCTCGCACGTTGGCACGTCGATGCCGCCACGGCGAATAAGATCCATGAGGCGCTTTCGCGTCTCTACGGCTCACTCAAGGATGACGAAGTCTTCACCGAGGCAGAGTTGCTTGATCGTTTTCTCGAAGAACTCAAGGGTGTTAATGAAGCATACAAAAATGAAGAGGTTTTGAAGCGATGGCTCTCACTCTCGAAGCATATCGGCAGTAATCCGCTTGCACAGTGGGGCAAGACCACGGCGCCAGCGATCCACATTAAGGGCGTTCGTGATTACGCCTATCTCGCAGTCAAGCGACACGGCGAGCCGATGCACTTTTCAGACGTATCCAAGGCTATTGGCACACTCTTCTCGAAGAAGGCGCATGTAGCCACGACTCATAACGAATTGATCAAGGACCCACGATTTGTGCTGGTGGGTCGCGGTCTCTACGCACTCACCGAGTGGGGCTACACGCCAGGCGTGGTTCGTGATGTTATTCGCGAAGTGCTCGACAAGCACGGCCCTCTCAAGAAAGATGAGATTATCAAGCACGTGCGCAAGGCGCGTTTTGTGAAAGACAACACTATTTTGGTGAACCTCAATGATCCGCGTTACTTTAAACGCTCGAAGGACGGACGCTACGCGACCTCCTAACGCACACTAAACAGGCCCGCGAGTACGCGGGCCTGTTTTTTTGTTGATATACTACAAAGCGTATACACTATGCAGCCCCCGTTTTTTCATAAATTTGAGGAGGACGTCGTCAAGAAGCTTCATGCGAAGATCGGCCTTAAGTTAACGCCGCGGCCGCTCCTCGCGGTCTCGTTAGCGGGCCTGGTCGTCTGCCTGGTGCTCGCGCCACAGGTCGTGATATCAGGGGTGAAGATTGCTTTCTTCGTGGCTCCCATCTGGCTCCCGTTCCTCATTATCTCTGGCGCCTATAAGATGTGGTACATCTACAAGCGTTCGTACTTTCTTGCGAACCAGAAATACGTCTTGCTCGAAATCAAGCCTCCGCGCAACGTGGTTAAAACGCCTGCGGCCATGGAGGCCTTCCTCAGTATCTTGCATCTCACGGGTGGCGAGTCGACGTGGTACGACCGATTACGGGGCGGCACGCGTCCGTATTGGTCGCTCGAGATCGCTTCGTTTGAAGGTCAGGTGCACTTCTTCCTTTGGATCCGGTCGAGTTTGCGCCGCATGGTCGAGTCGCAGATGTATGCTCAGTACCCGGGTGTTCAACTCATTGAGTCCCCGGATTACACGCGTCTTATTTCTGCGAAGCCAGGGGAGTGGTTTGTCTGGGGCACGGCGTACACCAAGGCACCGAACGACGACCCTTATCCCATCAAGACTTACGTTGATTTCGGCCTCGACAAGGTGCAGAAGGAGCCCGAACAGGTCGACCCCATCGCTCACCTTGTCGAGTTCATGAGCTCAATAGGCAAGGGCGAGTACCTCTGGCTACAAATGGTCATTCGAGCACACAAAGGCGAGAAGTACGGCATCACGAAGCCTAACGGCAAGCCGTACACCTGGCTCGATCGCGGTGAGGAGATCGTGAACGCCTTACGCCAGAAGACGCGTGAATCGTTCACCGATCCGGTGACTGGTGCAGAACGGCACGATTTCCCGAACCCGACGAAGGGTGAGCAGGAGAAGATGCTCGCGATCGAGCGGCAGACGATGAAGCTTGGGTTTGATGTCGGCATGCGTTGTATCTATATTGCAAAGCCAGACCGAGTACAGGGGCCTACCATTTCGCACATCATCGGCCTCTTCAAGCCCTTTAGCACGGAGGGGTGGAACGGCATCAACTCGTCGAAAGGGATGAAAACGTTCGATGATTATCCGTGGGAAATTGGGGTCGAGAAGCGCAAAAATCGATTTCGTCGCGAACTCGTCGAGGCGTATCGCCGGCGAGCCTATTTCTATGACCCCTTCTATGAGGGCGATTTGCCGCGCGAGAAGGTGATGGTGATGAGTAGTGAGGAGCTCGCGACGGTCTTTCATATCCCATCGCTCTCGACCCAGGCACCCGGACTTGAGCGCATGGCATCGGCGACCGGTGAGGCGCCAGCGAATCTACCGACCTAGCCGTATGACGGGATTCCTTCGTCGTTTTATAGCGGGCATGATTACAGCGCTCGAATTCCACTGCATGCGCTTTTGGAAACACTGGCTTGTCGTAGCCGCCCTGGTGGGCCTCGCTCTCGTGGTGTTGTACCTCCTGCTCCGTGCACCATTCACGTTCTCACCAACGACCATCACGATAGAGCGCGGTGAGTCTTCTGCGCAAGTCGCCGCGACTCTGGGTGAAAAGCGAGTGGTCACGAGTGCGCTCGCGCTCAGAGTGCTGCTGCGCATTTCTGGTGGCGATAACAAGCTACGCGAGGGCACCTATGCGTTCACCGCGCCAGAGAATGTCTTTTCTATTGAGCGCCGACTCCTTTCTGGAGAGTATGGGGTGCCTGCGATTCGCCTCACGTTTATCGAGGGGGTAACCGTACCCGAGATGGCTCGGCAAGTTGCCGCCGCTTTTCCTGATATCACGGTGCGAGATTTTACCGCCCTCGCGCAGCCATACGAAGGGTACCTGTTCCCCAATACGTATGTATTCCCAGGGTCAGTTGATGCGGCATTTATCGTCAAGACACTACGGACGAATTTTGATAAACAAACAGAGGGCCTCAAGCGTGACGTGGCTAGTTCAAAGCGCTCGTTTAGCGACGTGGTGACGATGGCATCCTTGGTCGAGAAGGAGGCACGTACTGACGAGAGCCGACGCATGGTCGCGGGGATATTGTGGAACCGAGTCGACAAGGGTATGCGCCTCCAGGTCGATGCAGTTTTCGGTTACATTTTTGATACTGAGACATATTCGCCATCGCAGTCTGATCAAAAAGTCGCCTCGCCGTATAACACCTACCTCCATGCCGGTTTGCCTCCTGGACCAATAGGGAATCCGGGCCTCTCTGCGCTTGAAGCGGCGGCCAATCCAACAAAAACCAGCTATCTGTATTATCTCACCGGTGATGATAACCAGATGCACTACGCGACAACCTTTGCGGGTCATAAAACGAATTTGCAAAAATACATCAAATAGCAAAGACTGAACCGCATGGATCTCAAAGGCAAGCGAGTATTTGTTGGCCTCTCTGGCGGGGTGGATTCGGCCGTCTCGGCTGCGCTTCTCCAGCAGGCGGGGGCACGCGTCACGGGCGTATTCATTAAGGGCTGGTATCCACCAGGCATGCCCTGCACGTGGGCTGCTGACCGGCGCGACGCTATGCGTGTTGCCGCGCGACTCCGCATACCCTTTCATACCCTCGACGCGAGTGCCGAGTACAAGCAATACGTCATCGACTATTTGCTCGCTGAATATGCCGCGGGACGCACCCCGAACCCGGATGTCATGTGCAATAAGGAGGTGAAGTTCGGTGCCTTTTATCGCTACGCAATGACCTCGGGTGCCGATGCTATTGCGACGGGGCACTATATCAAGGGCGAGAAGGATCAGCGCTACTTTCTCTGGGCGGTGCCGAAGGCGGTGCTTGAGAAAACGCTTTTTCCAGTCGGCATGATGGACAAGTCGCATGTTCGCGCGCTCGCCAGGAAATATCGGATTCCCGTTGCAGAAAAGAAGGACAGTCAGGGCGTGTGCTTCTTGGGTGCCGTATCAGTCAAGGAATTTTTGGAGCAGGAGCTCGGTACTGCGAACCCCGCACTGCTACATACCATTGGACAGCGCGTGGGCGACGAGTATGTGGTGGCAAAGGACGTGGTACGAGGGTTGCTCACCCTATCGAGCAATCGAGTGGCACCGACACAGCGTATACCATTCACCCAGGCTAACTGGTTCATGGATCCTGAGCGCGCAGTATCGGCGCAGTGTCGGTATCGCAGTGCGCGCATCTCGGGACGTATTCATGGTGGCGTCTTTATCGCGGAGCAGGTGCAGGCCGAGACGTCCGCGCCAGGGCAATCGATCGTCTTTTATGACAAGAGTGACGCGCTTGTGGGTGGTGGTATTATAGCTGGATGAGTCACATACGTTTACGTACGGCCGCGATCATCATTGCATGTATCGTGGTCGGGGGGTTCTTGCTCTCGGTGCCGCGAGCGCGTGACGGTGTGCAGACGCCAGCGGCACCAGCGGCGCCGCCGACGGTGCCAGATGCCGCAGTACGCGACGTCTACAAGAAGGGCGTTCATACCATAACCGGGTCGATTATGGTCCCCAACGCTTGTACCGACGTGCAGGTAACGGCGACGCCTGTGCCCAATGCCGATACGCCTACGAGCATTGAGGTGGGTATCTCATGGTCGCAGGATACGGGCGTGTGCCTACAGCTCCCGACGAAGAAGAGCTTCGAGACCAGCGTATCCGCCACGGGAGACCTCCCGATCACGGCGAGCGTCAACGGACAGAACGCAACGACCACGGCACTATGACCGCTATGCCGACGATTATAAAAGCGGACGGATCAAGCGAGGTTTTTGATCCTGCGTGCCTCGTACGCTCTCTGCGACGTGCGGGTGCCGGAGCGCACACCGCCGAGCGCATCGCCGAGGTTATCACCGCGGGGGTTAAGCCAGGATCGTCCTCGCGTGCCGTGTATACGAGAGCCTTCGCGCTCCTGCGTAAGGAGGCACGACCCGTGGCCGCACGTTACGCGTTGCGGCGCGCACTCTTTGAGCTGGGGCCCTCGGGACATCCGTTTGAGGACTTCGTGTCGCATCTTTATAGTGCTGAGGGTTGGCACGTCGAAACACGCAAAATAATACAAGGACACTGCGTCCCGCACGAAGTCGACTTCTACGCGACCAATAAGGACGGTACAGAGCACATCGCGGCAGAGCTCAAATACCACAACGATCCGGGATACAAAACGGATTTGAAGGCGGCACTCTATGTCAAAAGCCGTTTTGACGACATTTTTCAATGCGATCCCACTGTGCGATCGTGCCCCATAGAGCGGGGACTCTTGGTAACCAACACTAAGTTTACGACCGAAGCGATCGCGTATGCTGAGTGTGTGGGTGTCGAGCTCTTGGGCTGGGGGTATCCAGTGGGGAACAGCCTCTTTATGCACATGAGCCGCGCGCTGGTCTACCCGATTACCAGCCTGACTGGCATGACGCGCGCGGAGAAGAATATGCTTATTGCCGAAGGGACCATCTCAGTAGACCAGATCCTCCACGACCGACGACGCCTCAACGTGCTCCGCCTTGCGCCGGATCAGGTGGGCGATCTCCTCGCAGAAGCGGACGGACTGCTCTCCCTGCCGCCTCTTTCGCAGGACCCAGTAACTGACTAATATGGCACGCGCAGGGAGCATCTTCGATCCAGAGTCTAAGGCACCGTTCACGTTGAGTCGGTCCAAAATTGATTTATTTTGCGAATGTCAGCGGTGTGCCTATCTTGATCTCAAGCTCGGAGTCAAGCGCGTCTCTGGCCCCTCCTTCACGCTGAATAATGCGGTGGACGAGCTCTTTAAGCGCGAATTCGATATCCACCGAGCCGCAAAGACCACCCACCCCCTCATGAAGTCGTATGGGATCGACGCCGTGCCGTTTGACGATCCACGCATGGATGAGTGGCGAGATGCGCTTCGTCGTGGCATAGGCTATCTTCACAAGCCCACGAACCTTTATCTACGGGGAGGTATCGACGATGTGTGGGTTACCCCGACCGGAGAGCTCATCATCGTGGACTACAAGGCAACGAGCAAAAAGGTGGGGCCGAGTACCGAGGACGATCTCTATGACTCATACAAGCGACAGATGGAGATCTATCAGTGGCTGTTTCGCATGAATGGGTTCACCGTATCGCCGACAGGCTATTTCGTCTACGCTAACGGCAATTCTGATAAGGAGGCGTTCTACGCGAAGCTCGAGTTCGATATCGTGCTCATCCCCTACACGGGAAGCGATGCGTGGGTCGAGGGCGCCGTGATGGATCTCAAGAAGATGCTCGTGAGTGATGACATTCCGCCCATCGGCGTCGCCTTTGGCGGTGGGCCGTGCGATTACTGTACGTATCGCGAGGCGGCAGGGAAGGCGCTCATGGCGGTTCACAAGAAGAAGCGCAGAGCCTAGGACAAAAACCAATTCACATGCAGGTGAAAATAGAGTCATCATGGAAGGCACAACTCAATGGCGAGTTCGAGAAGGAATATTTCAAGGAGCTCACCGCGTTTGTAAAGGACGAATACAAAAAGGGCAGCGTCTATCCAGCGCCCAAGAATATTTTCAAGGCGTTTGACTTGTGCCCGTTTGATAGAGTGAGAGTCGTCATTCTTGGCCAAGATCCTTATCACGGGGTGGGGCAGGCCAACGGGCTGTGTTTTGCCGTGGGCGACCATGTTACTATTCCGCCCTCTCTGCAAAATATATGTAAAGAAATAGAAAGTGACCTGGGCCAGAAGCTGTTACACAATAGCGGTGATCTGAGTCGCTGGGCAGAGCAGGGAGTGTTGCTCTTGAATGCGACGCTCACCGTGCGTGCGCATGAAGCGGCGTCACATCAAGGTAAGGGGTGGGAAGCGTTCACCGACGCCGTGATTACAGCGCTTTCAGAAAAGCGCGACAATCTCGTCTTTATGCTCTGGGGAAATTATGCGAAGGCGAAAGGTGCGCATATCGATCGCACAAAACATCTCGTGCTCGAAGCCGCACACCCCTCGCCGTTCTCGGCCGCGAGCGGCTTTTTTGGATGCAAACATTTTAGCCAGGCCAACACCTATCTACAACAGCACGGCCAAACGCCGATCGACTGGCTCTAGGGGAACCTGTTTGCTACAGTGAGCGCACATGGCGAGTAGAACGGAACCAAAGAGAACAAACGTGCCCGGCATCTCGTTCGTTCGAGCGCTCGACTGGATCGAGGAGTATCGGCTCGACAAAAACGGCCTCCAGATACTGCTCGTTCCAGACTCAGCGTCACCGGTGGCGGGCGTCATGGTGACCTACCACGTCGGGTCTCGTAACGAGGCAATAGGATACACAGGAGCGACGCATCTGCTCGAGCACCTTATGTTTAAAGGCTCGAAGCACTTTAATAAGAAAAATGGTGGCGACGCGTTTGCCCTCCTTGAACGTAAGGGTGCGCGTGTGAACGCGACGACGTGGAATGATCGTACCAATTACTACGAGGTGCTCCCGCGTGCTTTGGTACCCACGGCACTTGCGCTCGAAGCAGACCGGATGAGGAACGCGTATCTCCGCGAGACCGATCGTGTGTCAGAGATGCCGGTAGTGCGCAACGAGTTTGAGATCGGCGAGAACAACCCTGCCGAGGCACTCGATAAGCAGCTCTGGGCCCTTGCGTACCAGGCACACCCGTATCACCACTCCACGATCGGATGGAAAAGCGATATTGAGCGTGTCCCGATTGAGCGCTTGCAGAAGTTTTATGCCGACTTTTATCGTCCAGACAACGCGACGGTGACCGTCGCGGGAGGGTTTGATGTCAAAGAGGTTTTGGCTTGTATTAAGAAGGAGTTTGGTGCACACATCGCTCCATCAGCGCCGTTGCCGGAGCTCTATACCACTGAACCGCGTCAGGAGGGCGAACGGCGCGTGATGGTCCGTCGTGCAAGCGACTCGAACCTTGTGGCCATTGCCCACAAAATCCCGGGGGCATCGCACGGCGACGTCCCCGCGCTTCTGCTCCTTTCGCTCATACTTGCAGACGGAAAGGCGAGTCGGCTCTACCGAGCGCTCGTCGATACTTCGCAAGCGACCGACGTCACCACTATCTGTTATCAGTTGCGGGACCCATCGCTACTCAGTACGCTCGTTACGCTCACTCCTGGCACAGGGCACGACCGGGTTGAGCAGACGCTCAAGGCCGAGTTTGCTCGTATCTGCACAGAAGGTATCGCGGCAAAAGAGATCGCAAAGGCGCGACAGTCGCTTCGTGCGTATATCGCCAGTCGTAGTGATGGGCCCTATGCGCTCCTCTCGAGTCTGAACGAGGAGATTGCGACGGGGGATTGGACGCGATTTGTAACCTTTCCTGAGGCACTTGCTCGCGTGACCGCGCGCGAGGTGCAGGCTGTGGCCAAGAAATACCTGGTCGACGATCAAAGCACGGTCGGCCACTTCGTCGGGACACGCCTATGAGTAAGGACTTCGCCGCGGTGAGGGAATTTGCGTTATCTGGAGGAGGTCGGCTCTTTGTGGCGCCGACGAACGCGCGCGATCTTGTCATCGTCGAGGGCTCCGTGCGTGGGGGACCAAACCTCGTGCCCAGGAGCGAGCGCGTACTGCCGGCACTCGCGGCCGCGCTCCTTGATGCGGGTACGACGTCAAGGAGCAAGAACGAGATTCGCGACGGTCTTGCGGCACGAGGCATCTCACTTGAATTTGGGTCCTCTGGAGATCGGACACGATTTTCGGGGCGCTGCTTCCCCGAGGATCTTCCGCGGTTGTTGAATGTCATGTGCGAATGTTTGAACGAGGCGTCATTTCCTGAGACAGAGGTGAAGACAGCCAAGGCGCTCGCTCTCGGCGCCCTTGCTGACGAGCGTTCAGACACGAGGGCACAGGCCGAGCGGGCGTTTGCCGCTCTCTTGTATGACGCATCGCACGTCAACTATCGCCCGTCGGTACCGGAAGAGGAGCACGAGGTCCGCGCCGCGAGTCGAGGGAAGATTCGGGGCTTTGCGTCGACCTTAGGGCGCACTGGCCTCATGATTGCGGTCGTTGGGGATGTGGTAGCCGCACCGGTGCATGCCGCTGTCACGAAGGCCTTCGCGCGCCTTGATAACAGGATTCTCGCGGTGCCACCCAAGAAGATGAACCGCAAGCAAGCGCAGCAGCAGGAGCGCCACATCGAGCTCAACGACAAAGCGAACGTTGATGTCTTGCTCGGTGCCGCGCTCCCCGTGACCATTACTCATGTGCAGTACCATGCGCTACGCGTGGTCGCCGAGATGCTGGGCGGCGGCTTTACTGCTCACCTCATGCAAACACTGCGCCAGCGAGATGGGCTTACCTACGGTGTGTATGCGCGCCTCGCCGGGTTTGACGACGGAGCCGACGGATACCTGAAGGTGTGGGCAAGCTTTTCTCCTGCCCGCTTTGCCGAGTCGGTTGCACTGCTTCGCAAAGAAGTCGACCTCTTTTTCTCCAAAGGTCTGACCGAGTTGGCGTTGGTACAAACGCAAGAACGACTGGTTGGCTCGTATCTCGTCTCTCTATCAACGACAGAGAGCTTGGCGCTCGCACTGCACTGTATTGGGCAACAGGCGCGAGAGCTGTCCTACCTCAGCGATTTCCCCGACATTATCCGGGCGGTGACCCGGGCAGACCTCCACGCCGCGGTGGCGCTCATCCCCATCGATAAGCTCGCGTTGGTAGCGGCCGGCACAATCGGTAAAAGTTGATATAGTTTGACTATTATGACCGTTGCCGAAGTACGCAAGAGATACCTCGATTTCTTTGCTCAGCGTGGACACGCGATTATCCCTTCGGCGCCAATCGTACCGGAGAACGACCCCACAACGTTATTCACGAGCTCTGGTATGCAGCCTCTGGTGCCATATCTACTCGGCCAGCCTCACCCCGAGGGTACCCGCCTCGCCGATGCACAGACCTCATTTCGTGCCGAGGACATTGAAGAGGTGGGGGACAATCGGCACACAACCTTCTTCGAGATGCTCGGCAACTGGTCGCTCGGCGATTATGGGAAGAAAGAAGAAATCCCCTGGCTCTATGAATTTTTGACTCGAGAACTATTATTTCCACCTGAGAAGCTCTGGGTGACGTGTTTTGAGGGTGATGAATCGCTTGGTATCTCGCGCGACAACGAATCGGCAGAAATCTGGCAGTCTCTCGGCATTCCGCAAGAACGCATTCGATTTTACCCTGCACGCAAAAATTGGTGGAGTCGTTCAGGAATACCGGCGAACATGCCCACAGGCGAGATCGGTGGGCCTGACACCGAAGTCTTCTACGACTTCGGCACCTCGCACGACCCGGCCTTCGGCGAAACATGTCATCAGAACTGTGATTGTGGGCGATTTGTTGAGATCGGGAACGCCGTCTTCATTACCTATAAAAAGACGATTGATGGGTCGTTTGAAAAGCTTGCTCAGCAGAACGTTGACTTCGGCGGAGGTCTCGAGCGTCTCGCCTTCGCGGCGATTGCCAACCCTGACATTTTTATGATCGATGTGTTCGACGAAGCGCGCCACGTACTCGAGACTAAGAGCGGGCAGAGCTATGAGAACGCGATAGCGACACGCTCATTCCGGATCATCCTCGATCATATCCGTGCCGCAGCGTTTTTTATCGCCTCGGGCATCAGGCCCTCGAACACCGAGCAGGGGTATATCCTGCGGCGTCTCATTCGTCGTTCCATACGTGAGGCAGACAAGCTCGGTATTACAGAACCGGTACTTGCCGCGGTCGCCGACGGATTCGGTAAGGCATATGAGGACGCGTATCCCTTCGTTCTAGCGAGCGCCGCGGCGATTAAGGATGAACTCGAGAAGGAGGAAGCGCAGTTTCGTAAGACTCTCACTCAGGGTCTACGCGAGTTTGAGAGGATGGGACAGCAGATCGACGCCTTCATTCTATTCACCACATACGGCTTTCCAGTCGAACTCACCGTCGAGATTGCCGCAGAGCGGGGTATTAGTATCGACCTACGCGCGGTGGAGCAAAAGATGGCTGAGCACCAGGCACGCTCGCGCGCCAGCGCGGCGCAGAAGTTTGCGGGCGGCTTGGCCGACCACGCAGAGCAGACCATTCGTTACCACACGGCGCACCACCTACTCCTCAAGGCACTCCAGATGGTGCTCGGGCCCGAGGTGCATCAGCGAGGAAGCAATATTACGAGCGAACGATTGCGCATCGACTTCTCCTATGGGCAGAAGATGACCGATGAGCAGAAGACAGAAGTAGAAAAGATCGTGAACGAAAAGATTCGCGAGTCTATCCCGGTACTGCGTACTGACATGCCCAAGGAAGAAGCCGAGAAGCTAGGTGCTGAGCACGAGTTTGGCGCCACCTACCCCGACACCGTTTCTGTCTATTCGGTGGGCCCGCTCGACAACGCCTTTTCGATAGAGTACTGCGGTGGTCCGCATGTGGCGAATACCAGCGAGTTGGGAGAAGGCGGTAAGAAATTTAGGATTATGAAGGAGGAGGCGTCATCGTCCGGCGTCCGGCGTATCAAAGCGGTGCTAGAATAACCGAATGAGTTTTTTACGGCGTCTCTTTCGTCGCGAACGTCGAGAGGTGGTTGCTTTTATCGATATCGGGGCGCGCCGCGTGGTCGGTGCCTACGTCTATTACGTTGGGAATAGCGTCCCGATCGTAGTCTATACCAAGGTGGTTGCTATCCGTGTGCAAACGGGCGAGGAGCATTCAGTCACTATGCTTGGCGCGCTCACGGAGCTCTGTAGCGCGATGGAGACGGAGGGGATACCCACTGTTCTACGCGGCGTTGGGAGGCGTGGCGTTGATTCGACACTCATCTCGATCGACGCTCCCTGGCAGGAGACCGCGATCCATCATGTACACGTAGTCAAAGAGAAACCTTTTCTCTTTACCGCTGAGCTCGTCGCTGAAGCGGTCGCGGGCGTGAGCGCACCACAGCCGGGACGCGTCTTTACTGACGCGAGCGTCATCGGGACCGTGTTGAATGGCTACTCCATGCGCGCGCCCTATGGCAAGCGTGTGCGGCGCGCAACAACCGTCGTGCTGACCTCGAGCCTCGACGAGAAACTGTCGCAAGACATTCTTGACGTGGTCGGCAAGATGACCGTTGCCAAGCAACCCGCACTCATTGCGGGTACGTCGCTTCGCTATCAAGCCCTGCGCGTGGTCTTCGCGCACGAGACCGAGGCACTCATTCTTGATGCAACCGGGCCACTGCCCGAGGTCGCGCTCGTCCGCAACGGCCTTCTTGCCGCCGTGTCGGAAACACCCGAAAGCCTCGGTGGAGAAACGGGGGTGACGTCAGACGATTTCATGCGGGCTTTTGCAGAGATCGCCAAGCAGTACCCGTTGCCGCGTACGATATTTCTCCTGGCTCGATTTGATCAAATGGATGACATGCAGAAGAAACTCAGTGCAGTGGCGTTTGGGGCATTTTGGCTCTCGGAGAATCCGCCACGCATTATCCCACTGCTTACGAGCAACATGACGGGGTTGGTTAAGCAAATGACCACCAATCCACCCGACCTCCCACTCCTGCTCATGGCTCTGTACTACCGCTACCTTGACAAGCAGTGATGTGCTTCGCGCCGTTGACGCTTTTCACCAGCGGGGTTGGGCAGAGCCGAGTGAGAACTGGTATACTCTAGCCATGCACAAATTTGACGATATTATCCCGCCTTCGCGACGAAAGGAGGCCGAGAAGCCAGCACAAGCAGATACGAAGTTACCCCGCGCGCCACGTCAAAAGGCGCGGTTGCCATACCTCACGATGTTTATTGTACTCATTGTCATCGTGGGTTCGGCGGGCGCCCTCATGTACTTCTCGAGTGCGAAGATCGAAATAGTGCCGTCAACGATTGCCGCGACTGTACAAGGCCAGTTCACTGCAGGACAGGAGGCGACTCAAGTGCCGTTCCGGGTGATTACCGCGCAAAAGATTGCCTCGCAGGTGGTGAAGAGTAACGGCACCAAGACCGTCAATTCGGCCGCGTCGGGCGAGATTACTATCTACAACACGCAGTCCAAAGCGCAACCGCTTATCACGCAAACGCGCTTTGCCACCGCTTCGGGTCTCATCTTCCGCATTCATAAGGCCGTGAAGGTCCCGGGCGGGTCTGTCTCAAACCCTGGGACGGTGGTGGCGACAGTCTATGCTGATAAAAACGGATCAGAATATAATGTCGGACCATCATCGTTTACTGTCCCCGGTCTTGCAGGGACGCCACAGGCAAGCGAGGTGTATGCACGATCAACATCTGCGATGACCGGGGGCGCATCCGGCACGGTTCCGGTCGTGGACGCGGCGGGCGCGGTCCAGGCGCGCACGGCCCTCACGACAGCACTCGCGCCCGATCTCGAGAAGAGTATTCGTGAGCAGATACCGGACGACTACGTCCTACTTCCCGGAGCGCTGAACACAACGTATCAAGATCTCGACCCTACGCCGTCGCAGACAGACGGCATGGTGGATGTCAAGGAGCAGGGGACTGCGACCGCAGTCATTTTCCAAAACACGGGCCTCGCGAAGGCGATTGCTCTTGCGTCGTCGGGCACGAACTACCAGGGAGAACCGCTCACGGTCGCGTCAGTGGATGGTCTCAAGCTTGTCCCTACTGCCGGATTCCCCGACGCGGCGGCAACGACGTTCTCGTTCTCTCTCTCGGGCAGCGCACAGCTCGTATATGTCGTCGACAAGGCTAGAATCGCCGCGGCGGTGGCCGGCAAGTCGAGGCAGGATGCCGAGGTGGCACTTACGAATTACCCAGAGGTTAACCGTGCGGTGATTGTCCTCCGGCCCTTCTGGAAGCAGTCTTTTCCCGAGGATCCGGCCTCAATATCGATTGACGTGAGCAAGCCGTGAGGTGCTTGTTGACGGCTTGTCCACCTCCTGCTACATTGATACGGTACCTGCATGGCTGAAGAAGGGGAAACTAAAACGACGACGGTAGGTACCGTTGAGGAGGTATTGCCTGACTCGCTTTTTCGTGTGCGAATCCCCTCAGCCGAGGAGGGTGGTGAAGAGACGGTATTGCTCGCATACCTTGCGGGCAAGATGCGGCTCCACCGCATCCGCGTCTTGATGGGCGACCAGGTGGAGATGGTGCTCGACCCATATGGTGGTCGAGCGCGCATTGTTAGGCGGTTAACGTAACTATACAAAGATCAAGATGAAAGTTCGGGCCTCTATAAAAAAACAACAGCCAGGTGATCAGCTCGTCCGTCGTGGCGGACGCCTTTTTCGTATCAACAAGAAAAACCCGCGCCGCAAGGCGCGTCAGGGGTAATCTATTTTTATGCGTATAGCCGGCGTGACCATCTCAGACACCAAGCAGCTCGCGTATGCGTTGCCATATATCTATGGCATTGGCCCCGCGCGAGTGCGCGTCATACTCACTGAGGCAAAGGTGTCGTTCACCAAGAAGGGATCTGAACTCACGCCAGATGAGGAACAACGCGTTCGATCGCTCGCCGAAGCCTACATGATCGAGGGCGAACTCCGGCGTGACATTGGACAGAACATAAAGCGGCTGAAGGACATCAAGTCTGCGCGCGGCGCGCGTCACGAGCGCGGTTTGCCCGTACGTAATCAGCGGACGAAGACCAACTCGCGTACGCGGCGCGGCAACGTGCGTAAGACGATGACCTCAGGGCGTCGTACGCTTGAAAAGACATAATCACTATGGGAAAGAAACGCATCATCAAGAAGAAGGGTAATGGGATGGACACGGGCCGCAAGGACCGCGCTATGGCCAAGGCGACGAAGCGACACCTCGAGAAGGGTGTGCTCCATATTGAGGCGACCTTCAACAACACCAAGGCGAGCATCACCGACGAGAATGGGAACGCAATCGTGAGTTCGTCGGCTGGCGCGCTTGGCTTCAGCGGTGCCCGCAAGTCAACACCGTATGCCGCCGCAAAGGTCGGCGAGTTCCTCGGAGAGAAGGGCACCATGATCGGCCTTAAGGAAGCATCAGTGATTATCCGCGGGGTAGGCGCGGGCCGCCAATCGGTCCTCCGTGCCTTCTCTACCAAGGGTATCGCGATCCGCTCGATCAAGGACGCCACGCCCGTCCCGCATAACGGACCGCGCCCACCGCGCCCACGTCGCGTGTAATAGCACACCATGATTACCCCCCCACGATACAAGACAGCAAAACGACTCGGTGTGACCGTGTTTGAAAAGGCGCAGACAGCCAAGTTCGCGCTATCGGCGGACCGCAGTGCGAAGAATAAGAAGCACAGTGGGCGCGGTCGTCAGAGCGAATACGGTAAGCAGATGCTCGAGAAGCAAAAAGTTCGTCTCACCTATGGCATCACAGAAAAACAATTCCGTAGCTACGTGAATCGGGCGCTGGACGCGCGCGACGCCAAGCCGGTTGAACACCTCCACGAATTGCTCGAGATGCGTCTCGACAATGTGGTGTGGCGACTCGGCCTCGCGTCAACGCGCAGAGGCGCACGGCAAATGGTGGCGCATGGGCACGTCTGCGTGAACGGCAAGAAGATTCGCGTGCCCTCGCACCTGGTCAAGGTGGGGGAGACGATCGCGGTGCGCGAGGGCTCAAAGAGCCACGGTGTCCTGACAGGGTTTGCGGACCGCTTCGTGGAGCGGCCGCTCCCGTCATGGCTCTCGTGGGACCCTAAGACGATGTCAGGTTCCGTCACCGAACGGCCGACCGCGTCTTCGGCCGACCCGGCGGGGGATTTGACCACGGTGCTTTCGTTCTATACGCGCTAAGGTATGAGTGTATCGGTTGTTATTAATAATCTGAATGGGTAATTACGATTACGTTATGGAATACCACATCACACTTCCAAGCAAGCCACGCATCGTCTCTGAAGAGGGCGATCAGGGCGTTTATGAAATTGATTCGCTGTATCCGGGCTACGGACACACGCTCGGTAACTCGCTTCGCCGCATTATTCTCTCGTCACTCCCCGGTGCCTCAGTCACGCAGGTGAAGGTCGAGGGCGTGCCGCACGAATTTGCCACGGTCGAAGGCATGCGCGAGACCGTGATGGAGATGCTGCTCAATCTAAAGCGTGTCCACTTCGTCTTGCACGGCGACGAGCCACAGACCATTTCACTCGTCGCCAAGGGTGCGGGCGAGGTTACCGCAAAGGACTTCAAGCTCCCGAGCCAGGTGGAGATACAGAACCCCGACCAGCACATCGCCGACCTCTCAGCTAAAGCAACGCTCGAGATGGAGGTCACTATTGATCGTGGGCTCGGCTATGTCGCGCGCGAAGTCCTCACCAAGGACAAGGTCAATATCGGCACCATCGCGCTCGACGCAACCTTCACCCCGATCCGTCGTGTCAACTACGAGGTAGAGAACATGCGCGTTGGCGATCGTACCGACTACAACCGCCTCCGCATTTTCATTGAGACCAATAACACCATCACGCCTCGTGAGGCGCTCGAGAAGTCGATCGAGATTATGATCCACCAGCTTAAGGCCGTGATCGGCTTCCAGGAGTCGGCCCAGGTGTCCTCGATTACGGCTGGAGCAGAAGAGGACGGCGCATCGTCTGATGCCAGCAAGGTGAAAGTGACCGATCTCGAATTGTCGACGCGCGTGACTACAGCGCTCGAAGGAGCGGGTATTAAAAGCGCGGCGGGTCTCGCACGCAAGTCAGCAAGCGCCCTTAAGGATCTTGACGGCATCGGCGACAAGGCGATCGATGAGATCAGTAAGGCGCTCGCGGAGCACGGCCTCACCCTTAAGGCAGACTAAGTGTTGGTATGGCATACACAAAGAAAGCACGAGTATTTGGTCGACCAAGCAATCAGCGCCGCGCGCTGATCCGCTCGCTCGCGCGCTCTTTGGTATTACATGAGACGATTGAGACTACGGAAGCGAAGGCCAAGGAGCTACGCCCCTTTGTCGAGCGCCTCGTAACGTATGCCAAGACAAATACCCTCGCTAGCCGCCGCCTCGCTGAGGCCAAGCTCCAGGACCCGGCGGCGGTCAAGAAGCTTTTCTCGGCGATTGGGCCGCGCTACGCCGACCGCAAGGGAGGCTACACGCGGGTGGTGAAGCGTACCAAGCGGGGCACCAACGACGCGCGAAAGCTTGCGTACATTGCCTTTGTCTAGTATCCATTACCTACCATGACCCCAAAAAAAGTAGCGCCCACAACCCACACCATCGATGCGACCGACCGTACGCTCGGCCGTGTTGCGAGCGAGGCGGCGCACGCCCTCCTCGGGAAGCGCTCGGTACACTTCGTCAAAAATCAGGCACTCCCGGTGACGGTGGTCATAGAGAATGCGAGCAAGCTGCACCTGCCTAAGCGCCGTGTCGAAGGCAAGGTCTACACGCACTATACGGGCTACCCTGGGGGCCTTCGCGAGGTGCGGATGGACATGATGATCGACAAGAAAGGCATCGCTGAGGTCGTGCGTAAGACGGTTGACGGTATGATCCCGCGCAACAAGCTTCGTGCGCCGCGTATGAAGAATTTGATAGTCAAAGCATAATATATGGCACCAACGTTTATCACGGCAGTCGGGCGACGTAAGACTTCGAGCGCGAGCGTGCGCATGACGGTAGCAAGCAAATCGAGTGTAGTGGTGAACGGCAAGACGCCCAAGGAATACTTCAAGACCGCCGAGCGCGCCAAGATCGCCGAGGAGGCACTCTCGGCAGCCGAGAGCGTGGAGCACTACGCAGTAGCGGCACACATAGAAGGCGGCGGCGTTGCCTCGCAGGCCGACGCACTGCGCCATGCAATCGCCCGAGCACTCATCAAGGCAGAGCCCGCAACGCGCGCGAAGCTGAAGAGTGCAGGATTCCTTACCCGCGACCCTCGCGCCAAGGAGCGCAAGAAGCCTGGATTGGTGAAGGCCCGCAAACGAAAACAGTGGAGTAAGCGCTAATCATTGGCATCTGTCTTAAGAACACCCGCCTCTTACCAGAAGCGGGTGTTCTTTGTGGATGGCGAGCTGACAGGGAAGGAATTTGATGTATGCTGTATGACTTGGTGAGGTTGGCTCACCATGTATATTCTGGCCAGCGGGCCACGCCCGCAGAATGAGGAGGTGGTGATCATGATGACGTTTCTCTGGATTTCAACCGCGCTGTATTTCGCGGTACAGCTCGGAAAGTTTCTGTACCGCCTGCGCGGGAGTCAGGTCAAGGTTCTGAAAGTGCGCGACTTCGTGGCGGGGACCGTAGAGTTGGGGCTACTCTGCTACGCGCCCACGGCTATGTGGGCGATCGGGCACGGGATCATGTCAACCGCCACGGGCCCCAGCACCTACGTCTCGATGGGGTTCATAGCAATCCTCCTTGAGTGTGTGATCCTGGGCGGGGCGGCGCTGCTCTGGTACAATCACTACTCGCTCTACCAGGCGAGTTGCCACCGTGACGACTCCGTCGTGTACGAAGCGGAGGTGCGGACGGCGCAGTAGCAGGGCGGATCAGGGTCGCTCGGCTGGCGGGGGGAGGGAAACCTCCCCCCGCTTTTTCGTACTTATAAAAAAGACCCACGCCATAGGCGCGGGATACGTGAATGTGCTCAGTGTGGTTGGGTGGGTCGGACGGACGTGAAAGGGACCGGAAACCCGTCCGTCCGACCCACGGGGCGCGGTGGGAGCTGGAACCCCGCACCTTGCTTCCACAATATACACCTCCTGCGCGAGCGCAAGTAGTTGTTTAGTTAACACCAGTCACCCCAAGAAATAGTTGACAAGTATAATAAAACGTGTACACTACCAGTAGGCAGTTCGAGGCAAATTCACCCCTGAATTAGGACACTCTCACTTTTAATAATACCCAATCGTACGGCCTCTTCACGTGAGGAACG
>PFBL01000024.1 GCA_002773355.1 Candidatus Kaiserbacteria bacterium CG10_big_fil_rev_8_21_14_0_10_56_12
TTTTGCCCACTCCCGCGCCTTCGGCGCGGGCTTCTTCCCCCCTTTCGGATTCGGAAGTTTCTTTCTGCGGAGGGGGAGGGATTCGAACCCTCGATACGGTTTTACCCGTATAGCGATTTAGCAAACCGCCGCACTAGGCCACTATGCGACCCCTCCGATACTTGGCCAGAGTATCAAATTTAATGAGCGATTGCGAGGGGAATGATGTTTTGCGCACCTGCGGTGCGCAGGGCGTCAACGGCGGCTTGTAGGGTCGCGCCCGTAGTGATGACGTCGTCTACTACGATATACGTACGCGCAGGGTCAGCCGATCCTGTCGCAACGAAGGCATTGTGCATGTTCTCCTCGCGTTTCTCACGCGCGAGCGAGACTTGCGAGGCGGTTTCGCGCGTACGGACCAAGAGGCCGTTCTCGAGAACGAATGTCTCCCGGTCGCTCATCGATTGCAGTGCGCGGAGCACGATCTGGTGCACCTGGTTACCTCCGCGCTCCTTCTCGCGCTCTGTACCGAGCGGGATCGGCACGACCGTTATCCTGCGAGAAAGCTGATCGTGATCCTGCAGGTATTCTGCGAGCACTGCGCCGAGCAATGAAAAGGCGCTCGCGTTACCGTGATACTTTGCCTCGTGCACCGCGGCGCGTACGACCGGATGGTGGAATGAGAGCAGTGCGACCGTGCCTGGTCGCGTGCAGTCGACCAAGCGTGGGGAGACGAGAGCTAAGAAGTCGTCGGTAGACATCGCACGCAGTCTTTGTTCGTCGGTGCGCGGAGGGAATACCAAATCAAAAAGCCACTGCATGATATTATTGTCGCATGTCTTTCTTGAGTTCGATCTTTAAACCGAAGGAACGAGATGTTCTCGGGGTTGATATCGGGTCATCGTCGCTCAAGGTGGTGCAATTGCGCAAGGAGCATGGCAAGGCAGTGCTCGTCACCTACGGCGAGTTAGCACTCGGCCCGTATGGTGGGGCCGAGGTTGGGCAGGCGACCAACCTCTCCGCAGAACAAATCACCGAGACGCTTAAAGACCTCTTGCGTGAGGCCAAGGTCACGACGAAAAATTGCGCGCTCTCCATACCCTACGCCCGATCTTTGCTCACGCTCGTGGAGCTCCCGTATCGTGAGGACCCCAAGGAGCAGAAAACAGTGATACAGCTCGAGGCACGCAAATACATCCCCGTACCCGAGAGCGAAGTCCAGCTCGATTGGTTCATCGTCCCTGACGCCGAGCAAGGCGAGCAGAAAAAGAAGAAAGAGCATGTGCAAGTGCTCTTTGTGGCGGTACACAACGACGAGCTCAAGTTGCTCCAGGCGATCGTTGCTGGGGCCGGACTCTCGTCAAGCTTCTTCGAGATAGAAATATTTAGCACTATTCGTGCGGTGGTACGAGAGCCGATCAAGGTGGTCATGGTTCTTGATGTCGGCGCTTCCTCGACCAAGGCCTATATCGTCGAGCGCGGCGTGGTTGCGCTGTCGCACGCCATCAGCGCCGGCAGTCAGGACATTACGCGGTCTATTTCTGTGTCAAAAAACGTATCATTTGCGAGCGCCGAGACGATGAAGAAGAAGGAGGGGCTTGCGGCCGGCGATAATGCACCCGAGCTGGTGTTCTCGCGCATTTTTTCTGAGGCTCACCGCATGCTGATTCAATATGAGACCGCGCACAAGAAGCCCGTTACTTCGATTATCCTCACCGGTGGCGGCGGAGTAGCCCAGGGCCTCTGGGTGTATGCACGCAAACTTTTCTCGATTGATGTACAAGTCGCCGATCCTTTTGCAAAAACGGAGGCGCCCGCATACATGCGATCGATACTGCAAGAGATTGGTCCAGAATTTGCGGTAGCCGTTGGTCTCGCGCTCCGCAAGCTCGACGAGACCTAATGTTTTGCACAGAGTTGCACGCGCGAGCACCGCGATAGCGTATACTTAAACAAAATGGCGCTCCCTCCAAACATTCCTACTTCATTTACACCGCGCCCACCGGCGTCTGCCAAGCAGGGGTTCCGGCTCGACTTCGTGGGCGCGTTCGCGTTTCTCTCATATCTCGTCCTGTTTGTAGCGGTGGTGGTTGCCATCGGTGTCTTCATCTACGCGCAAGTGCTCTCGAGCCAACAAGCCGCCAAGAACGACGAGCTCGTGGCGGCAGAGCAGGGGATCGATGCGGCCACGGCGGCCAACTTCGTTCGCCTCGACAATCGCCTGTCCTATGGCAAGTCACTGCTGGCCAATCACGTTCTTTTTTCTCAGTTTTTTGGCACCTTTAGCAAACTTTTGCCACAAACAGTCCGCTTCTCGGCTATGCACGTCGTCTTGACGAGCGGCGACAAGGTGACGCTCGAGGCGACGGGGCAGGCAAAGGATTTCAACTCCCTTGCGGTCGCGTCGGAGAGCCTGACGCGTGACAGCACTATCAAGAACGCCATATTTTCCCACCTGACCGTCAACAAAGATAACTCGGTTACGTTCGCATTGTCGGCCGACATCGATCGCACACTCATCTCGTATGCTCACCAGCCACTTACCATCCCCGAGGTGCTACAGGACAATGCGCCGGCTACAAGTGCCACGACGACGGCGTCAACGACCCCAACGCTATGAACAATCGCCTGACGCCCATTCTTGCTCTTGTTATTGCCGGTGCACTCTACTTCGCATACGTGAGCCCAACGTGGAGTGGCCGTATCGCCGACACAAAGACCGCTATCGCGAGCTCAGACGCCGCCCTGGTTGCCGCACACGATTATAAAGATAAGCAAAACAAGCTTGCAGAGGAGCGCGACGCGCTTGATCCGGCCGATCTGGCGCGCTTGAACGCACTCTTGCCTGACTCGGTCGACAACGTCGGCCTCATTCTCTCTCTCAACGCATTGGCCGATCGATCGGGGCTCACCCTCTCCAACATCGACGTCTCGTCGAACGCCAACTCCGCTCAAGAAAACTCGGGCGGCCTCTTAAACGCGAGCCCGACTAACTCGATTGGGTTGTCTGTGTCGGCCGCGGGTCAGTATGGCGCGTTCCTTACCTTCCTCTCTGGCATAGAGAGCAGTCAGCGACTCCTGGATGTAAGCGACATCACCATTACCGGTTCTAACACCAGCACGTACACCTATCACCTCACGATACGGATTTACTGGTTGCGATAACTTATTCTTATGAAACCTTCTGCAAGCACCATTCTCATCATCCTCACCGCCTGTGTCGTTGTCGGTGGCGTCCTGTGGTATGTCAATGCGCAGAATACCGCGCAAGCACCGCTCACCGCATCGACCAACAACGCGAGTCAGGCCGAATTTCAGGTCCTCGTCACACAGCTCCAGCCCATCACGTTTGACACGAGCATCTTTAGCGACCCGCACTTCCTCGCGCTGAAAGATATCACAACGCAAGTTGCCCCGGTGCCGCTTGGACGACTCGATCCGTTTGCCTCGGTTGGTGGCGTGCGTGCCCCATAATGGCAAATGAATTTTCTCGGACTACTCGTCGATAAGGGGCTCCTTTCACAAAACGATCGAGCCGCCGTTGAGTCTGAGCTCGCAAAGAAGCGTTCGCTCAAGGACGCCCTCTCGGCGCACAATCTTACGCTCGAAGACGCCCTCGCCGCAGTAGGGAAGGAGTATGGGCTACCCACGCGAGTGCTTGGCGAGCAGCCCGCAGAAGAGAGCGCGCTCAGCTATATCCCCGTGACCTCTGCACGCCACTACGGTTTTGTCCCGCTGGCGCTCGTTGACGGAGCCCTCGAGGTTGGTATTACAGACCCAGACAATATCGAAGCGCTCGATGCACTGCAGTTCATCTCCGGCCAAATCGGCTTGCCGTACAAAGTCTTCATCATCACAAAAGAAGACTTTGAACGCGTGCTCGCGTCCTATCAGAACTTCTCGGGCGAGGTCGGCAAGGCCCTGTCGGAGTACGAGACCACCGCACTCCCTGACACGGCGGCGTCTGCGACACCGTTGAATCCGCGCAAAGAAGCCCTCGAGTCAGGGTCTGACACGCTGAGCCTCAGTCAGACGGCTGGCAATATCAAGGAGGACGCGCCGGTGACCAAGATCGTCTCGACGATTCTGCGGTACGCGATCGATGGGCACTCGTCTGATATTCATATCGAGCCATCACCGAAGAAGACGCGCGTGCGCTTCCGCATGGACGGTGAACTGCACACCTCGCTCGAGCTACCGTCGAAGGTTCACGAGGCCGTCGTGGCGCGCATCAAAATTCTCGCGAAACTGCGCCTTGATGAAAAGCGCAAGCCGCAGGACGGGCGCTTCTCTGCGACTGTCGATAAGCGACGGATCGACTTCCGCGTCTCGACCTTTCCGACAGAATACGGCGAAAAGATGGAAATGCGTATTCTCGACCAGTCTGCCGCGACCGCCACTCTTGAGTCAGTCGGACTTGGCGGGGACCAGCTCGCGACGGTTCGAGAGATGCTCAAGGCGCCGTACGGCATTATCCTCATTGCCGGCCCTACCGGGTCGGGTAAGTCGACCACCCTCTTCGCGATGCTTTCAGAGACCGATCGCGAGAAGCAGAACGTCGTCTCGCTCGAAGATCCTGTCGAGTACGAAATACCGGGCGTGTCGCAGAGCCAGGTGCGGCCAGAGATCGACTATACGTTCGCAAATGGTCTCCGCTCCATTTTGCGTCAGGACCCGGACATCATCATGGTGGGTGAGATCCGCGATAAGGAGACGGCCGCTCTGGCGGTACAGGCGGCACTGACCGGGCACCTCGTGCTCTCGACCATTCACACCAACAGCGCCGCCGGCGCTATCCCGCGGCTCATCGATATGGGCGTCGATCCGTTCTTGATCGCACCGACTCTGATCGGCACCATAGGCCAGCGCCTCGTAAAAAAACTCTGTCAGGGGGGCGGGAAGCCGTTCCCGGTCTCAGACAGTATCAAGGGTCTCCTCGAGCGGCAGTTTGCTGATCTGCCCGAGCAATACCGAAGCAAGTTCCCGCAATTTACCCAGTTTTATCATGCGGCCGCCACCAACGAGTGTCCGAGTGGCACACGCGGTAGAGACGGTGTGTTCGAGATTCTTAAAATGGACAAAACTATCGAGCAGGTGCTTCTTAAGGAACCGGTCGAAGAGAAAGTCTACGCGGCCGCACGTGCGGGCGGGATGCTCACGATGCGGGAGCATGCGATTCTCAAGGCCCTGGCGGGCGAGATCTCCTTTGAGGAGATCAACACGCTTGGCGGGGGCGAGCTTTTCCCCGACCTCGACACCACGGCATAAGGGGATGGGGTATACTAACGACAATGGCATACAGAATATATTTGGTTGATGACGACAAGTTTCTTCTCGATCTCTACATGGTCAAGTTCAAGAACGCTGGGCATGAGGTCACGGCGTTTAATAGCGGGCAAGAATTCTTGACCGCCGTACGCAAAGAGGGCGCCGTAGCCCCCGATGCCGTATTACTCGACATTATTATGCCGGGCGTCGGTGGGTTTGAAGTGCTTGAGGCGCTCCGCAAGGAGAATCTCATCCCGAAGTCGAAAATTATCATTCTTTCTAATCAGGGGCTTGATGCCGACATAGAGAAGGCAAAGCAATTCAACATCGATGGATATATCGTGAAGGCTTCTGCAATCCCGTCAGAGGTCTTGACCGAGACGCTTCGCATCATCGGCACTGCAGCGCCTACGACCTAACATGCTTGCGGACAAGCGTCTCGAGGAGCTGCTAGAGATCGTTATTACCCAGGGGGGATCAGATCTCCACATTTTCGCGGGAGGGGTGCCGGTTATCCGTGTGTCGGGTTCTCTGGTCCCGCTTACGCGCTTTGCGCCGATTACCAACGAGGAGGCAGAGGTGATGTTGAAGTCGATCGTCCCAGAGGGGCGTTGGCATGTCTTCGAAGAGAAGCAAAGCATCGATCTCTCCTACGCCTACAAGGCCGAATCGCGATTTCGGATCAATGGCTATCGGGTTCAAGGGTCAACGGCCCTTGCGCTCCGTCTCATCCCGCACGCGATACGCACCTTCGCCGAACTCAACCTCCCACCGATCCTGGACGTATTCACTCAGCGACCACAGGGCTTCTTTATCGCGGTTGGCCCCGTCGGGCATGGTAAGTCGACGACACTTGCGGCCATGATTAACCGGATCAACGAGACATCCGCGCGGCACATCATCACGATTGAGGACCCCGTCGAATACCTCTTTACACCCAAGAAGTCCCTCATTCATCAACGCGATGTGTATATCGACACGCCGAGCTTCGGCGACGCGCTCCAGAGCACCTTTCGCGAAGACGCAGACGTTATCATGGTAGGTGAGATGCGTGATTACGAGACGATCTCGTCGGCGGTCACGGCCGCCGAAACTGGCCACCTTGTCTTGTCGACACTGCACACCAACAATGCGGCGCAAACCATCGACCGCATCATTGATATGTTCCCAGCAGAACAGCAGGGGCAAGTGCGGGTACAGCTCGCGGGTTCTCTCGCCGGTATCTTCTCGCAGAGGCTCATCCCGCGCGTGAAAGGCGGCCTCATCCCGGTCTACGAGCTCCTGATTAACAACAACGCCATCAGCACCCTTATTCGCGACGCGCAAACCCACGAGATAAGCTCTGTCATACAAACCTCGTCGCAAGAAGGGATGATCGACATGGATCGCATGCTCGCCGACCTGGTGCGGCGTGGTGAAGTGACCGTTGAACACGCCTATGAGCACGCGATGGACCCGAAGACCTTTGAGCACTATCTATAATCATGCTCTTCACCTATAAAGCTATCGATCAAGACGGACACGAGCGCGAGGGTACCATCGAAGCGCCGGCACAAGAGCTCGCGGTCTCGGCCCTCCAGCTGCGCAACCTCATAATCTCAGCGATAGATTCGGCCGACAAAACCTCGTTTCTCACGCAAGAGCTATCCTTCTTTTCGCGCATATCAAATAAAGATGTCGTCATCTTGTCCCGACAGATCGCGACTCTGTTTGAGGCACAAGTCTCGGCCCTGCGTGTATTTCGACTCCTGGCCTCCGAGGTCGACAACCAGGCACTCGCCAAGGTGCTCACTACGGTTGCAGACGATATTCAGGGAGGTAGCCCGATGAGCCGGGCGCTCGCGCGTCACCCTAAGGTGTTTACCGAATACTATGTGAACATGGTGAAAGCGGGGGAGGAGTCAGGCAAGCTCTCGATGACCTTTACCTATCTCGCCGACTATCTCGACCGCACCTACGAAGTGATGAGCAAGGCGCAAAACGCGCTCATATACCCAGCCTTCGTTATTGCTGTGTTTTTCGGCGTGATGGGTCTTATGCTCACGATGGTGATCCCAAGTATTAGTGCGGTGCTTCTCGACTCTGGCCAAGACATACCATTCTATACCAAGATCGTACTCGGGCTCTCGAACTTCTTCGTTCATTTTGGTGCACTCATACTCCTCGCGCTCGTGGCTGGCGTGATCTACCTCTGGCAGTTCGGCAAGACCGAGAAGGGCAAACTCGTGCTCGATAGCCTCAAGATCTCGGTGCCGTACGTTGGCGACCTGTTCCAGAGGCTGTACCTCGCGCGCATTACCGACTCCTTTTCCACCATGATCCTCTCGGGGGTCTCGATCGTCGAGGCCTTCGAGATTGCCTCCTCGGTCGTGGGTAACGCCGCCTATGCGAGCGTACTCCGCAGTGTCGAGCAAGACGTCAAGGGTGGCTCGTCGATCTCGGACGCCTTCGCGCGACATCCAGAGATACCGGGTATCATGGTCGCGATGACGCGCGTGGGCGAGGAGACAGGCGAGCTGGGGAAGATACTCACGACACTGACCAAGTTTTACGACCGTGAAGTGACAAATGCGGTCGACACGCTCGTGGGCCTCATCGAGCCGATTATGATCGTGGTACTCGGTCTTGGGGTAGGGATTCTCATGGCGGCGGTGCTGATGCCTATCTACAACCTGGCGGGCGCAATCGCCTAGGGCGGTTATGCACAGGCGAGGAGGCGGCGCCTTGTCAAGAAGGGTATAATGAGGTCGTTAGTCAAAATAATAAATATTATGTACAAAATTCGTTCACAAGGTTTTACGCTCATCGAACTGCTCGTCGTGATCGCTATTATCGGTATCCTCTCGGCCGTTGTCCTCGCATCTCTCAACACCGCACGCACCAAGGGGACAGACGCGGCAATTGCATCTGATCTCTCAACGGTACAGGTGCAGGCTGAGATATACTACGGGGACACTGGCGGCAACAAATATAATAGTAACGGCACATCTGGACTTGCTGCTGGTACATGTACAGCGCTTACGAACACTCTTTTTGCCGATACGACGATTTGGAACGCCATAAATGGTGCCATTAAAGCGAATGGCGGGACGGCCGCTACCGTGTCGAAATGTGCCGTAGCAAATGACGGCTCCTCATATGCGGTTTCGATCCAGTCTAAGGTGACGACGAGTAATTACTACTGCGTCGATAGCACTGGTTATGCGTCGCCAACGGGAGGGAGTACGAAGGTGGCGACAGGAGGCGCTACTGCGGCTGCCGTTTGCAATTAACTGGGCGTATGTAAAAAAGAATCCCCAGCGATGGCTCGGGGATTCTTTTTTATTGGTACACTCTGATTAAATATGCGGTCACGCATCATGCACGGTTTTACCCTCATAGAACTCCTGATGGTCATTGCGATTATCGGCATCCTCTCGGCTGTCGTGCTTGCCTCACTTAATTCCGCGAGAAGTCGCGGCGGCGACGCGGCTATCAAGGCGAATTTGGTGAACCTTAAGAAGCAGGCCGATATAGATTTCTACTCTGCTGAGGGCACGTGTTATACATATCCAAAGAGTGGTTCGTGCACTCCGTATCCATCATTAGGGTATGCTGATGCATGTCAGACCGTAGCGGGCGGAGGAAGAAACCAAAGTGGAGCCGTCATTTTTGATGATCCTGTGATACTTAAGCAGATTGCTGCAGCTAAGAGTGCTGGTGGTGGCACCGCAGTGTGTCATGCTGGAGGCAATCGGTGGGCTGTTGCGGTGCAGATGAGAGAGGATAAAACAAAAGTGTGGTGTGTCGACAGCTCAGGCAATTTTGGTGAGTATGTTGGAATTTCAGTGGGCGTTTTCGGGGCGGGTAATATAACGGGTCAGGTCTGCCACTATCCATAGAAACGTTGATGGTCATTCTTTTCTTCGCGCTAGGTGCAATTGTCGCTAGCTTTGTTGGCGTGGTTGTCGCGCGTCTCAATACGTGGAGCAGTTTTGTGACGGGGCGCTCGAGATGCGACGCATGCAATGCGGCGCTCAGCGATAGCGCTCTTGTACCTATCGTTGCCTACGTGGTGTCTCGGGGCCGCGCACGTTGTTGTGGCGCCAAGATCTCGGTGGCGGCGCCGCTCACCGAGCTCCTCCTCGCAGTGCTCTTCGCCGCGTCATACCTGAAGCTTGGTCTCACCACTTCGCTCCCGCTACTCCTGGTCGAGCTCTCTCTCTTGCTCGCGCTTGTGCTCTATGACCTCTCGCACCAGATACTCCCGCCCGTGATGTTGTACCCCTTTGTCGCAGTTGCAGTCACGTTCCGCTCTGTGGTCGCCGAGAGCGCCACCGAGGTGACCAACGCGCTCATAGCGGCTGGGGTGGTGGGGCTCGTGTTCCTCGCGATGCATCTCTTCTCGCGCGGGCGAGCTATGGGGTTTGCCGACACGCCTCTGGCGTTCGGCCTCTCGCTTCTCGTGGGTCCTGCACTCTCGTTCGCAGGGGTCTGTTTCTCGTTCTGGATCGGGGCCGCCATAGGGATAACCATATTGTTACGAAGGCCGCGCGGCTCTAGAATGGGTATAGAGGTGCCGTTTGCGCCGTTTCTTGCCGCCGGCTTCCTTCTCGCATACTACGTTATCCCATGGAATCCCCTCTATCTCCTCATCACGTCATGAAAAGGTCGCGTCACGCGGGCGTGACGCTCCTCGAGCTCCTGGTGGTCATGGCCATCATCGGGATCCTCTCGACAGTTATCATCGTGAGTCAGAGCACGTTTAATAAGACGGTACTGCTCTCGAGCGCGGCCTATGACGTCGCTCTGGCGATACGATCAACCGAGACGTTCGGGCTCGGGAGTCGCGTGACCGAGAGCGACACCTATACCAACTCTGGCTACGGGATACACTTTGTCGCAGACGCGCCCACGTTCCTCATTTTTGTCGATAATGATCCGCCCGCAAATGGTTGTCACACCCTTCCTGTCACGGGGGCAAGCTCGCCAGCGGCTATCCCGGGGAACTGCATGTATATTCCCGCGTCATCACCCCCCACCGATCCAACGGTGCAGACCTATACCCTCGGCAACAGAGTGAACATCACGAACCTCTGTATCTATTCCAACTCGTCAAAATGGCAGTGCAATAAGTCTAGTCTCAACATCGTCTCCTCTCGGCCGAACACGACCACCTATCTGAGTGTCGGTGGCGAGGCGTACAACCAGTCTTATACCAAGGCCTACCTCACGCTCGCCTCAACCCAGGGAGGGGAGGCTTCTGTCTGCATCTACACTACCGGCATCGTGAGCCTGGTCAGTGACCCCCAGCTACAATGTTAAAGAGATCCACCAAAGGCTTCACCCTTATCGAACTCATGGTCGCGATGGGATTGTTCGCAACGGTCATGACGATAGCTTCTGGTGCGTATCTGATTATGATCAGTGTCAACCGAGAGGCGCAGAGCATTACCAGGGGTATCAACAGTGTTTCGTATGCGCTCGAGATCATGACGCGCAACATCCGCACCGGAACGGGATATCCGAGCGGCCCGAGTAGCTGCGGCGATGTTCACGGTGCTGGTGCCGACAGCATGACCTTTACTGATGTGGCGGGTGACCAGGTGACCTACTCGCTTGCACCAAGCGTGGGCACCGCGCACAAGATCGTGCAGGCGGTGAACGGCGTTCTCACCGATCTTACGGACCCATCAGTTGATATCAGTACGCTCACCTTCTACTGCACAGGCGCGCTCCCTTCTGATGCATATCAGGCGAATGTCATACTGGTGGTGTCGGGTAAGGTGCTCTCGGCCAAGGCCACCAAGGACAAGGAGTTTATCGTCCAGACCACCGCGACCATGCGAGCACTCGACCTATGAAAACGCGCGGCTTCACTCTCATCGAATCTCTGGTTGCGGTCGCGATTGTCGCGCTCGCTGTTGGAGGGCCACTCTATGCCGCAAACCGCGCGCTCGTCGCCGCAGAGATATCTCGTGATAGGCTGACCGCGATTTATCTCGCGCAGGAGGCGATTGAGCAAGCGCGCCATGTACGCGACACCGCCTACTTGAACGACTACAAGAACAATGGGCAGGATACGTCAGGCTCGTGGCAAAAGTTTCGTGATTTGATTCTCACAGGGCCAGTCAATTGTAGAACACCTAGTATCTGCACCGTCGAGCCTACGTCCCACCAGTTCGCGGCCTATACGCCACCAGCGGTGCCGCCGCCACTCTATAATGACTCTGCCGGTACGCGCCAGTATACGCAAAACAAGCCAGGCGCAACCTCCAAGCCCACCATATTTACTCGAACCATACAGGTCGTGAGCGAGTCGACCACTGATCCGGTCGGCATGGAGCTCGCGGCGACCACCTCATGGACATTCCACGGGACGTCCTACTCGGTCACGATCACCGATCACCTCACCGCATGGCAATGACACACACCAACAAAGGGTTCGCACTGCTTATCGCCGTCATATTCATGTCGGTCATGCTCGCGTTCGCGCTCTCGATCAGCGCCCTCGCGCTCAAGCAGGTGACACTCTCCTCCTCGGCAGTCGAGTCTCAGTATGCGTTCTACGCGGCAGATGCGGCGCTCGAGTGTGTACTCTACTTTGACCAGAAGTCAGACATCTCACTCTTCAACTATGACGCTAACCAAGGCAAGCAGACGCCGCCTAGTCTACCCTGTGGGGACAGTAACACGTCGCCCAGTATCCAGACGTTGGCCAACCCAGACGTGGTGATCTTTTCGTATCCGCGCGTGGAGTTCAATACCTCACCGAATCCTCGCTACTGCGCGGATATAAAGATCTATAAATACCGATCACCGCAGGCACCCACCAAGTACAGTACGTTCCTCTTCGCGCAAGGGTACAACGTCCCCTGTGACACCGTAGACAAGGTGACGAGCGGCGCGAGCGCGGCACGCTTCGCCGCGCGCGGTCTCCAGGCCTCATACTGATTTAATCGTACGCTGGGGTACAATGGCGTTATATGGCCATCCCCCTGAAGGTACGTGAGCGTGCGCAGAAGCTCCAGGGGCTGCTGCGGCACCATTCACACCAATATTTCACGCTCGATGCGCCAGAGATCTCTGACGCCGCCTACGACTCACTCAACCGCGAGCTCAAGGCGCTTGAGGCGCGCTACCCAGAGCTTCGTCGAGCAGACTCGATTACCAGCCGCGTGGTAGGCGAGGCGCTGCCGTTTCTCAAGAAGGCGCGACATGTAGTGCCGCAGTGGTCGTTTAACGATGCGTTTAGTGAGGATGAAGTCGTCGCCTTCGACGAGCGCGTGCGCAAGCTGAGCGGCACAGCGCCGACCTACGACCTCGAGCTCAAGATCGACGGCCTCAAAATCGTGCTCACCTATGCGCGAGGCGAGCTGGTAGCGGCAGTAACGCGTGGTGACGGTATCACGGGCGAAGATGTCACCCACAATGTGCGTACCATACCGACACTGCCGCAACGGCTCATGCGGCCGGTTGATCTCATTGCAGAGGGCGAGGTGTATCTCACCAAGTCTGGCTTCACCAAGCTCAACCAAGCGCGCGAGAAAGCAGGCGAGGCCCTCTTCGCCAACCCGCGCAATGCCGCCGCCGGATCGATCCGTCAGCTCGATCCGGCTATCGCCGCCGCGCGACCGCTCGGGGTCTTCCTCTACGATGTCGCGCAGATCTCAGAGGCTCTTCCAGAGACGCAAACTGAAGAACTCGCGTACCTCGCCGACCTAGGGCTACCCATTAATAGAGAGCACACACACGCTGAGTCGCTCGCCGACGTGTTCGCCTTCTGGAAGAAGTGGAACGGCCCTGCACGAGAACGCGTCGACTACCAGCTCGATGGGATCGTGCTCAAGGTCGAATCGCGCGCCGCGCAAGAGCTGCTCGGCTATACCGGCAAGGCACCGCGCTTCGCGATTGCCTACAAGTTCCCGCCAGAGCAAGTGCAGACCGTGGTGCAGGACATCACGCTCCAGGTGGGGAGGACCGGTAAACTAACGCCCGTCGCGCACCTCGCGCCTGTCTCTGTGGCTGGGACAACGGTGGCGCGGGCGACACTGCACAACGAAGACTTCATCACGAGCAAGGATATCCGCGTCGGTGATACGGTCATCCTCCAGAAGGCGGGTGACATTATCCCGGAGGTTGTGCAGGTGGTGCGTGAATTACGACCTGCGGGCGCAAAAAGGTGGACGTTCCCCACGCACTCGCCGCTCTGCGGCGGCGATGGGGCAGTGGAGCGGGTGCCTGGCGAGGCCGCGCACCGCTGTGTGGTGAGCGGCTCGTTCGAACAGCAGGCACGGAAACTCATCCATTTCGCCGGCAAGCACGCCCTCGATATTGATGGCATGGGTCGCGAGACCGTTAAGGCGCTTATGGAGCACGGCCTGGCTGCAGACTTTGACGACCTATTCGAGCTGACCGCGGACGAACTCCGCACCCTCGAGGGCTTTGAGGAAAAGAAGACCGAGAATCTTCTCGCTGGGATACGAGAGGCCAGAACCGTGCTGCTTGATCGATTGTTGATTGGCCTCGGGATCCCGCACGTGGGCGATGAGACCGCCTTCTTGCTCGCGACACGCTACCACACGCTCGGTGAACTTGGTCGCGCAAGCGAGGACGCGCTTGCTGGCGTGGAGGGTGTTGGGCCGACTATCGGCAAGGCGGTTGCCGATTGGTTTAATAACAAAAGTAATCGCGCACTACTTGCCCGACTCAAGAAGCACCTGCAGGTGACGCGCGTCGAGGCCCCGAGCGCGGGCCCGCTCACCGGGCAGAGCGTGGTGATCACGGGCACACTCCACACGCTCTCGCGCGAAGAGGCCGAGGCGCGCGTGCGCCGCGCGGGTGGCAAGGTGGTCGGCTCTGTCTCAAAGAAGACAGCGTTTGTCGTTGCGGGCGAGGCCCCCGGCTCGAAACATGACAGGGCGCGCACGCTCGGCGTCCCCGTCCTCGATGAAGCCGCGTTCCTCAAAAAACTCGAGGCGTGATAGAGTTGGCACATGGCATCAGTTCACGACGTCAAAAAGCTCGCGGCTCTGGCGCGCATCAGCGTAGCGGAGGAGCTACCCAGCTTTGTAAAAGAGTTTGACGCCATTCTCGCGTATATGAGCCAGCTAGAGATCCTCGACCTCCCGAGTGATAGTGCGGCAGAGACGCCGCGATTGCGCAACGTGATGCGCGAAGACGGGGAGCCGCACGAGCCGGGAGCCTATACGGAGAAGATCGCGGCACAGTTCCCAGCGTGCGAGGGTGACGCGCTTGTGGTGAAGCAGGTCATCTCACATGAATAAATTTAACGAGTTCACGCTACGAGAGGCCGCGCGCGCACTGCGCGCGCACGAGTGTAGTGTGCGTGACCTGTGGGACGCCTGCCACGCGGCGGCAGAGAGGGAGAACCCGGCCCTCCACGCCTACCTCGAGATATTTGATGCGGACGATACCGCGATAGAGCGTGCCCAAACACGTATCGATACCGAGGGAGACAACGCGCCGCTCCTCACGGGCATACCGCTCGCGCTTAAGGACAACATTTTGATAGAGGGCAAGGTCGCGAGCGCCGCGTCGAAGATGCTCGAGAACTATCGTGCGACCTACGACGCGACGGTGGTTACAAAACTGCGCGACGCGGGAGCGCTTTTTCTCGGGCGCACCAACATGGATGAGTTTGCACTCGGCGGGTCAACCGAGAACTCGGCCTTCGGCGTGACCCACAACCCTCACGACACGACCCGTGTCGCGGGTGGGACCTCGGGCGGCTCGGCTGCGGCGGTCGCCGCACACCTCTGTATCGCCGCACTTGGCACCGACACGGGCGGTTCGGTGCGCAACCCGGCGAGCTATTGTGGCGTCGCGGGACTGAAGCCCACCTACGGCGGCGTCTCCCGCTCGGGTGTGATAGCCGCGGCATCATCCTTCGACCAGGTGGGGCCACTCGCCAAGACGGTCGAAGATCTCGAGATCCTCTACGAAGCGATTCGTGGCAGGGACCCGCTCGACTCGACCACGATACCCGACGACCTGTACCCAAAGAAGGCTGTGCCACAGCGGCTTCGTGTGGGTGTGCCACAACAGATGATGAGCCGCGAGGGGATCGATGCAGAGGTGCGCGCGGCGTTTGATGCCACGCTTGCGACGTGGCGCGACGCGGGCCACGAGATCGTGGACATCGAGCTCTCGCTCGCAGAGCCTGCGCTCGCGGCGTATTACATCATCAACTTTGCCGAGGTGTCGACCAACCTTGCACGGTATGACGGCATTCGCTATGGCGCGGCCAAGCGGGGCGAGACGCTCCTCGACGACTATCTCGAGTCGCGTACGGCAGGGTTCGGGCCCGAGACGCGCCGGCGCATTCTGCTCGGGACCTACGTGCTCTCCGCAGGCTATATTGATGCCTACTATCGCAAGGCGGTGGCGGCACGGAACGCACTCACGCGAGAGTTCGACGAAGCGTTTACGAAAGTGGACGTTATTGCTACACCCACGATGCCAACGCCGGCGTTCAAGGTGGGTGAGAAGTCAGATCCGCTCTCGCTCTATCTCGAAGATGCGTTCACGATACTCGCGAACCTCACCGGCATGCCCGGGCTCTCAGTGCCGATGGGCACGGTCGCTCGGGAGGGCAATGCACTGCCGATGGGACTGCACATTACGGCGCCGCACCAAGCAGAGGCGACCCTCTTTGCCGCGGCGCGTATGGTGGAGAAGGGCCAGAGAAGCTAGCTCTTTTCGTTTATACTAGAGCTAATGCAGACCGAGCAGGCCAACGTCGAATATTTTTTTCGTTTACTGTACGACCTCATCTTTGGTGCTCATGGCGCGGGTGGCGATTTTTACGCGGTTTTCTTTCAACACCTCTGGCTCTGGATCATTGGTGTTGGGTATACGCTCTCGGCCATCGGGTTCTTCCTCATCATCTTTGAGACCGTACAGCTCTTTGAGCTACGCCAGCGCGAAGAAGAGTACTACAGCACGCTCCTCGTGCCGCCGCCCGCGGTGCCCGCAGGCAATACGCGCTGGCTACACATACAATCACTCATGGGGCAGACGAGTCCGAGCGCGTGGCGCGAGGCGATCACCGAGGCGGACATCATGCTCGACGACATCCTCACCGATCGGGGGATCGAGGGTGCCAATCTGGGGGAGAAGTTGAAGGCCGCAGACTTCCTCACGCTCGATGATGCGTGGGAGGCACACAAGGTGCGCAATCAGATTGCGCACCAGGGGTCCGCGTTCGATCTGACCGAGACACTCGCCCAACGGACGATCCAGCGCTATCAGAACGTCTTTCGCGAGTTCCGAGCGATTTGAGCGTTCTGGTTGCGTAATCACGAAAAATTTCCTATACTTTTCGTAGCGGGGTAGAGGAGAGGTACCTCGGGAGGCTCATGTGAAGAATGTGACCCTATCCGGCAACGGGTAGCGGAAAAACTCTCTAACGTGCTGGAACACCGTGAGAGCTTCTTGTGCTACAGCGTGATCCGAAAGGATGGGCGCGAATGCTTGAAAAACAAGAAGATTCGGCAATCAGCAGCCAAGTCTCGGTATGCCCGGGAAAGGTTCAGAGACTATAATGGGAGAGTCCCTAAGGGATTGTGGTATAGTCCATTCCTGCTAGAAACAGTAGGTGTAAAAGAACCTCCAGACGCCGGTTCGATTCCGGCCCCCGCAACAAGCAAAGGAAAAGGCTCGTCACACACGAGCCTTTTCTTTTGCTCAACGGGTGTCACGTGGCAAGCGACATGAGGAAGGTGTCACCTTCGCACAGCGGATATAGATAATAAGTGGGGCTATTGTCTGCAAAAGCTACTGACTTGTCTAAGCATACAGTACGTGCGCTACTTTCGCCCGAAAGCAGCGAGAGGCATCGATGGTATCCTTATATAGATTATGGCGCTCACTTGGTACGCAGAGAAGTTGGAGACGGTGTTTGGCACGCTCCACACCAACGAGAATGGGCTTGGTGCCCTTGAAGCCGCGCGGCGTCTGAAGGAAGACGGGTCAAACGTTCTGCCCGAGACCAAGCCAGACGGGTATCCGAGGATCTTCGTTCGGCAGTTCCAAAGCCCACTCATATACCTCTTGCTCGCGGCGAGCGGGGCGGTATTTCTCTTGGGGGAGATAGCTGATGGCGCAATTATTCTCGCGGTGCTTCTGTTCAATGCGGTAGTGGGCACCATTCAAGAGGGTAAGGCACAAAACACGCTTCGCGCACTCAGGCAATATGTAGAAACAACCGCAACAGTCGTGCGTGATGGGATCGAGCTCACGATCCCCGATTACGAGGTTGTGCGCGGCGATGTGCTGGTGTTGCGCGAAGGAGAAAAGGTCCCTTCTGATGCTCGCATAATTGTTGCCAATGGGTTAAAGCTCGATGAGGCGTCACTCATGGGAGAGTCTGAACCGGTCGGCAAGACGGCCAAGGCCATCTTCGGGGAGGCACTTCCCGCCGCTGAACAAAAGAACATGGTGTTCAAAGGGACCAACGTCGTTATCGGCAATGGTCGGGCAGTGGTGGTGGCTGTCGGCGCGCACACTGTCATTGGTGCCATCGCCAAAGAAATCTCTGCTATCGATACCGAGATACCCCTCAAAGCAAACATCCGTTATCTGTCTCATGCGATTATCGCTGTGGTCGGCGCGATTAGCGCAGCAATTTTCATACTCGGGCTCGTCAGGGGCGAAGAAATCATCACCATCTTTGCCACGGTAGTATCGCTCGTAGTGTCGGTTATCCCTGAAGGGTTACCCATTGTAATCACGCTCGTACTCGCTACTGGCGTATGGCGCATGTCAAAACGCAACGCCCTCGTGAAGAAGCTCCAGGCGGTTGAGGCTCTCGGACAAGCGCAGGTTATCGCGGTCGATAAGACTGGCACCATCACCAAGAATGAGCTCGTTGTGCGCGAGGTCTGGACAGAGCAGAAAACCTTTGCAATAAGCGGCATCGGCTACGAGCTAGAAGGATCCGTGTCTCTTGAGGGCTCAGTGGTAGATGCGGCCAATCATCCAGAACTGCTTCTCGTGGGCAAGATGGTCGCCCTTAGCGCAAGTGCGCGCGTTTCTTACTCTGAGGCCGAGAAGCGTTGGCGCGTGACGGGTGACCCGACCGAAGCGGCCATGCGGGTCTTTGGAGAAAAAGTCGGCTTCAAGCAAACTGATTTAGTACGAGAATCGCCCCTCGTCGCTGAAATCCCATTTGATTATCGGCTTAAATATCATGCGGCGCTGTCGAGTGGAGAAGGGAGCAACACACTCATTGTGAGCGGCGCTCCCGAGAAGGTGCTCGCGCTTAGTACACAGGTGCGGCGAGATGGGCGTAACCATACGATGCAACAAACAGACCGAAAAGAGATAGAGGACACCCTTGCAGAAATGTCTGGTCGTGGGTTGCGAATAGTCGCGCTGGCGGTGCAAGAGCAATCTCTCGCAACTCTTACTTCAGAATCAATTCATGACTTGGTGTTCGTGGGCTTTTTTGGTATGCAAGACATCCTACGTCCGGAGGTTGCCGATGCGATGTCTCGAGCGGCTTCTGCCGGCATCAAGGTGGTGATGATTACTGGCGACTATATGCTAACCGCATGCGCAATCGCGCAAGAAGCGGGTATCTGGCAGGAGGGCGACGAGCTGTTGACCGGTGCGGCAATAGACGACATGTCAGATGATGAGCTCAAAGTGCGGGTCGCCAAGGTTTCTGTGTTTGCGCGTGTGACACCAGAGCACAAGCTACGAATCATTACTGCGTATAAGAATCGTGGAGAGATTGTTGCCATGACGGGTGATGGGGTGAATGACGCTCCTTCTCTGGTAGCCGCTGACCTTGGTGTCGCCATGGGCAAGATCGGTACCGAAGTTGCCAAGGAGGCAGCCGATATCGTGCTCCTCGACGATAATTTTGGCAGTATCATTTCTGCGGTAGAAGAAGGCAGGAGTATCTACAAGACGATTAAGAAAGTCATTTTGTATCTTTTCTCGACGAGTATGGGCGAAGTGCTCACTATCACGGGCGCACTCGTGCTCGGCTACCCGCTCCCGCTTCTTGCAGCACAGATTATCTGGCTCAACTTTGTCACCGACGGGTTCCTTGATGTGGCGCTCGCGATGGAGCCAAAAGAGAGAGGGCTACTCACGGGTACCTTTTTGCGCCCAAACAAATATATTGTTGACGGCCTTATGGCGCGACGCATGATCCTCATGGCGCTGCCCATGATGCTCGGCACCCTCTTCTTGTTCCAGAGATACTTTGAGACCGATATGGCGAAAGCGGGGACGATCTCGCTCACCGCGCTCGCGGTGTTTCAATATTTTAATGCGTGGAACTGTCGCTCAGAGAGCGTGTCGTTCTTCCATCAGGATTTCTTTTCAAACAAATATTTGCTTGGCGCTACGGCAATTATCATATCGCTCCAAGTGCTCGCTGTGTACAACCCCCTTTTCCAGAGTTTCCTGCACACGACGCCTCTCACCATCTCCGAATGGTTGATGATTATAGTGGTGGCAACATCTATAATCTGGGTAGAGGAGATTCGCAAGTTTTTCTATCGCAGGCGAAAAGACCATATATTGCGCGTTTCTCCCGCTTCAAACTAAGTGTATTGCTTAAATGAGGAAGGTGTCACCTTCGCACAGCGGGTATACTTAGACCATGACTATCCGCTTCATCACGGAGAGCAAGAACAAGCTCGCAGAAATGCAGGCGATTTTGGGTGATGTTGAACAGCTCGATATCGACTTGCCCGAGATCCAAGAGATCGATGCCCACAAGATTGTACGAGCGAAGCCCGAAGAGGCGTTGAAGCATAAGAAAGTGGCGTTCATCGTGGAAGACACCTCTCTCTACCTGGACGCCCTCAACGGTCTGCCAGGCCCGCTCATTAAGTGGTTCATGAAGACTATTGGCAATGCAGGTATCGCCAAGATCGCTGAGGCCTTCGCCAACTCTGGAGCGGAGGCGAAGACCATCATCGGCTACGCCGATGGATCAGGGAACATCGAGTTCTTTGAAGGTTCGATTCGGGGCTCGATTGTCTCGCCGCGCGGCGAGACCACCTTCGGCTGGGACCCCATCTTTCAACCCGAAGGGAGCGATAAGACGTTTGCAGAACTATCAGCAGACGAGAAGAATGCGCTCAGTATGCGGCGCCGCGCCGCAGAAAAATTGAGAGACTATCTAAACCTCGCAACGCCTTAGTCCTTCACCATACGACAAGCTGTGAGGCGGAGCACATGGCAGAAGGCAACTTTGTAGCCGCAATGGCGGTAGTCCTATGTAAGGCAGTCCGGTATAAAGCGAAATAAGGCGGGTTGACTTCTTACGACAGGAGTTTGCTATGATGACACCGTGATAAATTTTCAGAAATTGTGGGACAAGAGCGGGACAAAAGATGACGAATATGCCCGACAGTATCCTCAATACATTAAGACCAACGAGAAGCTCGTCTCTCTGGTTGACGTCAGGCCAGGCCAAGTCATTGTCGACCTCGCGTGTGGGACCTGGATGACTACCGAAGCGGTCTTGAAGACATGCCCAAACGTTAGGAAAGTGTACGCCGTCGACTTTTCGGAGGATATGCTTCGTGTGGCGAAAACACGAATTAAGGCAGAGAATGTTGCGTTTATCCACGCGGATGCGACAGATCTTGTCGGACATTTTCCGGAGAAAGTCGATCTCGCGCTTTGCAACTCGTCGTTCTGGCAATTCGATGACCGCTCGGCCATTATCCGCGCGATACGTACAGTGCTTAAAGATGGAGGAATCTTTGTGTTTAATCTCAACCAGCAGTTCTATGATTTTGGCGCTCCCGAAGCGAATCAGAAAGTTATCATCGACGCGATTTATGAAGAGATGAGGAAGCGAGGCTTCGAAGTCACTGGTGGTTTGAAGGAGAAGATGACCAAGGAGGAAATTGAAGAACTATTCGCGAGCGCAGGGTTCACGTTAGCAAAGACCGCACGCTATGATGTCGGCCCGCGGAGCCTAGACGACTTCTTAAACTTCTTCACCATTCCCGCTACGGCAACTTTTTTTGAAAAGGTACCAGAGAGAGCGGCACGAAATCCTGAACATAGTCCGTAACGGACTCAGCGGACGCATAAAGGAAATCGAGCACAACAAATTGATATATTTTACTCTCGCGAGGCTTGACTAATACCCCATGGGGGTATAGGATGGTGGGTATGACACAACTACCCGCAAAACATAAGGAAAAGATTATCAGACGCTTGAAGATTATCGAGGGGCAGGTGCGTGGGCTCCAGGAGATGGTGGAGAAGGGCACGTACTGCATCGATATCATCACTCAGAGTTCTGCGGTGAAGAGCGCGCTCTCGACGGTCGAGGACGTGCTCATGGAGAACCATCTCAATACCTGCGTACACGAGCAAATGACCACTGGGCAGACGAAGAAGGCGGTGAGTGAGGTGATCAAGGTGTATACACTCAAGCGCAAGTAATCATGAACACGCACACCTACCCGGTGCGCGGCATGCATTGTGCCTCATGCGCGAGCATCATCGAGAAGACCCTGCAGAAGGTGGATGGCGTCCACCACATAGAGGTGAACCCTGGTACTGAGGCGGCCAAGATCTCGTTCGACCATGCGCGGACGAGCCTCGAGGCCCTCTCGCGCGAGATCGAGCCGCTTGGCTACACACTCGTTACCGAGCACGCACACGAGGAGGCCGCGTCACACAGCGGTCACGGGGCGCACACGGGCATGAATCAAACAAAGGAGGAGAAGATCCGCGAGATCGCCCACCTGCGCGGCCTCCTGTGGAGTGCCGCGCCTCTCGCCCTCATCAGTCTGGGTGTCATGGGGTGGCACCTCACGTCATCGCTGGGACTCGTCCCGCAGATGTCAGCGGCTCTGCGCGCGCTTGTCGCGTGGCTCCTGCCGCTCATGGCGACGTATGTGCTCTTCGTCGTTGGCCAACCATACCTACGCGGCCTGTACCGCTTCCTACGTCATGGTGCGGCCAACATGGACACGCTCGTGGGTCTCGGCACCCTCACCGCATTTCTCTACAGTGTTGTGGTGACGGTGTTTGCCGAGCCCCTGCGCGCGTTTGTTGACGTGAGCGCGACCTATTACGACGTCACGATTATCGTCATCACCTTTATCACGTTAGGGAAGTATCTCGAAGCACGTGCGAAGGTGAAGACAGGGGACGCGATTGAAAAACTTCTGAACCTACAAGTCAAGACGGCTCTCGTTGTGCGTGATGGCAGGGAGAGAGAAATTGCTATTGATCAGGTGGTGCACGGCGACCAGATTGTGGTTAAGCCGGCGAGCAGGATACCGGTCGACGGCATCGTGAGCGAGGGAGAATCGTATGTAGACGAGTCTATGATTACCGGTGAGCCCATGCCGGTGAAAAAGGGCGTGAGTGACGCCGTGGTCGCGGGCACGATGAACACGAGCGGCACGTTCGTCTTCACTGCGACCAAGGTGGGATCGGAGACGATGCTTGCCCGTATCGTCGAGATGGTTGAAGAGGCACAAGGCAGTCGTGCGCCTATACAAACGCTCGCCGATCAGATCTCGACCGTCTTTGTGCCGGTCGTGCTGGTCATCGCTTTCGTCACTCTTGGTGTATGGCTCTTGGTGGGCACCCACTATTTGGGATTCTCGCTCGCCCTCGCCTATGGCCTCACGTCTTTTGTGGGCGTGCTCGTGATCGCGTGCCCGTGTGCGCTCGGGCTCGCGACACCCACAGCGATCATTGTTGGTGTTGGTAAAGGGGCACACGAGGGCATCCTAGTTAAAGATGCGGCGACCCTCGAGATGCTCCACAAGGCTGATGTGGTCGTGGTTGATAAGACCGGCACGCTCACGCGCGGCAAGCCAGAGCTCGTCTCTCTCGAGAACGATTCCGACAAGAGCGATGAAGAAATTGTACGAATCCTTGTTTCGCTCGAGAGCAAGTCTGAGCACCCGATCGCAGGTGCCATCGTCGCGCACGAAGATGAGAAGAAGATTGTGCGCGCATCAGTAGACGCCTTCACTATGCTGAAGGGCAAGGGCATCGCGGGCCGTGTTGGCGGCGTGACGTATCATGTAGGCGGTGCGACGCTTGCGCGCGAGCTTGGAGCAGCGTTTGATTCGCTCGAGCAACACACTCGGGAGGGCAAGACCCCCGTGCTCCTACTCGAAGGGGCGCGCGTGCTTGCAGTCGCGATGGTGGCAGACGCGATCAAGTCCGAGGCGATTACGGCCGTCAAGGATCTGCACGCGCTCGGCATACACGTAGTGATGCTCACCGGAGATGATGTGCACACAGCGCGATATATCGCCAATCAAGTGGGTATCGACGAGGTCGTTGCCGAGGTGTTGCCTGAAGACAAGTTGAATAAAATTAAGGAGTTGCAGCAGCAGGGCAGGGTGGTCGCGATGGCTGGCGATGGCGTGAATGATGCGCCCGCGCTCGCGCAGGCAGATGTGGGCATCGCGATGGCTACCGGTACCGATGTGGCGATAGAGAGCGCCGGCATCACCCTCCTACACGGCGACATTTCAAAGCTCGTTAAGGCGGTGCGTCTCTCCAAGCTTACGATGCGTGGCATCAAACAAAACCTCTTTTGGGCCTTTATCTACAACATCGTCGGTATCCCGCTCGCGGGCGGTCTATTCTATCCGGTCTTTGGTTGGCTCATATCGCCAATATTTGCTGGGCTCGCCATGGCCCTCTCGAGCGTGTCAGTGGTGAGTAACTCACTCCGCATTAAACTAAAAGCAGTATGAGCAACCTATCGACCCACACCTTTCATGTGCAGGGCATGCACTGTAAAGCATGCACCGTACTTATCGAAAACATCTTTGTTGAGCGGCCGCATATCGAGAGCGCACACGTGTCACTTGCAGACGCCAGTGTGACTGTGACCGGCGAGTTTGTCGGCACGCCAGAAGTGATTGCCGCAGAGCTCACCACGCTTGTGCGTGATCACGGCTACACACTCTCTCCCGAGAAGGTGGTGCCTCGTGCAGGATGGAGAGAGTTTGCATATGCGCTCCCCATTTCTGCGGCTCTTGTCGCTGGCTTCGTGCTATTGCAAGAGGCCGGCCTCACCAATCTCATCACCTCGTCAGAGGTCAGCTATCCGACCGCGTTTGTGATCGGCCTTATCGCCTCAGTGTCTTCATGTCTAGCCATTGTTGGCGGGCTGGTGCTCTCGCTTTCGGCAAGCTCGGTGCGTGAGGGTGGCACATGGCGCACTCAAACACTCTTTCACGTAGGCAGAATCGGGGGGTTCTTCATCCTTGGCGGGTTGGTGGGCATGCTCGGCAACGCGTTTCATCTCGGACTCACCGCAAGTATCACTCTCGGAGTGGCGGTTGCACTCGTGATGTTGGTGCTGGGTATCAATCTGCTCGACGTGTTTCATTTCACTAAGCGACTGCAAATCACTATGCCCTCGCGCTTCTCGCGACACATCGTGAATGGCAGTAGAAACGATCACTACCTTGCACCGCTTCTCGTGGGTATCGCGACGTTTTTCTTGCCGTGTGGATTCACACAGTCGATGCAGTTATACGCGCTCTCCACCGGTAGCTTCACGCAAGGAGCATTGACCATGTTTATATTCGCATTCGGTACCTTCCCGATGTTGGCGCTCTTGTCATTTGGCTCGCTCAACATAGCTCATAAGCCATGGAAGGGTATCTTCTTCAAGACCGCAGGAATTATTGTAATCCTACTAGCACTACTCGACCTTACAAACGCGCTTGTGACCGCGGGAATTATTAGCCCGATTCTAAACCTCTAAGACCCATGAAGCCACAAATCATAATCCTCGTAGTGCTTGGGCTCGTCATTGCAGGTTGGGCTCTCTGGCTCGTGTCTGGCAGGTCACTCTCGATAGGCGAGGTCGCGCCGCCGGTTACTGCGGTAATCACTGACGGCGTACAATTTATTGATATCGCCGCAAAGGGTGGCTACTCACCTCGCGTGATTGTGGCGAAAGCAGGCGTGCAATCGGTCATACGAGTGGCTACGAACGGCACCTTCGACTGTTCATCGAGTGTCGTGATACCGGCGCTTGGGTATCAAAAATTTCTCTCGCCCACGGGCACCGAAGACATCGTGCTATCTCCAGAACAAGCTCATGGAACGCTTCAAGGCACGTGCACTATGGGCATGTATTCGTTTCGCGTTGAATTTTAGAATTAATATAACCACTCAGGAAAGAGCTTCTTGCGAGCTCAGTGCTGAGCTATCTGAGCAAAACATTCGAAAGCTACTTTGCACCAAACAGTGACAGTAGTGAGTCTTTTGGGATATACTCTTCAAACTATGTAAAAGCCATTTATACAGCACGAACGTATTGAACTGCCCCCGCTCCCTAAGACGCTCGTCGAGGCGATCGAGAAGCAGAAGAGAGGCGAGGCGGCGGTGATAGACAAAGAAGCGCCACTGAGCGACGAACAGTACGCTGAGTTACGAGAGCGTATCCTCGCACTCATAGAAAATGAGTGCGGGAAGAACCCTTATCATAATCGTCCTCACACCGAGGTGGTGGAGAGGCGCTTTCTGCGACTTGCAGAAGAGGCGCGGCTCTCACTGGGAGAGACGCAACTCGGCGGAGTGATGGCACTCTTCCATGACTTTGGGCATGTGGGGCGAACGATTCGTCAGGAGACGCCGAACATTACGGAGTGGAAAGAGCTCAGTAATGAAGAATACGCGGCCGTGAAGATCGACGAGATCCTCCAGCACTACCTCTCGCACAACAATGTGGTGGCGACACAGATGGGTGTCTTGGGTACTGCGTTCGGACAAACGACGGGGAAGTATGAGCGCCCCTATCGACCACTTTCTGCGGTGGACGCCCTGCTCGCCTTTGCCGATATTGCGGGGTTCGTCGAAGGCTTTGATGCATGGATAAAGGAGAGTCTCAACGTCTATAGAGAGATGCCACTCGCCGATCTCCCCGAAACGTTCGACGGCTACCGCGAGGCCACCAAAGGCTTCGTTGGCTATGTACGTACAAAACTCTCCGCCATTGAGCCACTGATTGGCGAAGAGGCGGCGAGTCGATACCGCGCACAGCTCGAGCAGGTACAGACGCAGCTCATGTCCGCCGAGACGAAGGCACGCTACGAATCAGAATACGACGCATTGCGTCGCGAAGCCGAGCAAAAGGCAGGCGATTAGCACGTCTGTGTGCGGAAGGCAGCAACGGTACGCACTGATGCGGTACTAGCAGTAGCGGTTTGTCCGCGTCTCGTTAGCAGTAGAACAACCCTCTATGCCTCACGGCCTTTCCTCAGCAGAGGCCAAACGACTGCTCGCGCAGTATGGCCCGAATGAAATAGCAGAGAAGAAACAAAGCGTCATTGTGCGCTTCGTCCGCGCGTTTGCCTCGCCCGCGTCAGTGATGTTGATTGCGGCGTCGGCTATCTCGTATGACATCGGCCGGCAATTCGATGGATCATTCATCCCCGCTCTGCTCCTCTTGAACGTAGGGATGAGTCTGTGGCACGGACACAAGGCAGAGAGTGCCTTGCGCGCGCTCCGTGCACAGCTCTCGGTGACAGCACGTGCGTTGCGTGATGGCGTGTGGGCGACGGTGCCGGCGCGCGAGCTCGTGGTCGGCGACGTGATTCGCTGTGGGGTTGGAGTGCTCGTACCAGCGGACGTGCGGATCGACACGGCGGTGAACCTCAGCCTGAACGAGGCGGTACTCACCGGAGAGTCTCTCCACAAAGCAAAAAAGGAGGGGGACACGGCCTACTCTGGATCGGCCGTCGCGACCGGAGAGTGCACTGGGACGGTCACTGCGACCGGTAACCAAGCATTCTTTGGCAAGATCGCAAGTGCTGGCGCAGGGAAGAAGCGCACATCCTCGATGGAGAAGGACATTCTCTCGATTTCGCGGTTTCTTATTATCGCCAGTCTGGTCGCGGTGGCGCTACTCAGTGCAGTATTTCTTTCGAGCGGGCAACCACTCGCGGACGTCGCGATTCTTGACCTCTCGCTACTTATTGCCGGGATTCCCGTGTCGCTTCCGACAGTCATGACACTCATCGTGTCGATTGGCGCCCTCGCGGTCGCGGCGAAGAAGGCGCTCGTGCGGCGCCTCTCGGCACTTGAAGACTTTGCCAACGTGACGCTCCTTCTTACCGACAAGACGGGCACCCTGACCGAGAACAAGATCTCGGTCGAACGGGGGCGCATGCGTACGTGCCGTATACAGAGCAAGAGCTACGACGCTATGCGGCGACGGCGGCGAGCGCAAACGACGGGAGCGCCATCGATCGAGCCATCACCTCCGCGGCCGGCGATGCTCCTCTACAGCCGGAGATCATACGAGACACCATCCCCGCCGATTCGGTGCGCAAACACGGATCAACGCTTCTCTCAGAGGGAGACGATACATTGCTCGTCTCGTTTGGTACGCCGCCAGTGATCATGTCGTTTTGTCACGGCCTCGATGCTATCGAGGCCGCCGTACATCGTGACATCGACAGGGCTGCACAAGACTGTTCGCGCGTGATTGCTGTTGCAGTAAAGCGGGGCGCGACCGCCGTCTCTGATGAAACCGAGATGACCTTCGCCGGACTGTTAGTACTCGCAGATCCCCTGCGAAGCGATGCAAAAGAAACACTGCAGTACCTTGAGCGCGAAGGAGTACACCCGGTGATGGTAACCGGAGACACGAAGGAGACGGCGGCACACGTATCGAAGACGCTCGGGCTCGAGGGATCAGTGGTGTGCCCCAAGGATGTCGCCGTGGCGTCGCTCCCGAGCGACGCGTTCGCTCAGACCGCGGCCTTCGCCGAGGTGTTACCAGAGGACAAGCTCGCGCTCGTGACGCGAGCAGAGGCGCAGTACGTTGTCGCGGTTACGGGCGATGGCGTGAACGATCTCCCAGCGGTCCGTAAGGCCGATGTAGGGATTGCGGTTGCCAATGCGGTCGATGCGCTCAAGGACGTTGCGGACATTGTTCTGCTTGATAGCGGCATCGGGGTGATGCAAACAGCGCTCGTCGAGGCGCGCAAAATTTTCTTTCGTCTCTACAACTACTCGGTCTACCGAATCTCCGAGAGCTTCCGTCTCATTGTAACGGCGCTCGTGCTCGGCATTGTTATCAAAGGATTCCCGCTTACGCCGGTGGAAATCATTTTGCTCGCGTTCTTGAATGATATCCCTATTATTACGCTCGCGTTCGATAAGGTGAAGCGGGTCGATCGGCCCGCAGACCTGCGCCCACGCACACGCTTTGAGCTCGGGACACTCTTTGGCCTCGTGGGCGTCGCGAACAGCTTGGGGCTCTACTTCCTTCTTGCGAACGGTCTCCATCTGACTCTCCCGCTGATTCAAACGGCTTTCTTCCTTAAGCTTACGGTCTCTGGGCACATGCTTATCTACGTCGCCCACACGCAGGAGCGCTGGTGGCGCTATCTGCCCGCACGGAGCGTCATCATCGCCACGACCGTCACCCAACTTATCGCGACCGGCCTCGCGGTGGGTGGCGTGTTCGTCTCGGCAATCCCGCTCTCTTTGGCCGCATTTGTCTGGGTGTGGGCATTCCTCTGGATGCAGGTTACTGAAGCCGGGAAGGGTGCGCATCGACAGATATTCGAGCGTGGGCAAGCGCTGGCGTCCCACGCAATGTAAAATCGACCAGACATGCTATACTGGCAGGCACGTGCCACCGCAGTATATGTCGCCCCGTACGCCCGTTGTCGTAAACAATCTTGAAACGCATCGGCATGCGGCGGCCTTTACACAGGAGGAGTTGGCGAGTAGGGCGGGCGTGAGTCGACAGACGATTATTGCGATCGAGAAGGGTAACTACACGCCCTCGGTGCTACTTGCATTGAAGCTTGCTAAGATATTTAAAACCCCGGTTGAACGCTTATTTCGCATCACATGATTTTTGAATACCTCGTTGCGTCCCTCTTAGTCATGCTTCTCGTCCTGCTTGGGAACCCGTTTATGTTCTGGATGCCGTCAATGATGACGACCCTTGTCCTGGTGGTTGTTGCGGTGCTGGTGGTTATCTACGCTGGTCTTATCCTGAGGGAGCGTCGTGGCGATGAGCGTGAATTACTGCACCGCATGCTGGCAAGTCGTGCCGCCTACCTCGCGGGCATCGTCGTGCTGACGATCGCGCTCTTACTCCAGGGCATTCGCGGCGAGGCCGATCCGTGGATCGCCGCAACCTTGGCGACCATGGTCCTCGCCAAGGTTGTCGCACGTGCGTGGGCGAATCGGGCGCGTTAAGATTGAGTGGTGTGTAAAACAGACTTTACATTTTCTCGAGGACCCGCTATCCTACGGGCATGATACTATTCCTTATTTCGTTTTTTGCCGGAGTGCTGACGGTCCTTTCGCCGTGTGTGCTACCACTCTTGCCCGTCATTGTGGGAGGGTCGCTTGCCGGCAGTCGAAGCTATCGTCGAGCACTCACGGTCACGCTCTCGTTGGGGATCTCGGTGTTTCTCTTCACGTTCCTACTCAAGGTCTCGAGCGTTTTTGTGACGGTACCGCCAGCAGTGTGGAACTGGATCTCGGGCGGGATACTCCTCCTTGTCGGACTCTTTTTTCTCTTTCCCCAGCTGTGGGATCTCATACCGGGTACGGCGAGAGTCAACCGAGATTCAAACAGGCTCGTGAGCAAGGGGTATCTGCAACAGAGCTTCTGGGGCGACGTGCTCGTGGGCGCAGCACTCGGACCCGTGTTTTCTACCTGTAGCCCAACGTACTTCATCGTACTGGCTACAGTGCTCCCGATTAGCCTTGCTCTCGGGGTTGTCGATATCCTGGCCTACGTACTTGGCCTTTGTCTCGCGCTCTTGGCCATAGCGGTGCTGGGACAGCGTATACTCGATCGTCTTAACATCGTGGCCTATGGGCGCGGGTGGTTTAAGAGAGCGATTGGGGTCCTCTTTCTCTTGATTGGCCTATTGGTGATTACTGACTCGCTCGCGGCGGTCGAGCGCCCACTTTACAGCATCTTCGACGAGACCAAGATCGAGCAATATTTCCTACAACGCCAGGCCCCTACACCAGCCGCGGGGTCTACCATCGCTACGGATACCCCTCAGAGTCTCGCGGATGAGCAGGACGTGGGGAACACCGCGGCACCAGCCGCCGCCGCGGCGCCTGCACTCAGTCTCGCGCAGAAAGAAGCGCGCTATACGCGCGCCCCAGAGCTGGTCTCGCCCGACGCATACTTGAACACGGGTGGGGAGCCGATATCGCTCGCGCAGTATCGCGGCAAGAAGGTAGTGCTCGTCGATTTCTGGACCTATTCGTGTATCAACTGCCAGAGAACGTTGCCGTATCTCACGAGCTGGTACAAGAAATATAAGGATCAGGGCCTTGTGATTGTTGGTGTACACACGCCAGAATTCTCATTTGAGAAGCTTGTCGGCAACGTGCGCAGCGCGTTAGCGACGTTTGGCATCACGTACCCTGTCGTGCTTGATAATGAGTACAAGACGTGGAATGCCTTCGGTAATCAGTATTGGCCACACAAATATCTGATCGATATTGATGGATTCGTTGTGCACGATCACATAGGGGAGGGAGCCTATGATGAAACAGAGAAAGCCATCCAACAAGCTCTGAATGAGCGTGCAGATCGAATGCAAGAGTCCGTCGTAATCCCGAGTGATGTGGTGCCGGTCGCTGCTCCTCTGCCCACGCGCGGAACGAGCCCCGAGACATACTTTGGCGCTAATCGTAACGAGTATCTAGGCAACGGTGCGACGGGCACTGTAGGGATACAGAACTTTGAGCTGCCCACAACACCCGCGAAAAACACGCTCTATCTCGGTGGGCGCTGGAACATTGCGCCAGAATATGCCGTTGCTAGCGTGACCAACGCAAGCATCGAATACACCTACACCGCGCGCAATGTCTATGTTGTCGCAAGTGCGCCCAAGGGCACGTCGGTTAAGGTGCTCCAAGACGGTGTGCCACTTACACCAGCACAGGCGGGCGGTGACGTCACCGGTGCCGTCATGCGTATAGAAGCAAGCCGGCTCTACCATGTAGTGAGTAACCCAGGAGTCGAGACGCACACGTTGCAGATTATTATCAGCGATCCGGGGTTGGAGGCATACACCTTCACCTTCGGATGATTTGTACCACATATGCATGACATCGCAGTATTTGGAGGGGGTTGTTTCTGGTGTACCGAGGCAGTGTTCAAAATGTTGAACGGTGTCGTTGCTGTAACGCCCGGCTATGCAGGTGGATCGACGCAACAGCCGACATACGAGCAGGTGTGCAGTGGACGTACTGGTCACGCCGAGGTGATATGCATTGAGTATGATTCGGCGCTAGTGTCCTATCGCACACTCATGACCGTGTTCTTCGCGACGCATGACCCTACCACGCTCAATCGACAGGGCAACGACGTGGGGACGCAGTACCGTTCTATTATCTTGTATACAACGCCCGAACAGAAGCGCGAGGCGGAGGCGTTCATCCAAGAGATTGAGCACTCAACAGCTCGTGGAGGGCATGTCGTGACTGAAATCGCACCCCTCGATACCTTCTACGAGGCCGAAAACTACCATAAAGACTATTTCGCTCGGAACCCGAGTCAGGCGTATTGCGATCTCGTCATCAGTCCAAAAGTGGAGAAGGTGCAAAAAGAGTTCGCAACATTACTCGCACGTAAGCAGTAATCTATGGATATAAAAAAAGACGAGGAGTTATCTCAGGAGCTGAAAAAGGTGGCACGACAGAAGGGGACAGAGGCACCCTTTTCAGGCAAGTATGTGCACGAAAAGGCTGCCGGAACGTACAAATGCTCGGTCTGTGGCAACCCGCTCTTCTCGTCGGAGAAGAAATTTGATGCAACCGTTCCGGGGTTGCAGGGCTGGCCGAGCTTCGACGATGCCATTCCCTGGAGCGTGGAGTTCCGCCCGGACGACAGTGAGGGTATGCAGCGCACTGAAGTAGTCTGCATGCAGTGTAAAGCTCACTTGGGGCACGTGTTTGAGGGGGCAGCCGATGCGCCTAGTGGCAAACACTACTGCATAAACTCAGTGTGTCTTGATCTCGAGCGAAAATAAGACTATTTCGTTGGCCCACAGCGGTGTTGGTTTGCCCGATTGCGCTCTGGGCGAGAGCCTGCTACGATTTTATGCGTAGGTCGAACATTTTCCGCCCATTCAATCAATTCGTATTATGGATGACATGACAAATGACCAGTCAGTACCTGCAGCAGCTCCTATGGAGCCAGCTGCACCGGCCACAGAGCCTACTGACATGCCTGCAGCGCCAGAAGCGCCTGCTACTGATGCTCCTGCAGCGTAAGGAGCGGAACCTATGTTTCAACGAAAACAGCCGCGGCTTTGCCGCGGCTGTTTTCGCGTCTGTGATGAGCTCGATGCTAGTAGCGCACGTTCATCATACCAGCAGGACCGTAGCTGCCACCGTAAGAAGAGTAACCTCCGTGTAGTGCTCCTTTTAACTCTCCAAATTGCACCCCGCACCAGAAGATAAAGATTGCGATGAGCACCTTAACGGCGACGTGGCCCCAATGTCCGTGCCCACACGCATCGCACATGACTCCGTTGTGGTGTCCGTGTCCGTCCTCTGATCTATTCGTATCCATAGTTTATGCATTACATTCGTAATAGCGTAAGTATACACCGAAATGCTATAGTAGGGCGCGTATGATACCCACGAAAATAGCCGGCGTCTGTAGCTCGGTGTGGCAGATGGTAAAGGCCCATTGGGTGACCGCGCTCGTCCTCACAATCGTCATTATTGGCGGCCTTTGGTGGTATGCGGCCGCGCACCAGAAGCAGTCGTACCAACTGGTCACCGTGACGACGGGCCCCATTGTGCAGACCGTCTCGCTGACGGGGAACACCGAGCCTGCACAGAGTGTCTCGCTCGGCTTTCGGGTATCGGGCACGATTGCGCATGTGTATCACGGCCTCGGAGACGCGGTAGTTGCGGGCGAGACCGTGGCGGTGCTCGATACAGCGGGCCTACGTGCGGCGCTTCAGCAGGCCGAGGCGGCCTACGCCTCGGCGATCGCCTCGCGCTCCTCGACGTCGCTCTCGGAGGCAGAGATCGACGCGCGCAATACTTATGTGTCTGCCTATACCACCCTCGATATTGCTTTGCATAGCAATGCTGATCTCTTTTTTGGCAACCCGACCGCGTATGGGCCAGAGTTGTTGATCAACGCGCCGACCTATAACTTCGGCGAGTTCTCTCGGGAGCGTAGGAAATTAACGCTAGAAATGGACGCTTATCACCAGGAGATGGCGAGCGCATCGACGGTTAATCCACTCATGTTGCTCGACAAATCGGGCACCCTCGCACAAGACGTGTCGGTGTTCCTCAACAAGTTGGCCGTCGCCGCCCAGATGCAAAACTCCGATGCAACGTCGGCACAGCTCGCGGGGCTCGCGACAGCTCGGTCATCTGTTGACACGCTTCTGGCGAAGATCTCAGCGGCGCGCGACGCATATCGTAGTAGCAGTGTCGGCGCGACGTCACTCGCCGACGCCAGTGTACAACAAGCGGCAGCCGGTGTTGCCGTCGCCGAGGCCAACTTGCAAGGTACTTCGATCGTAGCGCCCATTAGCGGTGTTATCAATCAGCAGGACGCAAAGGTGGGCCAGCTCGCGACCGCGGCAACTCCTCTCGTCTCGATCATTAGCAACACCGGGTTTGAGGTCGATGCTGGTGCATCAGAAACAGACATCGGTATGCTCTCGATTGGCGACTCTGCCACTCTGACGCTCGATGCATTTCCCAATGAAGTATTCCATGGCAAGGTGTTTTATATAGCTCCTGCAGAAACCAATACGCAGGGAGTGGTGAGTTATCTCGTCAAAATCTCACTCGATACGACGGACCCGCGAATAAAAAGTGGTCTGACGGCTAACCTAGAGGTTGAGACAGATCATAAAGATGCGGTACTTATCTTGCCGCAATATGCAATCGTGCAAGAGGACGCGGGGACGTTTGTGGAGAAGCTGGTAAACGGAGTCGCATCAACAAGCCCGGTCATTTTAGGGATACAGGATCAGAAAGGTAATGTAGAAATTCTCTCCGGCGTCGTTGCCGGAGAGCACGTGATTAATATCGGCTTACGAAAGCAATGATCGAGGTTCACAACCTGGAGAAGGAGTACGTTGATGAAGAGATGCCCACGCGCGCGCTCCGCGGTGTTACGTTCTCGATAGCGAAGGGCGAGTTTGTGTCGATTATGGGGCCGTCGGGGTCGGGGAAGTCTACCTTGCTACAAATATTGAGTTTCCTTGATCGCCCAACGGGAGGCGCCTACACCTTCCAGAACAAGAGTATCGACGATATGAGCGATCAAGAGCTTGCACACGTGCGCAATAAGGACATGGGGTTTGTCTTCCAGTCGTTCAATTTGCTCTCGCGCATGAGTGTATATGATAATGTTGAAATCCCTCTACTCTACTCGACTATTCCACCGCAAAAGCGGCAGTCGCTTGTCGGAGAGGCGGTGAGGTCGGTCGGTCTTGAGGAGAAGCTGTACGTTGAGGCGGGCAAGCTCTCTGGCGGACAGAAACAGCGGGTGGCAATAGCGCGTGCGCTCGTCGCCGACCCGAACGTCCTCTTTGCTGATGAACCGACCGGAAATCTCGACTCCGCGTCGGGCCTCCAGATCATGGAGATTTTGGAGAAATTGCACGAAAAAGGACGCACGATTATTCTCGTTACGCACGAGACGCAAACTGCGGAGTTTGCCAACCGCATCATTCGAGTGAGAGACGGTATGATCGAAAGCGATGTGTTGGTCACCCGAACGGCGCACACACGCCCGGTGGTGTTGAAGTAATATGTTGTTACGCGACGCATTTTGTACCGCCACACGCAGCTTGATGCAACGAAAGATGCGCTCTGTTCTCACGATGCTCGGCATCGTCATTGGAATTGCATCAGTCATTACCATCATGTCACTCGGCAATTCGGCACAAGACTATATTCTCGGGCAAGTGCAATCTTTTGGCACCGATATAATATCTATAAATCCAGGGGCCCCGACGAGCGGTCCGCCCGCGGCAGTACAAGGCATTATCATCACGACCCTGAACGCGCGTGATGTGGCATCGCTCAAACAAGAGCCGTCAATCGTAAGCGTGGCAGCGCGAGTCAGCGGGCAAGCGACCGCCTCCTATGGCACGGTTGAGCGATCGATCATTTGGCACGCGTTTTCTCCGGTCGGGTTCCATATGTTTAATATGGAACTCTCGCAGGGGGCTCCGTTCACAGATGCTGATGCGGGAGCCTATCGGAAAGTCATTATTCTAGGATCGCAGGTCGCCAAGGATCTGTTCGGTTCGGTAAATCCGGTAGGGAAACAGGTACGACTCGATGACGCGACGTTTAGAGTCGTCGGTGTGTTTGCACCGAAGGGAGCGGGGGTGTTTAGTTTCGACAATTATATAGTCATGCCGCTTTCCGTCGGACAGAAACAGATGCTCGGTATTGATTACTATCATGAACTCAGTGTGCAGTTTGACTCGCGGTACGATTCAACCTTTGTAAAAAATCGCATCGCCTCGATTTTGCGGCAGAATCACCACATCAGGAGTGCGGACAAAGAAGATTTTATGATTACCTCTATGGAAGAGGCGCTCAATATTGTCACGAGTATCACGTCAGCACTCACCTGGTTCCTCGCGGCCATTGCCACGATTTCACTCATTGTGGGTGGAATAGGTATTATGAACATTATGCTCGTCTCGGTGACTGAACGGACGCGTGAAATTGGGTTGCGTAAGGCCGTCGGCGCCACTGAGTGGGACATTCTCCAGCAATTTCTTATCGAATCCATTTTTCTAACACTCGTTGGTGGTCTGATCGGGATCATTTTCGGCGGAACGCTCGTTGGGCTTGCCTACGTTCTAGTGACACGTTTTGCGGCTGTCGACTGGGTCTTTACGTTCCCACCAGCGGCCGTAGCTCTCGCGCTCATTGTCTCGACTGCATCAGGTCTTATCTTCGGACTGTATCCAGCGCGTCAGGCGTCGCGCAAGAACCCCATTGACGCCCTCCGCTACGAATAGTGCCTCTCGTCCCCACTGCCCATATTTGCCGCTTGTAAATAGGGGTTAATTTGCTAGTATTGATGTATTAGCCACTGAAAAACCTTTCTATGTCAAAAATGATCCGTGTGCTTACCAGCTCCGTAATGGTAATTGGACTTTTTCTCGCCGCAGGAGCTCTACCAGCTCAGACACACGCCGCGCGGCAGACCTGCGCCCCCGGCGATCTTTTTAACGTTAATACAGGGAGGCCGTGTAGCGGTAATGTGTCAAAAGGGTCTGGAGTCTGTGGACCGGGCGCAAAATTCGACACGCAGACCGGTCTCCGTTGTAATGCTTCGGTGCCACCACCTCAATACACACATGAATATATGGCCCACGACTACAACAACGATGGCAGTGTCGACGCAACCGACGCCAACTACCTCCTCGCGGTTGCGGTCGGCAGTGCCTCCTGTCCCTCAGGCAAGGCCTGTGACATCAACAACGATGGTCGCGTGACCGCGAGTGACGCTCTTGTCCTAGTCAAAAGCGTCTTCGATTACACTCGCGACGGCTCGGTGACCAGCGCCGACACAAGCGAGCTCTTGCGCGTCGCAACTGGCGTCATCAGCTGTCCCACCGGCACCCTCTGTGACATCAACCGAGACGGGAAGGTGAACACGAGTGATGTGCTCGCTCTTCAGCGTATGATCAGTGGTACTGTCTTGGGCGCATCGTGTCACACCTTTACACGCAATCTTGCGCTACACATGTCGGGAGATGACGTGGCCGCCTTGCAAGACGCACTCACGCAAGATGGTGAAGCGGTGGAGAACACGGGCTACTTCGGCCCCATCACCAGTGCAGCCGCCAAAGCGTTCCAAGAGAAATATGCAAGCGAGGTTCTTACGCCAAACAATCTTACTCACGGTACCGGTTATGTGGGAGTGTCGACGCGCAATAAACTGAATCAGCTTTACGGCTGCTCAGTCTAGGGGCACGTAACTATATTCTGGGCGCGTCTGTTGCGGGTTAATGCCGCGGCTTGACTGCGGTGCGGGTACGCCGGAGGAAGGGCATCGCATAGTGATCTAGGCCCCAGTACCCAGCTGGTCGGCGTGCAAGGAGGATGCCCAGGCCGAGGACAAGCAGCATTGGGTTCGTGCTCACCGTGCCCGCGAGTAGGAAGTTAAGATTCATAAACACGCCGAAGAAGGCTGCCGCTTCGGTACAGAGACCAACGATGAGCCCAAGGCCCACCAGGATCTCGCCAACTGTGACGAGATTGGACCACACCATCACGTGTGGAAGCACCGTGCTCTGTAGAAATGAGGCATACCATGTCTGTACGTCGAGATGGCATACTGCTCCGGCGAGGTCTGTGGGGCAGGTCGATTTGGCAATCGCACCCCTCGCAAAGCCGGTGAGAGCGGCGCCAGCGCTTGAGCCGAACCATGCAGGGCTCACAACCTTCTCGTAGCCCGCCACGAGCCACTCATAGCCGACATAGAGTCGCACGAGGAACCAGAACGGGGCCGTCTTTTTACTAATAAATAACGAATAAGTGAAAGAAGATACGTCAACGGTGTGTGTGGACATATCTTTAGTATAAGTCGTCCGTTGAAAGAAAAGGGTGTACGTGGGAGTATTAGGTGCATAAACGCGACATGAAGAAAATTCTTGTATCCACTGTGCTCGTGGGGGCGATAGGGTTGTACGTGGCTTTTCAATCGTCGTCGACCTCGGTGACCGTCAATCCCGATACCACGGTGGTGCATCCAGGCTGGTCGGCAACCGCCCCCGCTTCGGGCTCGGCACCACCGACCAAGGCTCTCGCGACACGCTACAAAGACGGTACGTATACTGGCGACACCGTCGATGCCTACTATGGCTTTGTCCAGGTGCAGGCAACGGTGCAGAACGGAGCGCTTATCAAGGTTGCCTTTCTCTCATACACTAAGGATCGCGAACACTCGCTTGAACTCAGCAACTACGCGACACCAATCCTTGTGCAGGAGGCGATCAAGGCACAGAGCGCCAGGGTTGATATCGTCTCGGGTGCTACACAGACCAGCGAGGCATTCATCCAGTCTCTTGCCTCAGCGCTCGTCAAAGCGAAAAGTTAGTCACTCTGCTATGCATGAGACGCGTCTCATCATGGGAATGCCCATTGAGGTGCAGGTGGTTAATGGGCCGCCCGACGCGCACGAGGCCGTCTTTGCCCACCTCACGCGCGTTGACGAACGCTTCAGCACCTACAAGGACGACAGCGAGATATCAGCGCTTAATCGTGCCGACATTACTCACGACGGCACGAGTGATGAGATGAAGGAGATCTTTGAGATAGGAGCGCAGACCAAGCGAGAGACCGATGGCTATTTTGACATGCGGCGGCACGATGGGCTCATCGACCCCTCCGGGGTGGTGAAGGGGTGGGCTATACACAACGCGGCCGCGCTTCTCGCGTAACGAGGTTGCGAGGACTACTTCATTAATGCCGGGGGTGACATTGCGATGTGCGGGAGGAACGCCGGCGGCACAGAGTGGTCGGTGGGCATCCGGAACCCCTTTAACCCCGAGGAAATCGTGAAGGTTATACATCCTCGTGGCAAGGGAGTCGCGACCTCGGGGCCGTATCTTCGTGGCGACCATATATATAATCCGCACGATTCAGGCCGCGCGATCGAGGACATTGTGAGCCTTACGGTCATTGGCCCCAACGCCCTCGAGGCGGACCGGTTCGCCACGGCGGCGTTTGCGATGGGGAAGGAGGGGATATGGTTCATCGAGAAGCTGACAGGCTTCGAAGGGTACACGATCGACAAGGACGGCATGGCTACCATGACAAGCGAGTTTGCGGCGTATACACGGGCGTAGGCTGTTGTCGGCGGGACCAGTGTTTGCTAGGCTCTATCTATTGCCGGCGTAGCTCAGTTAGTTAGAGCGTGGGATTCATAAACCCAAGGTCCCAGGTGCAACTCCTGGCGTCGGCACAAACACGGAGTGCGAGACAGTGTGGACATTACGGGGTTATAGTAATGTCCTGTCATATACTGTAAGGATGCCGGTCCCCAAGCGACTCAATCAGCAATTCTTCAGCACGTGGTCACCGTCGATGGTATATGTACTTGGGTACTTCGCCGCGGACGGTTCTATGATTTTAAATAAGCGCGTGGCGCGTTTTATTGAATTTACGAGTATTGACCGCGACTTGCTAGAACGTGTCAGTCACGTGGTTGGCTCAAACCACAAAATCCAGATACGAAAAAAACGGCGAGAAGCATGGAATACGCAATATCGACTCCAAATCGGCAGCAAAGCTTGGTTTGAAGATCTGTCGCGCCTTGGGTTTACGCAAGGCAAAAGCACATCGCTCATGTTACCTAATATTCCGAAGAAACACATCCCAGACTTCGTCCGGGGATACTTTGATGGTGATGGTTGCGTGTATTTCAACAAAGAGCTTCATTTCGCTAGCCGTAAGAAACCCAGGGCTATACTGTCGACGCTTTTCACAAGCGGATCAAAACCTTTCCTCGAGTCTCTGTGGAAGCAGCTTAAGGACCATGATGTTTTGGGAGGTTCGCTGCAGAAAAAGCAGCGTGGTTTTGAGCCTCGCTTCAGTCATAAAGACAGTGTTGCACTTCATCGCATGATGTATCATACTGACCAAGCCTCGGAATTGTCCTTGCCACGGAAACGACTGAAGCTCACGATGGCAATCCGAGATTTAGAAAAGATGCGGGAGTAAGTAATCTAGCGGGAGTAGCTCAATTTGGTTAGAGCGCCGCCCTGTAGACGTGCAGCTTTCTCGAGAAATTGGGATTGAAACTTCCTGGGATATCGGTGAAGGCTAAGTTCGCATGATGTGAATACGCGAACACCGAGGGAACCCCTCAGGAGATTGCTTGAGGGGGCACCGTAGAGACTAGATACCGGGACCCTAAGGGTTCTCAAACCTATGGTGAAGATATAGTCCACGCCTCTATGAAAATAGTGGATCAAGTGCACGGCGGAGGTTGCGGGTTCAAGTCCCGTCTCTCGCGCAACTGGAGAAGCCCTTCGGGGCTTTTTCCATTTGTGCGGAGAAGCAAGCGGAGCTTGCGTCGGGACTTGAATGCCGTCTGCCTGCCGGTAGGCAGGGAGCTGTATCGAGCCAGCAGGCGAGATAGCGAGCGAGGGTTCGTGAAAATCTGTGAGTGACGACGAGCAGATTATTCCTGACCAAGTCCCACCTCCAATTTACGGTTTTCTTTTGCCAGGTTGCGCACAGAGTTAAAAGAAGCTGGAGTCAGGTACAATACCTTAGATGTCTCAGGTATTCTACGACCTCTCTTCGCTCCGGCCGCTAGTGCGCAGCCTACAGCCGTCTCAGACATGTCTCGTAACTTCGCAGACACTTAACACAACACTTGCAGGAGAGATAAAGAAGATCCCTCACATCTCTCTCGTTGTCGTGCCTGATGGAGAGAGGGCCAAGGAGTGGGGTCAGATCGAGAAACTGCTCCAGCAGTTTATCAAAGTTAAGTTAGATAAGGGGAGTGTGGTTATTGCGCTTGGGGGAGGAACGGTCGGTGACCCGGTGGGGTTCGCGGCATCCATGTATTTGCGAGGTGTTCGCTACATCCACATACCCACAACGCTTCTCGCGTAGGCTGATAGCGCACACGGGGGCAAGACGGGGATCAACTTCGGAGGGTATAAGAATCAAGTGTGGACCACTTATCCTGCTGTGGCCACTATCATAGAGCCGCGCTTTTTGGCATCTCTCTCCAGAGAGCAGATCATTGATGGTCTAGGAGAAATCATCAAGTTGGGTCTGGTAAAAGACCGCTCTATTCTCACGCTTTTGAAAAAAGTGCACGTGGACACCCTGGTCGCGAGCACACAGTTGTTGCCCCTACTAAAGAAAGCCATTGCCGCTAAAGCATTTTATGTAAAGGCCGATCCAAGTGAGGTCGGTCTTCGCAAGATACTGAACGCTGGGCATACGATTGGCCACGCGCTCGAGCTCAAATACAAAATCCCGCATGGGCGAGCGGTGCTCATCGGGCTTCGCAAGGAGCTATCAGTGTGCGAGGAACTTGGCCTCACGCCCCCGGCCGTACGAGCGCAGTATGAGGCACTTCTGCACAGTCTCGGCATCCACCTCGAAGACAATCTCGCTATAGACTGGCAGAGCGTCTTGCACGACAAAAAAGTCGCTGGGGACCACATCGTACTCCCTGTCATTAAAAAACCAGGGGAGGCAAAACTCGTCTCGATCAAGCTGGCGAGCCTTAAGCACCACCTCGTTACGTCCTAACATCCTCCACCAATGACGCGGTATCCATTGCGGTAAAAGTGAAAAGTATCCTCATGTGTCTGTTACAATTCAAGCATGAGAAATCGACAGGGACTGGTGCTTCTTGTTCTACTTGTTATCGCTGTGATGTTGATTGGTGGATATGTATACACGCAAACGATGGCGGGAACGACCGGATGGAAGACGTACACCAACACAGAATATGGCTTTAGTTTCAAATACCCACCGAATTGGTTCGCAGAGGCAGATAGCGTGGGGAATAGCGTGTCCTTCTCCGAATCTGAACGTACCCCGATCTCAAAGATGGCGACGCAAAGACTCGCTGCCTTCTACGTTGGCCGAATGAGGAGCCTCAGGGGGCCTCAATTTGTGACGGCAGAAAAATATTTCGATACATATTATGGCGTTACTTCTTTTCTCCCCGGTACGCAGGTCACAGCCCAGTGGATGACCATACAGGGGATCCCCGTTTTTTATCACTACGTCGTGCGATGATAAAGGTTTCCCCTCTGACAATCGTTTCGAACTATACACCAAGGATCTCAACCTCTCCTTTATTCTCTACGCGGGTACCGCTAGTCAACCGACCAGCTATAAGCCCAGCGATATTGAATTAATGAAAAAGGTCATCGGCACACTGAAGTTCTCTGACCCCTCTGTCCGGTTTGTTGATACTGGTGCCGAACAAAAGGCTGCACAGTAATCTCGCTCGCGTTTGCTACACTGCTAATGATGCAAGAAGCACTCCACCATCACTATCGTCGCAAACGAGCAGACACACGCGCATACCTTTGGTGGGCACGTGGCGTCGATTGGGTAGTGTACCCGATGGGGGTCCTCGGACTTCTTATGGCGATCCCGCAGACCGCGTCGATTTGGGTCTATCACGAGACGGCGGGCGTGTCAGTGTTCTCTTGGACGGCGTGGACGCTCATCTCGGCGTTTTGGACACTGTTTGGAATCCTTCACAAGGAGAAACCCATCATTTGGATCAACGGGGCGTGGGTAATTGCAAACGCACTCGTTGCCCTTGGAGCCGTCATCTATAGCTGAGAACGTTTACCTTCTGTGCTTCACCTAGTGTCTGGCAGGGTTCATCCCCCGTGGGAACCTACTCCTTAGTGACGAGGCGGCGTGCTATAACTAATTCATCATGCACGGCTTTCATCATATGAGGGCGCGCGTACGACAGACGAAGAGTCTGGAGAAGTTCCCCTCGGATAACCCATGGCGCAGGGCGCTCGATTATCTCATGTATGCGGTCGGGCTCCTGGCTCCTCTTGCGCTGGTCCCCCAAATCCTTCAACTCTACGGCTCGCAGAGCAGTGCGGGTCTCTCGTTTGCCACGTGGGGATTGCTCACCATCGTTACGGCGCTCTGGACCGTCTATGGCGCCGCGCACCGAGATAAGCAGATCTTTTTCGCTAACCTACTCCTCACTATCTTCAACGGGATCGTCGCAGTCGGTATTTTGCTGTATTCGTAATTGTTCGGTAGTATAGACGCACGCCGAGATAGCTCAGTTGGTAGAGCACCACCATGGTAAGGTGGGGGTCGTCGGTTCAATCCCGACTCTCGGCTCCAGTTTTGTAGAAAAAGATACTGTACTGACCCCCGTTCTTCAGTCCACTTAGTGGACAAGTGTGTGCATTGTATCA
>PFBL01000009.1 GCA_002773355.1 Candidatus Kaiserbacteria bacterium CG10_big_fil_rev_8_21_14_0_10_56_12
GTACCGTCAATAAACTTCGTCCCCGATAAAAGATGTTTACGTACCAAGGCACTTCATCCATCACGCGGCGTCGCTCCGTCAGGCTTTCGCCCATTGCGGAATATTCTCGTCTGCAGCCTCCCGTAGGAGTATGGGCCGTCGTTTATTCCATAATTTCTTATGGCACAGACTATACTTTCACCCTCGTTCGCGCGAGGGGCTTGCGTCTTACAGGACTCGAAAGTCCCGTCTTCATTCCGGTCTTCTCCGGAAATTCAGTCGTTACGGGGTCAAACACTCGTATTGTGCGCTTACCTCCCGTATGGGAGTTTAGGGCACGAATTTTCTGTACTAATAACAGAATACGAATATACGCTCTTTTAGACAGCGTGCTCGGTTTATGCTTCTCGTTTGATTCCATTCCTTTCAATACTTCAAGAGCCAGATTTGCCTGGTCTTTCTTTATCAGAAGAAATGGCACGAGTCGCACGAGCACCGCTTGTACTTCGCTTCGTTCTTGGATAACTAGCTCCGCAAGATTTTTGCGCGCGTTGGTACGGGTTACTCCGTAACCTCCGAGCGTTTCTTGCATGAGCAACAGTTTATCTTTATGTCTCGCATGTTGGGTGAAATTCACTTTAATGCGCACACGATACGGAAATCGCTTACTGTGATAACGCTCAAGCGTTGCCACAACAGAGCCGTCTCCGTCCAAGAATCCTGCTAAGTATGCGTCTGAAAGATAGTGTCGACTTCCCACGGTATTGCCTTTGATGGGTATTATCATACACCCATCAGTCAGGTTCCACCGTTATGAGCAAGATTTATCATTGGGGATTACTCCCCTAAGGCGACAACTTTTATCGCAGTCCCATCGGTGGGGGTCAGCCTCTCAGCTCCCCTAAGCGTCGTAGCCTTGGTAGGCCGTTACCCTACCAACAAGCTGATACTACGCAGGCCACTCCTCAAGCGACAATTAAATAAATAACTGCCTTTACCCTTGCGGGACTATCGGGAATTACCCAGTCTTTCGACTGGCTATACCCGTCTCGAGGGGGTGTACCTACGTGTTACTACCTCGTTTGCCGGTTGCCCTTGCGGGCCCCCTTGACTTGCATGACTTATCCACGCCGCCAGCATTCACCCTGAGCTAGGATCAAACTCTCATTAAGAATAGGCGGAACAAAACAATTCATAACATCTTACTGCCCGGCATCTCCATGCCGGGCTCTCACCCTGCTTCGCATAAAGCTTCGCAGGGCGAGCGTATGTGGTATGTCAAAGGTCAAAAGAAACCCCGTCCTACCTACGCAGGACAGTGTGGTTATAGTATAGGAAGACCCTGGCAGAGTCAACCGCCATAAAAACAACCCCCCCGTTCGCGCCGCCGGAGCAACGCGAACGGGGGGGGGTTGGGATCAGGCTTCGGGAGCCTGATCCTCGTGGGTTGGAGAAGGTGAGGGCTCTGCCGATTTAGGCTCCTCCTCCGCCGCGGGGAGGTAGTCGACGTTGCCCGGCAGCAGCTCGACGCCGCAAAACGTGGCCAGCTGCCGGAATGAGGCGATGTCAACCTCAGCCTCACGAATCGCATCCTCCAGAGCCCAGATAGCTGCCTTGGCGGTCGGTGCCCCATCGAGCTGGATGTTCTGCCGGCAGATGCCGTCGAGCCGACCGACCAGACACCTCATCCGGTCGTGGAACATCTGCGGCGTTAGTAGCTCATCGAGAATCTGTTCGAGGTCGGCGCTTGCCTCGTTGGCCAGAGCCCGTGTCTCAGCGCTCTTCAGGTCGAGGGCGCCGGCCAGTATAAGCGCCGCGAAGACCCCGCCTACGCAATACTGAACCGGCAGCATCTTGGTCGCAGGGATCAGAAGCGCCACGGCGACTCCGAGCACCACCGCGCCCACAATGCCAAGCCTGAGGACCCAGGGATCCGCCTCGTAGAACTTGTTGTTCTGCATCTCTCTCTCCCTTTTGTGCGGGACTTTCGTCCCTTTGGTTTTGCATTCTCCGTGCTCCGATGAACACAGAGTTCTGAAGATAGTCTAGCATGCCTTGTGCCACCTGTCAATACTGCGCCGCGCGCAGAAAAGCGTATAGTGGAGATAGCCGTCACACCTTGCCTATGAACGCCACCCAACGCGAGCGTGTAATTATTTCTGTCGGCGGGTCGCTGATCGTTCCCGACGGGATTGATGTGGACTTTCTCAAGCGGTTTCGCGAGCTTATTTTACGTAAAGTTTCTGAGGGCTTCTCTTTTTCTATCATTACGGGTGGCGGCAAGACGGCGCGACGTTACCAAGATGCAGCCGGTGACGTGACCGCTCTTTCACGCAACGATCTCGACTGGCTGGGTATTCATTCGACACGCTTGAACGCGCACCTCCTGCGCACCATCTTTGCCGATATCGCACACCCCCACATCATTAAGAACCCGACTGTCGATATCGAGGCGTCCGAGTCGGTGCTCGTCTCCGCTGGATGGCAGCCCGGCTGGTCGACCGATTATTGCGCCGTCTTGATCGCCAAGAATCTCGGCGCGACGCGTCTGGTCAACCTCTCGAACATCGACTACGTCTACGACAGCGATCCGAAGAAAAATAAGATCGCAAAAAAGATCGAGCAGATTGACTGGCCCGCCTTTCGCGCGCTCATCCCATCAGAGTGGGACCCGGGGCTCTCGTCGCCCTTCGACCCTGTCGCTGCAAAAGAGGCCGAGGCCATCGGGCTCGAAGTGGCTGTCATCAATGGCGCACACCACGATCGACTCGAGGCATATCTCGAAAACCACCCCTTTGACGGGACGGTCATTTCTTAATCTCTGCTAGCGCACGCTCAATCTGCTGATGAAGCTCTTCGAGTGTACCGTTGTTCTCTAGGGTGTAGTCGGCCATCGCCATCACCTTGGCCTTTTGCATCCCGTGCGGGTCGGGGTCGTTCATCTCGAGCTTTTCGTGCTCCACAAATTCATCAAATGAGACCTGGTCGGTCGCGGATGCGCGCGCCTGGATACGCTCGTAACGGAGCTTTTGGTCGGCGTCGACACTCAAGAGTATGCCCCCACGCTTCTTCAAGGTCTCTGTCTCGGCGATCGCGCGAAGCGACTCAATGACGACATCATCCCACCCGGTCTCTTCTGCCTGTCGAAGAAACTCCGTGACTAAAAAGTCATCGCCATGCTCTGCACGCAAAGAGTTGGCCACGGTGCGCATGTTTGCACGCGTGGGCTCGAGGCCTCTTCTCTCTATCTCGGCTGTCCACAACGCTCGCGCCGAACAGTGTACAAAACCTTTTTTCCCAACTAGATAGTCAACGACTGCGCCTTTGCCTCCCCCGTCGGTACCAGTGACGCCGATAATCATTTCTTACGGTCTTCTGCGGGGCGGGTATACCATCGCGCAAACGGGATGAGGAGCGGTGCGGCGAGGAGTATCGAGGAGTACGTGCCGGCGATAACGCCCACGAGCATCACGAGCGCGAAGTCGCGCGTCGCGGTCGCGCCGAAGAATACGAGCGCCACGAGCGCGAGCACCACCGTGAGGGAGGTGTTGACCGAGCGGGTCAACGTCTCGCTGATACTCTTCCCCACCGTGAGTTCAAACGGTTCTTTGTTGTTGGTTTTTTCGTTAGTCGCCAAGTGCTCGCGTATGCGATCGAAAACCACGATCGTGTCGTTGACCGAGTAGCCAAGCAGGGCGAGGAGAGCCGTGACAAAGAGCGCGTCTACCTGTGCGCCGGTGGTGTGTGTAAGAAATGCGTAAAAGCCCGCCGGGACAATAAGATCGTGGACGAGCATCGCGATCACAGTCACACCGTAGATCCAGCTCGGGATCGGCTTCGACACCTTATGGAAGGCGAAGGCCACATAGAGGGTAATCGCGAGCGCGACCGCCAAGAGCGCCCAGAGTGACTTGGCCGCAAACTCGCCACTGAAGGATGGTCCTACAGACGTGTATGAAAGCTGGGTAACGCTGACTCCCTGAGAGAGGGCGGCGAGAACTTTGTCATGCTCCTCGGGGAGCATTGTACGTGTACGGAGCACGATAGCGTTATCGCCTGATTCGCGCACTGACACGGCTCCAAGAGGCACCGTCGCAACCTGCGTTTGGATATCAGCGAGCGGCGGGCGGCCCTGTGGGTACTCCACCTGCATGAGCGACCCGCCCGTGAAGTCGATCCCGAGCGGGAGACCGAAGTAGAGAATAGAGGAAATCGCGGCGAGGAGAATAACGCCGGTCAGGCTGAATATGAGGGTGCGATATTTGGTGATCGTCATACGTTTCTTATGCCACTACCGAGGAGGAACTTCCACTTGCCCTTGCCCTCGACTGGCACGATTGCGAGCAGATACACACGCGACACAGAGACTGCAGAGATAAATGAGGCGAGCGTACCGAGGACGAAGACGAGCGCGAAGCCCTTCACGATACTCGAGCCCAGCCAGAAGAGGATGATGCCGGAGATAAGCATCGTAAGGTGCCCGTCTCGAATCGCCGTCCATGCACGCGCAAAGCCGATGTGCACCGCCTCGCGCGGGCTCTTGCCATCGCGCAACTCCTCCTTGGTACGTTCAAAGATAAGCACGTTGGCATCGACGGCCATACCGAGGGTGATGATGAGACCGGCGATACCCGAAGCCGTGAGCGTGATCGGGATGATCTTGATAATCGCGAGCATGAAGGCCAGGTACTCCGCCAGGGCAACAACCGCAATGACACCCGGCAATCGATACCACACGAGCATAAAGAGCGCGATAATGACGAATGCGAGAAGCCCCGCCACCACGTCTGCGTTAATGGCCATGACACCGAGGGTTGGCCCGATAGAGGAGCTACTCTCGAGAGAGATCGGTACCGGGAGCGCACCGAAGTTTAGATCGTTCACGAGGTCGCGTGCCTGTGCCGCGGTGAATCTGCCGTTGATGCTGGCTTGCCCTCCGGTAATTGGCTCTTGAATCACCGGTTCAGAGATCGGCTGTCCATCGAGGAAGATCGCGAGCGTCTGGCCGACATTCTCGGTGGTAAGTTTGGCAAATCGATCGGCACCTTCACTGTTGAAATTAAGGAGGACCTGCGGCGCAGAGAGACCTGCCGTCGCGCCAGAGCCAAACTGCAAAGACGCGCTCTGCACGTAGCGCCCCGTGAGGCCGGTCGGGATGTAGGTTACTTTGCCGACATTCCCTGCGAAAGTGGTGGTTGCGAGCTTGAACTCGAGTATCGGTGTCTTGCCAAGCGCCGCAACCGCCGCCTTCACGTCAGTGACGCCGGGCAGGTCCACAATGAGCCGATCTTCGGTCGCACCAGAGAGCGCGCTCGCCTGCTCTGTCTGCACCAATGGCTCGGCAACGCCGAAGAGGTTCACGCGGCGCTCGATGACGCCATGGAGCGCCGAGAGTGCATCGGCCCGATCACCTTCGGCCGTCTGGCTCATATCTGCCTTGTAGACAAGCTCGGTGCCGCCTGCGAGATCCAGACCGAGCTTAAACGAGTAGCGGCTACTGTGCGCCGCTTGCGTAGACCACACAAAATAGGCAAGCAAAAGGCCCGCGATGAGGGCAATAAGGGAAAGCACCCTGAATCGAGTCATTGGGTAGAGTATAAAGGATATGAACTGAAAAGGAAACCCGGCCTAGGTACGTCCTGCTAGCCGCACCGCATTCTCAAATAGGCAGGCGACGGCCATTGGGCCGATACCGCCCGGGACGGGGGTGAAGAGCGAGCATTTGTCGGCGCAGGCTGGGTCGGCGTCGCCCGCGATGACCCCGCCTGATTCGCTCGTTGCGGCGTCGATGAGTACGACGCCTTGCTTGAGTACATCGGGAGTGATGAGGCGCGGTACGCCCGCGCCCGAGACGATGATATCGGCCGTGCTCAACGCTTCAAAAAGGTCCGCGGTCTCTTTCGAGACAACACTCACATCTGCCCCCTGTTGCGTGAGCCAGGTAGCCATTGGTGCGCCTACCAAGAAGCCGCGGCCCACGATCACCACACGCTTCCATCTCGGGTCTACGTTACCAGCCTCGAGCACTTGTTTGACCGCCCCTACCACCGGCGGGAGGGGCGCACCCGGTTCCTGGTTTTCAAACGCGCGTCGTGCAGCCGACGAGAGCACATCGGCGTCTTTCGCGAGCGGGATAGTGTCACACGCGGCTGTGGTATCGATGCCCTCGGAGAGCGGCAATTGGATAATAACGGCGTCGGCGTCATCGGTCGACGACGGGTATGGTCTCGTCTCGAAGTCGCATCCGGCATCGACGGCTCGTGCTGACTTGATCTTGAGGTATGACTTAGTTGCAGGAGTCTCCACACCCACAAGCGCGACCACCTTGGGCCGGCGTGCGAGCTCATGTGCGTGCGCGCTCGTGCGTGCAAGGGTTTCTTTCGCGAGGGCTCTGCCGTCGATGATCATGTTCCAGAAAAAGCGAGGAGCGCGCGGAGTGACTTAATCGCGATCACGAGATCAAGCCCAAACGAGCGGTGCTTGAGGTAGTACAGATCGAACGAGAGTTTGCGACGAGTGCGGACGATATCCGCTGGCCCTTTTGGCGCGTCGTAGTCGCGGATCTGCGCCCACCCGGATACGCCGGGTACGATCATGTGTCGCATGCGATAGTGCGGGATCTCACGCTCATACACCTTTACTATGGTCGGTAGCTCTGGGCGCGGCCCAATGAACGAGAGGTCGCCCCGGAGCACGTTCCAGAGCTGTGGCAACTCGTCGATACGAGTCCTCCGCAGGAAACCCCCGAATGCGGTTATGTGATTCTTCTTTTGTAGCTCGGGGTCGCCGCGATCATCATAGGGCAAGGCACGCGAGCGCAGTTTGATAATACGAAAGGTCTTGCCTCCCCTCCCGACACGCTCTTGGTGAATGAACGCCGTTCTGTTTTGCGCAACGAGTATCACGGCGGCCATAACAATAAACGGCGAGGCAAGCACGAGCCCGACCGCCGCACTTACGATGTCGAACAATCTTTTCGTGGTGTCATACACCGTACGAGGTGTCGACATAAACTCCAGGAAACGCGCGGCGTCTATGTGCTCAAGTGGCACGCGGTCGAATATTTCTTCGTAGAGTAGAGCGAAATCGAGAAATATCACGCCGTTTGCCATACGCTCGTAGAGTTCTGGCAACATCCCGGCCAGACGTGGGTCTGCATAATCCACGACGACGACTTCTGCTCCGTTGGTAATTGCGGTTGCGACGGCGCGGGTGATGTCTTCTCGCGTCAGATGGTCTGACTCGATTCGCTCGATGAAATGCATGAGGTAGCGCGGGTTCTCGCGCACCTCTTCATAGAGCTCGAGGACCGCAGGACCGGTGCCAACGATCGCCGCGGGGATACGGTCTTCAGTCTTAAGTTCATGATTCATACGCCTGAAACGCCACGCCGCCTCGGCTACCACTGAGATCCCGAGATAGAGGACGAGAATGGTTTTCGGCGCAATGTTGAACGGCAAGATGAAGAACAGGATCGCCGTGATTGCGACCGTGACCGCCTGTGCGCCGAGGATGCGCACACCCATGACGCGACGAATGGGCCGCGTCTGCTTCTCATACAAACCAGCCGTATAGAACACCGCCAGCGAGAGCAGGAACATTGGTATAAACGGCAGCAAGTTTTCGACGAAGTAACCATAGGGAGGGAACCCGAGGTTACGTACCGTGAGAGCGGCCCACAGCGAGAGGGCTAGAATGAGGAAATCCCCCACAAGGAGGGTGACGGTCTCGCGTCGATCAAAAGCCATGAATAGGGATATTATAACCTTACAAGATACGGTACAGTTGCACCATGGGTGACCTCAGCGGCACGAAGATTCTCTACGTCATAACCAAGTCAAATTGGGGCGGCGCACAGGCACAGGTATACACCCTTGCTTCGCACTACGCCGCTCTGGGCGCAGAGGTGGCCGTTGCGCTTGGCGGGACGGGGGCGCCTGGCGCACCCACGGGGCGCCTCGCAGAAGAGCTACGAGGGGCAGTGGTGCGTACCTTGTTTCTACCAACGTTCGCACGAGACGTCTCGGTACTGCGTGAACTGCGCGCGTTTCGAGACCTCTACCGCCTCTTGCGTTCGGAGCGTCCTCACGTGGTTCATCTGCACAGCTCCAAGGCAGGCGGCTTGGGCGCGCTCGCGAGTCGCTGTGCGCGTGTGCCAAACATTGTCTTCACCTCACACGGCCTGGCCTACGACGAAGATCGCCCCCCTGTAACGCGCGCGCTTATCAAGCTCGCAACCTGGGCAACCTTCGTCCTCTGTCATTCTGTGATCGCGATTTCTCAAGATACCTATACCCGGGCGCGCCGCCTCCCCTTCTGTGCGAGTAGAGTGCGGCTCATTTATAACGGCATCACGCCACAAGCACTCATCGAACGCGAGGCCGCTCGGTCGGCACTTCTGCCACGCGGAGTTACGTCAAACACTATCTGGATAGGTACGATATCTGAGTTTACACGCAATAAAGGGCTCACGTATCTTGTGCGGGCGGCACGCCTCATGAAGACGCGCGGTGTCGCCTTTGTCCTATGCATCATAGGGACCGAGGGCGATGAGCGCGAAATGCTAGAACAGCTCGTTGTGAGTGAGGGACTGACTCCGCAGGTGCACTTCCTAGGGTTTGTTCCCGAGGCGGCTCGGTATCTGCGGGCCTTCGACATCTTTACGCTTACCTCTGTGAAAGAGGGCCTCCCCTATGTGCTCCTCGAGGCCGGGGTGTCGTCGTGTGCCGTAGTGGGGAGTAGGATTCCTGGCATCACCGATATCGTAGACGACGAGCACGGCGTTCTGGTGCCTCCCAAGGACCCGAGCGCGATCGCGCTCGCGTGTGCAGATCTTGCCACGAACAAAGAGCGTCGCGACACGCTCGGCCAGGCCCTACACGCGAGGGTACTGCGCGATTTTTCTCATAAACAGATGTTTCAAGCGATTACCGCGATCTATCGTGCGCGGTAATGGTTAGACACCCACGTACTCGTGCGCCTCAAGATCGCGCGTCGCTCCGCGACTGTGTCGTGCAAGAGATGAGACGATACCGAGCATCGCAAACTCAAGCACTAGGTGTGAGCCGCCCGAGCTCATAAATGGGATCGTCGTTCCCGTGACGGGAAGGAGCCCGAGACTAATGTCCGCATGGATGGCGACGTGCGCCGCTAGGAGTATCAGGACACCGAGAGTGAAAAAGGCGTCAAAGTTGGTGGCGGCCTCGCGCGCAATCTGTGTCAAGCGGGTGAACAACAGAGCGTAGAGCGACAGGAGCAAGAGGACGCCCACGAACCCCCACTCCTCGGCAAACGCAGCGAAAATGAAGTCTGTTTGGTACTCCGGCAAGTAGCGCAACTTGCTCTGCGTCCCGTACCCGATCCCCTTTCCAAACAGGCTACCCGACCCCACCGCAACCTCGGCCTGATACGCATTGTACCCAGCCCCGTGTATATCGTGCGCCGGGTTCACAAACGAGATAATGCGCTCGCGCTGGTATTCCTTGAGCCCGCCGAACCACAAGGTGACCGCGAGGGTGAGCGCCACACACCCAATGAGCGCGAGGTGCTTCTTAGAGATCCCCGACACGAGCATCATCCCCAGCCATAGAATGCTAAAAATCATCGCATTACCCATATCTGGTTCTACAACGATGAGCAGGATAAACACGAGTGCATACACGCCACTCACGAGAATGTGACGAATATCCCCAATCTCAACATGTCTGCGTGAGAGGTACTTCGCGAGCAACGTTATGAGTGCGAGCTTCGCGAGATCGGCCGGCTGGAATGAGACAGAACCGAGTGAGAACCAGGCGCGCGCGCCCATGATCGGATGCGCGATAAAGAGCAGTGCGGCCAGCAGAGCCGCGGCCACAACATACATCGTCATCACGATGGGCGTACGTCGGATAAATCGCAAGTCAATGACCGAGAGCACTGCGTAGACGACAATCGAGATGCCGAGCCATACGAGCTGACGCGAGGCCAGAGAGCCCCCCTGGCCAAATGTGTTCATGGTCAGGATACCTACAAGCGCAATAGTGACCGCGGGTACGAATATCGTCCAGTCGCCAAATCGACCAGCTCCAGGGGTATACGAGAGTGCCTCGCGAACGCTCATGGCAGTTGTATAACGGGCACCACTTCGATCGTGATCGACCGGCTCGTAAATGGCTCGTTCCAGGTAAAGATGGCGGTCGCGCGAGACTGCGGCAAGAGTTGTGGCACTATCGTGGCAGATGCGGCAATCACGTTCCCGCTGGTAGCGTCTCGCACGAGCGCGATGAGACGAACGTTTGTAAACGTCGCGAGGCTTGAGTTCGTGAGAGCAGCTCCAACACGCGGTGCGGTCTCGAGATCGGTCGATGAAAGCACGTCTACCTTGGGGACAACACGCGGATCACTCATCACTCGGTACCACATAATCGCCGCCGGCTCCACATCGAGTGTGGCATGCATACCGGGCACCCCTCTCGCGACAACACCAGGGATAAAGAGTGGTACCGTCGTGCGCGGTGGCAAATCGAGTGTCCCTGTCACTGACGTGATATAGGTGAGTGTCGGGCTATAAATTTTTATCGTATACGCGACGTTCTTCGCAGCCGCGTCTGCATTACGATTCTGCACGAAGGCAACAAGGTCGATGCGTCCCGCGCGATTCATCAATAACCGTGGCGTGGGGGTTACCGGGGCCTGCTCTTGCGACGTACACAGATACGGACACGAGCCGCCACAATCAACACCAACTTCATCTTGGTTTTGGGTATGGTCGGTGCACGACGGTGCCTTATAGAAGAGCGCGGTCGCCGACGTTATCACGATCACAAGCACAACTATCGCGATAATCGCCACGATCGTGAATCGCCGCTGTGCTGCCCAGTTCATGTGCACTTAGTATACGATATTGTCTGACAGAGGGCTAAACCAAACCGCCGCCCCCGTGGGCGGCGGTTTGGTTTTCAAGTGCTTGGTTCTGGCGGTTAGCTACTCTCCCCAACTGAAACGCTGAGTACCATCGCCGCGAGGAGGCTTGACTGCCGTGTTCGGAATGAGAACGGGTATGACCCTCCCGCCGAACCACCAGAACCGAACACTCGAATGTGTTTCGGTTTGCTATACAAATATACAGGTGAAAGATATCTGAGCTGAATTGTCTGTGCTACACAGAGTTCCGCACGAGAAACTGAACTTATTAGTACACCTCGGCTCCACACCTCACGGCGTTTCCACCTAGTGCCTATCAACGTAATCATCTCTTACGAGTCTCATAACGATTCCTAATCTTGGAGCACGCTTCCCGCTTATATGCTTTCAGCGGTTATCGCAACCCGACATAGCTACCCAGCAGTGCTCTTGGCAGAACAGCTGGTAGACCAGTGGTCAGTTCATCCCGGTCCTCTCGTACTAGGGACGACCCTCCTCAAGAATCAACGCCTGTAGTAGATAGGAGACCAACCTGTCTCACGCATCTACGTCCCGTATTACTACGGGGATTGGACTGTAACTTCACCGGTTCTCGGTGATCGACATTCAGTCTCTACGGGCCCCTGTAGTAGATTTTGGTTGCCAAAATTCACTACAGGGTTCCCTCGGTATTGCCCACTTGTACACAACAAGCTCGGGTTCCACCGATATAAGTCGATTTGCTCCTCGCACATTCCTGTGCGAGACCGCCGTGAGTATGTCTTTCGCACAGTACGTCTCCACGTACCTAACAATTGCCTCGTGGGTTCAAACCGTTCAATCACCGAACCTTCACCCATCTAGGGACATCGTAAGTCCCTAGATGGGATTGTTTATGTTCAGTTGCTGAACGGTTTGAACCCAGCTCGCGTACCTTTTTAATTGGCGAACAGCCAAACGCTTGGGACCTTCTCCAGCCCCGCGCTAAGGTGAGCCGACATCGAGGTGCCGAACTCCGCCGTCGCTATGGACGCTT
>PFBL01000013.1 GCA_002773355.1 Candidatus Kaiserbacteria bacterium CG10_big_fil_rev_8_21_14_0_10_56_12
TGGGTTCGCGCAAAGGTTAATACATCACCGCAGACGAGTGTAGTGAGGAATGCACAGGCGACGAGTAATCTGCCTGTGGATAACTTTTCGCGTCTTGACGAGATTTTGCATACAGAGGAGGGAAGGGTGGTCAGACCCCATTCGCGTGTTCTCCGCCAAAACTGCTTGTGGCACGTCACCTGTTTCTCGGCGCGCTCGAAGCGACGCTCGAGACGACGCGTGGCCCAAAGCACAGTGAGAACATCGACCGTATAAAAAGCTCACAAAAAACTGCAAGGTCACTTCCCTGTTTGCCGACAAATTTTCTGGGCGCGCTACACTATCTACATGCACTCTAGGCTCACTCACCTCCTGCGGTATGTTGCAGTCGCCGTGCTTGTGGGTATCTGCGTTGGGGCACTCTTTTTCTATAAGACACACACGGTCGAGGCGCCAAGAGCGGGCGCCCAACTCGAGAACGCTTCATTTGGCGGCGTGTCCTTGAGGCTCGAGTTCGCCACTACGACTGAGGCGCGTGAGAGAGGTCTTGCTGGCCGCCAGTACCTCCCCAACGATTACGGAATGCTTTTTATATTTAAGAAACTAGATCGATACGGCTTTTGGATGAAGGATACTCTCGTACCTCTGGACATCTTCTGGCTGGACGCTCAAGGACGTGTTCTATACGTGGTGCAGGACGTCGACCCTTACACCTACCCAGACGTCCTTTATCCGCCGCAGCCGGCGAGCTATGTCCTTGAGACTGCGGCGGGCTTCGCTCGCGCACACGCCATCGCCACGGGAACACCGCTCCATTTGCAAAAATTTCCAACCGTTTCGGAGTAACACTATCCACAGTGTTTTTTATGTCGGCGGGAGTAAACTTGAACTAACGAAGACGTTTCGTATTTTTATCCACTTAACTTCGACGCATGCCCAAAACGATTAAATCCCCAACCCGTGCGCACGCCTCCCAGGTCGCAAAGGAAGAAAAAGCGGTAACAGCAATCTCTAAGGAGACACGTCGGTATCGCGAGATGGTCCCGCAGATACAGAAGCGCGATGGGCGTCTGGTCCCATTCGACTTCGACAAGATTGTCACGGTGGCGTGGAAGGCGATGAAGGAGACGGGCGAAGGTAGCGAAGAGGATGCGGTCATCATCGCGCATCAGGTGGCAGGCGAGCTCGGACGCGTCGCAAAGAAGTTCGCCGGATTCCTACCGACCGTCGAAAGTACGCAAGATCTCGTCGAAAAGTATCTCATTTTGAACGACTATGTGAAGACCGCGAAGGCCTACATTTTGTACCGCGACAAGCGCTCGCAACTACGTGCCGCTGAAGCGCTCATCCCGAATGAGGTTCGAACCAAAATCGCCGAGAGTAGCAAATATTTTGAGACCACCTACCAGGAGTTCATCTTCTACCAATTTTATTCCCGCTGGAGCGACGAGTTTGGACGCAGGGAGACCTGGGTTGAGACCATCGATCGCTTTATGGGCTTCATGCGTGAGCGTCTTGGTAACAAGCTCACGACCAAAGAGTACGGCGAGGTGCGCGAGGGGATACTCAACCGAGACGTGTGCCCTTCGATGCGTTTGCTCTGGGCCTCTGGTAAAGCGGCGCAGAAGATGAATGTGACTGCGTACAATTGCGCGTACATCGCGCCAACGAGTTGGCGTGACTTGTCGGAAATTATGTATGTCTCGATGTGCGGTGCCGGGTGCGGGTTCTCTGCCGAGCCAGAGAACGTGGAGCAGTTCCCCCAGATACAGAAACAGACCGGGAAGAAGATGCCCACCATCGTTGTTGAGGACAGCAAGGTTGGGTGGTGCAATGCCTTCGTTAAGGCCTGTGAGACATGGACGGCGGGGCACGATGTGGAGATCGATTACTCGCAGATCCGTCCGGCAGGTGCGCGCCTTGGCACCATGGGGGGGCGCGCCTCCGGCCCAGACCCACTGCGCGAGCTCATGCAGTTTACCCGTCGCAAGATGCTTGCACGTCAGGGCCGTCGGCTCTCAACCCTCGATATACACGACATCATCTGCCAGATTGGCCTCATTGTCGTGGCTGGAGGGGTGCGGCGCTCCGCGCTCATTTCCATCTCGGCACTCGATGATCGAGAGATGCGCGACGCCAAGAAGGGCGCCTTCTGGCAATCAGAGGGCCAACGCTCGATGGCCAACAATTCGGCGGTCTATGAGGTAAAGCCAACGGCGGCCGAATTCTTTGAAGAATGGACGGCGCTCGTGACGAGCGGGTCTGGCGAACGCGGCATCTTCAACCGTGGCGGGCTCGAAAAGCAAATGCCGAAGCGTCGATGGGAGAAAATGAAGACACAGAAGCAAATCGGCATGAACCCATGCGGCGAGATCTATCTGCGCTCGAAGCAGTTCTGCAACCTTACCTCTATCGTCGTGCGCCCAGGCGATACGGTCGCAAATCTCAAGAAAAAGATGCGTCTCGCGACCATCCTGGGGACCTATCAGGCGACGCTGACTGACTTCGAGTACCTCTCGAAGGAGTGGAAAGAGAATTGCGATGCGGAGCAACTTCTCGGAGTCTCGATTACCGGGTACTATGACAACCCCGTCATTCGCAACGACAAAGTCCTCGACGATCTACGCGAATACTCGGTCGTCGTCAATAAGGACTACGCCAAGCGGCTTGGACGCAAGGCATCAACCGCCGTCACGTGCGTGAAGCCACACGGTAACTCGGGGCAGTTGCTCGGCGTGGGCTCGGGCATGCACCCCTGGTATGCGCCGTACTATATTCGTCGGGTGCGTATCAGCGCGACGGATCCCCTCCTCAAGCTCGCAGAAGATCAAGGGGTACCGATCCGTCCAGAGGTCGGCTACTCGACAAGCAACGCGAGCACGATGGTCCTCGAATTCCCGGTGAAGGCGCCCGAAGGGGCGGTCGTGAGTAAGGACATCACGGCGCTCGCGATGCTCGAGGAGTGGAAACGGCTCAAGACACACTTCACCGAGCACAATCCCTCGGTCACGATCTATGTAAGCGATGAAGAGTGGCTTGCTGTTGCAAACTTTGTCTACGAGAATTGGGATATCGTTGGCGGACTTTCCTTCTTGCCGCGCAAGGATCACGTCTACCAGCTCGCGCCCTATGAGGAGATCACCAAAGAGGAGTTCGAGCGGCGCAAGAGTCAGCTCGGTGCCATCGACTTCTCTCGTCTCCTGCTCTACGAGAAGAACGACCAGACCATTGGTGCCAAGGAGCTCGCCTGTGCAGGCGGTACCTGCGAGATCTAGAGCACGCTGAGTTTAGCAAAAACCCACGCAGGAGCGTGGGTTTTTGCATGATTCTAGACCAGGCTCGTAAGCCGAGTTCTGTCTTTGCTACGTGTAGCAATGGGTGATCATTTATCTGGGCTTGAGATTACTCTCAAGCTCGAGCGGCGCTTCGTGTTCTATTAGAAAACAGAACACGACACGGCCTTGCATGCGGGTAAGGATTTGCTCGTTGCACTTCTGCCTCGCGACAGAACTGTTCCCGAAGGGAACTCGCGGCCTCTCGGCGTTGACGTCTCTGTAGGCACCTCTATCCTCACGGACGACGGGAGTTACCCGCTACCTTGTTTCCCGCCTTTCTGTGACGAGGGGCGGGAGCATGCTCGGACTTTCCTCCCTTTGGACGCTAAGGCCCAAAGAGCGATCACCTCGCCTGGTCCGTTCTTGTTTATACCACACTTTGGCAGGTTCGAGTAGCTTCTCTTCAAGAGGCGCAGTGCGGTATACTGTGACCATTATCATATTGCATCTTGCTATAGCCTATGCCCCCACAACCCACTACTCGCCGCACGCTTGAGGTTTGGAATGTTTGGATACTCATCGCGACCCTCATAGTCGGCACGATCCTGGTCACGCCGTTTCTCTCTGTTGGTCTCGAGACAACAAAAGCCTTTCTGCTCGCGGCAGGGGCCATTGTCACGCTGGTGCTCTATATCGTGGCCCGATTGTCCCGGGGCAACATTGTGCTCCCGCCGCTTGCGCTTGTGGGGTCGCTCTGGCTCCCGGCTGTTGCGTACGGGCTCTCGACTATTTTTTCTGGCACGCCGTTCACCACCTCTCTCTGGGGAGCCACGCTTGAGCCAGACACACTCGGCTTCATCGTCGTTGCCGCTACGCTCGGGACGCTGGTCGCGTTTGTCATACGGCGAGCCGAGCACTACCAGACCCTCTTGCGCGCAGGCGCGTGGACCTTTGTTGGCATTACCTTGGTGCAGGTTGCGATTGTCATTGTTGGGCAAGTGATGCCCGACACGATTGCCCCGTCATTCTCACTACTCGGGTCGTTCCAAGATCTCAGTTACCTCCTCGGCCTCGGGGTGGTAGCGACACTGGTTACCGTGCGATTCGTCACACTTTCTGCGCGTATCCGTCGCGTGCTTGCGGCGACGATGATTGCGGCACTCGCGCTTATTGCTGTGGCTGGCGCGACGATTGTCTTGGTGCTCGTCGCGCTTGTTGCGCTCGGGTTCTTTATCGAGTCGGTGATGATGCGCAAGGGTTCTGCGACAGACGACGAACTTGACGATGTCACACTTCTCACTGAGCGTGAGGTGGAGTCAGACGGCGGGACGCATTCTATCGCATGGCCGCTCCCGGTATTGGCGGTCGCCGTGTTCTTCTTAGTGGGGAGTGCGCTGAGTGGCGCTCTCGCGACAGGGCTACACATAAACGCGCTCACGGTCAGCCCCTCGTGGCAGTCTACGTTGACCGTCGCACAAAAGACCTACAGTGCGTCGCCAGTCTTTGGGACGGGGCCGGGGTCCTTCGGTGCCGAGTGGCTCAAATATCGGGACGCTTCTCTCAACACAACGGTGTTCTGGAATACTGACTTCCACTCTGGCGTTGGCTTTATTCCCACATCGTTTGTCACCACGGGCCTCCTCGGCGCCGCCTGCTGGCTCTTGTTCATGATTCTGTTCATCGTACTCGGTCTCCGAATGCTCATCAGCCGAGCGCCAGAGGACCCAGTCGCGCGTTACGTGTCTATGCTCGCGTTTGTCGCGACAGTGTATCTCTTTGCGATCGCGACCTTCGCTCTTCCCAACGTGGTGCTCCTTGCATTGCTGTTCGTGTTTGCTGGCCTCTTCGCCTCGACGACTCGCTATGCGAGCGGTGCGGGCCAGTGGGGCCTCATATTCTCTCGGAGCCCGCGCGTCGGGTTCGTGGTCGTGTTTGTGCTGACGCTCTTCATGTTCGCCTCTGTGGTCGTTGCCTATACGCTTGTCGAGCGGTACGTTGCCCTCGTTGCGTTATCGAATGCGTCGACCGCATTCTCGTCTGGCGATCTAGCGCTCGCCGAGCAGGAGGTCCAACAGTCGATCTCGTTCTCACCTTCGGCGGCGGCCTACCAGACGCAGGCGAATATTGCGTCGGTGAAGCTCGGGCAAATCGCGGCAACCACCACACTGTCTGCCACCGCGGCCCAACAGGCCTTCCAGGCAACACTCTCTGGCGGCATTAACGCGGCAATCACCGCAACGCGTCTGGCCCCGACAGATTATCAAGCCTGGCTAGCGCTCGGGAACCTGTATGCACAGGCGGTACCGTTGAACGTCTCGGGTGCATACGATAGTGCAAAAACGGCCTTTGATAAGGCACAGGCACTTAATCCGACGAGCCCCGAAATCCTCTATGTGCTTGCACAGCTCGACTTGGCGCATAAGGATCTTAAAGCGGCAAAGGCAGACTTAAAGTCAGCCATCGCGCTCAAGCAGGATTATCTGAAAGCAATCTTCCTCTTGTCGCAACTGGAAGTGCAGGACGGCAACGTGAAGGAAGCTCTGGACGCCGCTCTCGCGGCAGCCTACTTCGCACCGAACGATCCGACGGTCCTCTTCCAGGTGGGCGTACTGCGCGCCGCGAGCGGCGACTATGCGGGCGCGGAGAGCGCGCTACGGTCAGCCGTAGATGCGAATAACCAATTCGCAAACGCGCGTTACTTCCTTGCGGCGGTGTATGCCAAGGAGAAGAACTTGGCCAAAGCGACAGAACAGCTGCAGGCCATTGCTGACCTCTCGGCAGACAACGCAGCAGCTGTCCAGCCACTCATCACGCAGTTGAAAGCAGGCAAGAATCCATTCCCTGCAAACCTTCTCTCGCTCGGTACACCACCGGTAAACTAGGCTCCAGAGCCTTCGTAGAGTAGAGTAGGAGCATGGTGAGAAAGACTCTAGCGAGTATCTCTACGCACGTGCTCGGTCTCCGCAGGGCCGCGTATTCGCGCATTGCGACCCCGATCCAGGGCCTGCATCAGGCCGCGTATCTGCTCGCGACACTCACGCTCGCGTCTCAGGCACTCGCGCTCCTGCGTGACCGCACGTTCGCGGCCGCCTTCGGCGCTGGTCATGTGCTCGACCTCTATTACGCCGCGTTTCGGGTCCCTGACCTTGTGTTCGCGGTAGTGTCCTCTCTCGTGAGTGCGTACGTCATTATCCCGCGCATCACCGGGATGGACAGAGACGAGACGAGGCGACTGCTCTCGGAGACGGCAACATTCTTGTTCGTCGTGGGTGGCGTGGTGTGTGCCGTCCTGGCGCTATTCATGCCATCGTTCTTGGCCACACTCTATCCGGACCTGGTCGCCGTACCGGTGCAGGAAGGGTTTGTCCTGCTTGGCCGCATATTGCTTATTCAGCCGATTCTGCTTGGGCTCTCGAGCATCTTCTCGAGCGTCACACAGGTGCATCGGCGGTTCGCGCTCTACGCGCTCTCTCCGGTGCTCTACAACCTGGGAATCATTATTGGGACGGTCTACTTCTACCCACTCTGGGGGCTCCCCGGCATCGGCGTGGGTGTGGTGCTCGGTGCCATCGCGTACCTCCTCGTCAACGTTCCGGTGCTCGTGGAAGCGGGGGTGGTGCCGCGGCCGCGTTTGCCGCGCTTCTCGGTCATGCTACCGATTATCCGCCACTCGGTGCCGCGCTCGCTTGCGCTCGGCATGAACTCGATTACCGCGCTCGCGCTCACGGCCATCGCGTCGCGCGTTGGCTCTGGGTCAGTGTCAGTCTTTACTCTCGCAGGCAATCTTGAGGCGGTGCCGCTCGCGCTCATCGGGTCGTCATATGCGGTCGCCGCATTCCCAGCATTGTCTGAAGCCTCGGCGCTCGAGAACAAGAGTGAATTCACACGGATACTCTCCACGAGTGCGCGACACATTATCTTGTGGTCGATTGTCGCGCTGGGGCTCATTCTCGTACTACGTGCACACGTGGTGCGCGTGATCCTTGGTACAGGTGCCTTCGACTGGAATGCCACGAGACTCACCGCCGCGCTCCTCCTCGTCCTATCGGTGGGGCTTGCGGCTGATGCGCTCGAACTCCTCTTCTCTCGTGCGCTCTATGCGGCACGACAGTCGTGGCGGCCGCTCGCCTACCAGCTCGCGGCTGGCGGCCTCACGGTTTTTATGGCAATCAAATTTCTCTCCGAGCCGCCAGCGGCGATATTGACGCCACTTGCCGCACTCTTGAAGGTGAGCGACGTTACCGAGGCCTCAATATTGCTTATCGCGCTCGCCTCTGCGCTGGGGCAGATCTTTCTCGTGGTACTCTCGCTCATCGCGCTCCGGAGCGTAGCTCCCGGCCTCTCGCGCAGTCTCATTCGCCCATTCATTGATGGCGCGGTCGCCGCCACTGTGGGGGGGCTGGCGGCATACGGCACGCTTGCTCTCACAGGAGGCATTGCGCCACTGACGACGCTCATGAGCGTACTCGTACAAGGATTTACGGCTGGGGTGGTGGGGCTTGTGGCGGTTGCCATCGTGCTGCACATTATCGGCAACGAGGAGTTTAAGGCAATCAGTCAGGTGATCGGAGGCTGGCTACGCGCTCTTGACGGTGTCTCGGGCGTCTTGAAGCCCTCTGCTGAAGAAATTATACAACCGTGATCACGAACCAGATACGCAACTTTTCGATTATTGCACACATCGACCACGGCAAGTCGACGTTGGCAGACCGTATGCTCGATAAAACGGGCACCATACCGGAGCGTCTCATGCGCAATCAGGTGCTCGACAAGATGGACTTGGAACGAGAGCGGGGCATCACGATCAAGATGCAACCGGTCCGGATGAAATACCAGCTCAACGGTACCGCATACATATTGAATCTCATCGACACACCCGGACACATCGACTTTTCCTATGAAGTGTCGCGCGCGCTCAAGGCGGTTGAAGGGGTTATTTTGCTCGTCGACTCGACACAGGGGATTCAGGCCCAGACGCTCACCACGCTTGCGGCGGCCGAAGCGCAGAAATGCGTGATTATCCCGGTCGTATCTAAGATCGACTCGCCGGCGGCGCGCGTGGATGAGATCAAGGCACAGCTCGCCGCTCGTCTCAATGTATCGGTCGACGATGTATACGGCGTCTCGGGTAAGACGGGCGAGGGAGTGAGCGAGCTCCTCGAAGCAATTGTCGCTCTTGTCCCGCCGCCGCGTGAATCGATCTCTACCACCGCTGACGAACCGCGGGGTCTCATATTCGATTTCTCCTACTCAACTCACCGCGGCGTTACGGTGTTTACGCGTGTCTTCGACGGCTCATTCAAGAAGGGACAGCCGCTCTCATTTAGCGTCGCGGGCAAAGAGTTTACGGCCCTCGAGGTGGGGACATTTTCACCTGCCGAAACGCCCACAGAGACGCTCTCTGCGGGCGAGATAGGCTATGTGGTCACGGGGATCAAGGAGCCTGGCATCGTGGCCGTGGGCGACACCATTCTCTCGGCGAGAGGTACGCTCCCAGCACTCGAAGGGTATCATCTGCCCCGCCCCGTCGTCTGGGCGTCGGTATATCCAGAGAGCCAGGACGATCTCCCGCTCCTCAGGCAATCTCTTGAGCGCCTACGTCTCTCGGACTCGTCGCTCTCGTTTGAGGAGGAGTCGTCTGGCGTCTTGGGACGCGGGTTTCGCTGTGGGTTCCTCGGCCTCCTGCATCTCGAGATTATTACTGAGCGCCTGCGGCGCGAGTTCGGCCTCAAGCTTGTCGTCACCATCCCAACTATTTCATACGTGGTGACGACGACAAGCGGCAAGAGCGAGGTCATCTATACACCGGCAAAATTCCCGCCCTATGGCGAGATTGCACAGATTGAAGAACCGTGGGCGAAGGTGATTATTATTACGCCGCCGGAGTGCATGAGCCCCCTCGTGCAGTTGTTGTACGAGCACGAGGCACTTACCGTGGGCACAGAGACGTATCAAGACGGCCGTATCGAGGTGACCGTCGACATGCCGCTCCGGGAGCTCATGCGTGGATTCTTTGACAAGCTGAAGAACGTCTCATCGGGATATGCGTCACTGTCATACGAGATTACAGACGAGCGCGTCGCCGACGTGGTGCGTCTGGACATCCTAGTCGCGGAGGAGTCTGTGCCGGCCTTCGCGCGCGTGGTCGCCCGTCGGCGCGTACAAGAAGAGGCGGAGAAGATGGTCGAGAAGCTGGCGGCGATTCTCCCGCGCCAGCTATTCGTGACGAAAATACAGGCCGCGGCTCAAGGGCGCACACTCTCGTCGAAGACGCTCTCAGCATTGCGCAAGGACGTGACCGGGTACCTCTATGGCGGTGACGTGACGCGCAAGCAAAAGCTCCTGCAAAAACAGAAGAAGGGCAAGAAGCACCGCGCGCAGTTCGATAAAAACCGGGTCGAGATCCCCGAGAGCGTCTTCATGAAGATCATCCAGGACTCAAACAGCTAATGCTTGACGAGTGCGGTTGAGGTGGTATGATAACGCTAGGTCGAGCCCAGCTCGGCACTCTGTTAGTGAGGTGAGACATGCACAACTTCTGGATTTTTTTCGACAGGTATCCGCTCATGGTGCCGCTCGCGGTGACGGGGGTCATCCTCGTGCTCGGGGTGGCCACCGGTGCCGTGCGGTGGCGGCCCAGCGCGTGTAAGCCCCCTCGTCTGCGCTCGGTGCCGACGCGCGCCGCACGTCGTCGCAGCGCGACGAGGCGGGCCTAGGAGCCCGCCTCCCCCTAGGGCGCCCTGGTCACCATGACCGGGGCGCCCGCTCTCTTTTATCGTATACTTAGGCCATGCGGCCAGCACAGCTGAGACAAGGGATCGTCGTGAGCGCGCTCATTCTCGTCTCGTTCTGGCTGTTGTCGCTCATCTGGGCGCTCGTGGGCAAGGCCCAAGTGGCGGTGAGCGAGGCGCACGACGCCGAGCGTCAGTATCGTGCACTCGAGGACCGCAAGCAGACTCTACAGGCGAACCTCGAGGCACTGCATACTCCTCTTGGTCAGGATGCGGCTATCCGCACTGCCTTCGGGGTTGCGCGGCCCGGCGAGGAAGTTATTGTAGTGGTGCCGCCGACGGTAGCCACCACGACACCAGAGTTGTCGTGGTGGCAAAAGATTCTGCGTTGGTTCTAAAGAGGCGAGGAGACCCGCGGGATTCGTTTAGTGGTAGGATGGCTGCTTCCCAAGCAGCAGGCACGAGTTCGATTCTCGTATCCCGCACAAGATTTTATGTAGCGTGCGCTTACGCCCCGCGTCTCACAGGGGTGGCGTAGTGCTGTGGATAACCCAGCGTGATATACTAAACCTATAACCAAAAAAATATGGATAAAAACGTCACAATCTACAGCACCCCAACGTGTCATTTCTGCAATATGACTAAGGCTTTTCTTAAAGAAAAGGGCATTGCCTACACTGAATACAACGTGGCTACAGACCTCGAGAAGCGACAGGAGATGATCGAGAAATCGGGGCAGATGGGCGTACCCGTTATCTACGTTGGTGACGAATTGATTGTCGGTTTTGACAAGGAGAGGCTTGTCTCCACCCTTGGTATCACCGAATAAGCGTGCGGCCCCTTTAGTTCAATGGATAGAACGGCTCACTCCTAACGAGCTGATCCAGGTTCGACTCCTGGAGGGGGCACCAAACGATACTTCCGCTCGCGAA
>PFBL01000008.1:0-356 GCA_002773355.1 Candidatus Kaiserbacteria bacterium CG10_big_fil_rev_8_21_14_0_10_56_12
CACCAAGGAGCCGTGCCTTTGCACGGCTCCCCATTGATGCTTCTTCTCTCACTTCTTTTTTGGGCGTCAGATAGCTTGAGTGTCATGAGACCAACAAGACGAAGCAGCTCGTCGTTCTCTCGACGGAGCTTGGCTAGTTCGAGCATGCTGGTGGGACCCTCAACCTTGTTCCCTAACCATTTGTATATCGCACTATCAGTGATGCCGTGTTCCTCGGCGATTTGTTTGATAGAGATGCCCTCATTCTTGACTCTATTGATAATCTGCTCCTTCACGTCAGGCGTGATGCGGTGTTGTGTCATACGAGATTATTCTAGCGGTTAATCTCGTCCAGAAAGTGGTCTGAAATTTGGGGG
>PFBL01000008.1:373-38613 GCA_002773355.1 Candidatus Kaiserbacteria bacterium CG10_big_fil_rev_8_21_14_0_10_56_12
CGCGTGTGCGGCCTGGTGGATGGAAACTGGGTCTGCCAGAACGTGTTTCTCGGCGATCTGGTGATACTCACTTATCGCCAGAGCGCCGGTGGAGCAATCTCCGTCGACACGGTCGGCTGCTACTAGGCCGCAGAGAGTTCAATCGCCTGCCAACTGAACCGTTGGGAGGCGGTTCATTTTATTAACTGAAGCGCAACCTGTAGGACGCATTTCTTTAGATACTTTGGATTTCTCTCGCACGCGGCGGCCTTGCCAGAAGGAGCGCATCTGCGGGCTTGCGCGCATAGCTTGGATGTGGTATAAAATGCTCGTAGGCGAACAATGAGTTCGCTACTAGTCACGGGCAAACAAGGGGGTAGTATGAAATTCAATTGGCGACCTGAGGTGCGTCAAGATCCCACGTCAGGACTCTATTATGTTATTGGAAAAACGGCCGGCGCGGAGTACCTGTACTTGCATCGCGATGGCGTATGGCGTCCTACGACGCTCAGCGCCAGCGACCAGTACACGGGCTACTTTCCCACGGCGGCGGCGGCGGAGCAGGCGCTCGAGAGAGCCCTTGCCGGAGGCGACTGCGAGGTCGTCGAGCCATAGGCTGTCAATCGCGCGGGACGAAGGAACTGCCTTCGTCCCGCACGAGAGGCGGCCTTTTTTATATAAGACACTGCGTCAGGCTCGCATTTCCTTCTGCGACGAGTAGGCACTTTGCTCAGGGTGTGGCATGATGCTCCCACATGGCAGGACGACGAAGTAAATATACGCCGGGCGAATACAAGCTCCGCGTGAGGAGATCGCATACCGGCAAGGGTCTCTTTACCGAGCAAGATATCCCAAAGGGTGCCTGCATTATCGAATATATCGGCAAGCCGGTGAGTGAGGAGATCGCTCTGAGAGACGCGGGTAAATACCTCTTTGGGGTTGCGCCGAATCGGACCATAGACGGCAACATCCCCGAGAACATTGCGAGATATATCAACCACTCATGCGCAGGTAACTGCGAAGCGCTTGGCCCCGCTGGCCGCATCTTCATCTTCTCCCGCAAGAAGATACCGGCCGGCACTGAGCTCACGTACGACTACGGTAAGGAATATTTCGACCGCCACATCAAGCCGCGTGGGTGCCGCTGTGCGAAGTGTTCGCCGGTATAAAATCAAGACCGCCCGCGCCCCAAGAGCAGGTGCACAAAGCCAAGGGGGGTGCGGGCGGCTGGAGTCGCTGGTTACGGTGTCCGAGGTGCATACGCGACCAAGACCCGGTACCAGCGCTCACGGCCTCCTCTTCATCTGTGTATCATTTTACTCGATTTTGAAAATTCACACAATGTGTCTTCGCTAGGCAGTGACATCGCTCCCTTACCGGTAAAGAGCGGCAAGCCACGGCCGCCGTGGTCACTGGTTAGCGACCCGCACGCAGGACCACCACAGCACCCTGCTCGTCCATGCTCATCAGCGTCGAGGGTGATCCCTCACGCGTCCCTCCATCAAGATAGAGATCAACCTGATCGCCAAAATAGTTTCGTGCGTCTTCAATGGTTGCTGCAGGCGGTTCTCCCTCTGGGTTCGCGCTCGGCGCGATCAGGGGACCCGATTCCGCTAGCAGGTGCTGGAGCGCCGGATCTTTCGGCAACCTAAACGCGAGCGTATTAGTTCCTGCATGAAGATAGCCGGGCGCCTATGGCCCACACGGGAGAACGATGCTCGTCGGCCCCGGCCAATAGCGCGTGAGCGCTTCTCGCATCGCTGGCGAGAGCTCGATACCAAAGGTTGCCAGGTCGTCGAGTGAAGCGATCAGTATGATGCAGGGTTTCTTTGGCGAGCGGCGCTTGAGACGATAGACGTGCGTTACCGCACCCTCGTGTAGCGCACTGGCAACAAGCCCGTAGAGAGTATCTGTCGCGAGCACGCCGACCGCACCCCCTCGCAGTAAGACAGACGTGCTCATTGTCTACTGCGCAACAATCTGCGTGCAGTAGGCACAGCGCTTCGCCGCGATCGGAATCTCACTCAAACATTCACGACACTTTTTGGTAGTGGGATCGAGCGGCTTGCCGCGGCGAGTGCGTGCGATGAGCACGTTCATCGGCTTCACGACAAAAAAGAATATCGCCGCCGCCACGAGTACAAACGAGATGACGGCATTGAGCACCTTCCCGTACGTAATCGCGACTCCATTGAGCACGAATGACAGACCTGAAAAGTCTGGGACCTGCGCAACCGCGGCAATAAATGGGGTGAGCAGGTCACCGACGAGCGCGTTCACTACAGCCGTGAAGGCCGCGCCGATCACCACACCCACCGCGAGGTCAATGGCATTGCCACGCACGAGAAACTGCTTAAATTCCTTTAACATGCGGTCAGTATAGCAAAAGGTGGATAATCCAAGCACTGACTGCAGGAGGAGTACTATGAGAGGTGGAGCCCACACAGAGCGTGGGAGGAGGTAGACGAAATGGATACGAACGATCCTCGTGGCTGGGAGCCAACACGTCGGGCACTGCCGATCAGAGTATGGCTCGCGGTCGCAGTACCGATCGCAACTGCCATTACAACCATCGCGCTGGATGCCCTGGCACTGGCAATCTCTGCACGGCAGTCTCTGCAGAGGTAAGTTGACGCCGTGCGTAGCTTATGTTTTGCTATGAGCTGAGTGCCACACAGAGGCACCAAGGAGGCACGATGGCAGAGGCATTTCAATTGCAGCCTTGTTCCTGCGGGTGCGGCGGCCTAGCGGAGAGCGCAGGCACTCGCACCTTCTGGATCTACGAGGTCGCTGCCGGGGTCTTGGGTCTGTATCGATGCCATCACGCTGGCGACCTGATCGATCGCTTCATCGATATGGACGACGCTCAGGACGGAGCGCAGGCAATAATCGACCGGCTAGAACAAGCACGCGCGGCCATCATGGGCGAGTAGGATCGCCCCGCTAGGCCGATCGAGTACGAGGGAGCAGAAAGGTCGCTCCCCCTCGAGCGGCCTTTCTCATTTGTGCGAGATGTGAGCTCCTGAGGTATACTGCTCCCACATGGTAGACGAGGCCTTTCTGAAGCACATGACGACCGGCTACAAGATCACCGCCGGTTTCCTCATCGCGCTCGTCGTACTCCTTGCAGGCGTATCGTGGTACGGCTACATGCGCCTCACCGCTCTCTCTGAGCAGGTTGCCGTGCTCGCCTCGACGACCACAGCCCTCCAGAGCAACATCTCAGAGGCCACCACCTCTCTTTCTAATGCGCTTAATCAGGACCGTCACAATTTGCAGATACAGCTCGGTGGCGTTCGTGAGCAGGTCGGGTCCATTAACGGAACCGTCTCTGGCCTGCAGAAGCTTTCCAAGACCGATCCGCAATTACTGGCAAAATATTCGAAGGTTTTTTTCTTGAGCGATAATTACGCTCCCGCACGTCTTGTCGAAATTCCGACACAGTATGAATATGATGAAAAGAAAAGTTTGCAGGTCATCCCCGAGGTGCTCCCCTATCTTGAGAAAATGCTTGACCAGGCCAAAGCAGATGGGATGTCTCTTTATGTACAGTCCGCCTATCGCTCGTTCAATACTCAGGAAGCACTAAAAGGCAAATATTCAGTGACCTACGGAGCCGGTACCGCGAACAGCTTCTCGGCGGACCAGGGATACTCAGAGCATCAACTCGGTACCACCGTCGACCTGATCACCACTGGTACCGGAGGCAACCTCTCTGGATTTGATACGAAGCCCGCCTACGACTGGGTAACGGCAAATGCATATCGTTATGGGTTTGTTCTCTCCTATCCAGAACACAACGCCTACTATATCTTCGAACCGTGGCACTGGCGCTTTGTTGGAGTCAAGCTCGCCACCTATCTGCATGATCACAATCAATACTTCTACGAGCTCGATCAGCGCACCATTGATACCTATCTGATCAATCTGTTTGATTAGTCATTGGTCGAGATTCGTGGTAGGGTCTCGCCACGGCTACTCCGAGAGCGGCAGTTCGACGATAAAGCGCGAACCCTTCCCCGCGCCATCACTCTCGGCTCTAATGGTTCCACTGTGTCCATCCACCACCTGCTTGGCGATGTAGAGTCCGTACCCGGTGGAGTGGACGTTTACCTTGAGAGAGTCTTTGCCGTGCCCACCCTCGGTGAACAAGCGGCCCATGTCATCCGGCGTGATACCCACGCCACTATCCGCGACAACAATGTGTGCCGTCGCGCCTCGCTGTGCAAGGGCGACGGTCACGGAGCCCGTCAATGTATAGCGGATCGCGTTATCAACGAGATTACGTACCACGTGGCGACTGATTTTCTCCTCGTCGCCAACAAGCATAAGCGGGGCGTCCGAAGGTTTCTCGTCGTAGGTCAGTACGAGCCCATTCTTCTCTGCCTGTGGTCGCAGTGTGTTCACGACAGCACTCACCGTCCTTCTCAGATCGAATTGCTTCTTGTGGTATGACACGTTCCCCCGCTTAAGATCCGACGCGTCCAGGATGTTGAGCATCATGTCGATACCCATATGCACGTCGGTGCGGCCCTGAGTGGCCATAGCCTTGAGCTCGGGGGCTGGCTCGCCATAGTCGCCCTCCTCGATGCTCGAGAAGGCCGCCTCGCCCTTCGCAAGATAGGCCTTGACTTCGTGGCTGATAAAAGCAAGCAGTGCCTCCTGCTGAACGTTGATCGACTCGAGCTCGGCCTTGTGATCCTCAATGAGCTCCCGTTCGCGGATTTCTGCGATCACCGTGCGCACCACAAACACTCCGAGGACAACAATGGCGAGAAAGAATCCGCCGTTTACGGCAAGCTCGGTCTGTCCACTCGAAAAGACCGCCCGCAGGAGTAACGTAGGCCACAAGAACCCGATAAAGAGCTCTGCCGCAATCAATTTGACGTTGAAGAGTTGCAGACGTCCTACCGCATACGCAATCGACGCAATCCAAATCACCATAGCCGCAGGCCCCGCCCAGAGATATTGGAATATGCCGGCAGTGAGGAAGATGTCATTGGTTGTCCCGGCCACGAGCAGTGTTGTATACGTCCCGATGAGAATCATGCGCAACTGTAGGCGTGACTCGTTCTGTGCTCGTAGATACTTGCGTATGAGTACTACGAACGCGAGTGCAAAGCCACCCCACAGTTCTATATCAATAAGAAAGCGTAGCGGGCCGAACTCGAAGCCACGCAATCCACTGCCGAGCACGAGCGGGGCCGTGATGATAAGACCCGTGCCGTAGTGAAGCACTCCCATGAGTACGGTTCCTATCACAAGGAGCGTAGTCTGCCATCGTAGCGAACGTTCCGGAGTGGAGAAGATAAGAGAGAAATATAGATACGCCGCCGCAATACTCGTCCCCGTAAAGTAGAGCGACTTCGCAAAAAAGCTTAGCAGGTCGAGCCGATCAACGGGAACAAGCAAATAGAGCCCAACTGAGAAGCCCCACGAGGCCGCGGTAGCCGCAAGGAGCGCGAACGCTCGGTTGGTGCGATCTCTAAGATCTTGTGCGAGTATAATGCCTGCGAGGACGAGATTAATCGCCGCCACGGCCAGCACCACATACGCTTGAAGGTTCGAGATCATACGGCAAGTGGGAGAATAATGGTCACGAGCGATCCCTTGTTCTCTCCATCGCTCTCGATGCAAATCGAGCCACCCTCTGTCTCGACCACCCGTTTAGCAATGAAGAGGCCGTAGCCCGTCGCATGCACGTTAACCGTGCGCGCGTGCGCCCCGTACCCGCCCTGTGTAAACAGGCGCGAGAGGTCGCTCTTCGGGATCCCCACGCCCGTATCACGTACCCTGATGCAGGCCGATCCACGCGATTGTTCCAGGATTACAGTAACGGACCCTTTTGGCGTGTAGACGATAGCGTTCTCGATGATATTTACGAGCACCTGCTTGCGCATCTTGAGCTCATCACCGCGAACCACACACACGCTCCCGACGCTGTCTGACGCAGAAAGCGCGAGGCCCTTGTCGTTGGCGAGTGGCCGCAACTCCTCGACGACCTCATAGAGGGTCTTTTTAAGATCAAAAAGACCACTCTTGAAACTCACGGCACCTTTCTTAAGATTCGAGGCGTCTAGCACATTCATCACGATGTGGACTGCCTGGCGCACGTCCTTGAGACCGTTCGTCGCCATCGATTGCAGTGCGGGCGAGACCATCCCGTAGTCGCCCTCGGTGATGCCGGCGAAGGCCGCCTCGCTCTTGGCGAAGTAGCCCTTCACCTCATGGCTAATGAAGTGTAGGAGGGTCTCCTGCTTGCTGTTCATGAGCGACAGCTCTGCCTCCTGCGCCTCGATCAGGTCACGCCGACGCGCGCCACGAATAACACCTCGGATAACAAACACTCCAAGGACAAGCACGGCGAGAAAGAGCCCGACGCTGAACAAGAAGTCCTCGTCGTTTTGTGCAAACGCGATGCGCAGTAGAAGCACGAGCCATAGTGCAATAACCAGTAGCTCTGACGAAACCACCTTCACATTAAAGAGTCGATAGCGTGCTACGGCGAACGCCATGGTCCCCACCCAGAAAATAATCGCCACCGGCCCAACCCAGATATAGTCAAAGACCCCATAGAAATGTGGCAGCATTAGGTTGAAGATGCCCGCTATGCCGAACGTAACGTAGGTACCGATCGCAATATACAAAATTTGCGCACGAATATTGCTTGAAGAATGACGGTACTTCTTAACGAAGATGACAAAAGCGACGAGAAAGCTCGCCCACACATTAAGATCAAACAATATTTGTAAAGGGCCATAGATGAATCCGCGTACCCCCTCAGCTGAGACAAATGGTCGCACGATAATCAAGGACGTGCCGAAATCTAATACGAGGAACGCGAGTGTGGGGATGAAGAACGCGAGCGTCTGCCATCGTGGTGACGAATGCTCTCTCTTGAAGACGAAGGCGAAGTAGAGAAAGGCCGCGGGAATAACACCACCAAAAAAATAGTTTGAACGAGCAATAAGGTCAAACAAAGTGCTCCGCGACGGGTCTACAAGAAAGAAAAATCCTGTCCCAACCCCCCACAACACCGCAGACACCGACAGCACGGCGAAGTAGCGATTCGCGCGGTCGTCAAAATCCTGCGTTAACACCACCGCTCCAAGAATCAAGTTAAACACTGCCACCGCGAGGACAGCAATCGTTGGAAGAGACGCGCTCATGCACCTCTAGTATACAATGCGGTGAGATAGAAAATGTTTGCTATGCCGTTGCGGTTGCGGGTTGTTGCGTGGGCGTTGCAGGCGCTACGGGAAACTCTGCGATGAACGTAGAACCCTTCCCTTCGCCCTCGCTTTCTGCACGGATGGTACCGCCGTGCGCCTCGGTAATGTTCTTGGCGATGTAGAGACCATATCCGGTGGAGTGCGCGTTCACCTTCTGCGAATCTTTGCCGTGCCCACCCTCGGTGAAGAGCCGCTTCTTGTCCTCGTCGGTGATCCCGATGCCAGAATCCTTGACCGCGAAGATAATACGACCATTCTCATTTTTAAGACTGACGGTAATCGTGCCAGCGGGCGTATAGTTGATGGCATTGTCTATGAGATTGCGTAGCACATGATCGGCGATCTGTGGCCCGTCTCCGACCATGGTATACGGCCCGGCATCGGTCGCGAACGTGAGCGTGAGACCCTTCTGCTCGGCACTGAGCTTGCCCTTCTCGACGGCTCCTGTAACGAGCGCCTTGAGGTCGAAGGGCGTTTTGGCATAGGTAACGGTACCCTTCTTAAGATTCGACGCCTTCAAGATCTGGGCCACCGAATCAGCGCCAGAGCGACTCTCGAGCAAAGCTCGGGTCACAAAAGGCTTCAGTACCTCAGGAAGAGCACCAAAATCACCATCAACAAGCGCGGAGAAGACCCCGGCGTCCTTGGTCAAAAATCCCTTCACTTCGTGCCCAATGAAGTGAATAAGGGTCTCCTGCCTCGCATTCGTTTCCGCTAGCTCATCACTCAAATTTTTCAAACTAAGCGTATCACGAACAATTCGAATGCTCCCCACCAAAACTATGGTGAACGCAGTTACGTTTACGATAATGCCGCTCAGTTGAGTTGAAAACAATATGTTCACGAAACTAAAAACCGTCACCATGAAGCCGAGAAGTGCCGTCGTTATTACTTTCAGATTAAACAAATGGTGCTTGTAAATTGCATAAAATGTCATGAAGATAAAGGGAAGCAAAAAAAGCGCCGCGAGAGGAATGAAACTACGGTTCGAAAAGACATTGGGAAGGACCACATTGAAAATAAGTAGCAGAATCGCCGTCACCGACATGCCAATAAGGAAAACGATTGATTTTGCGCGCTCCACGCTCTTCTCCTTAAGGGTGTGTAGGTAAAGAGTGGCCAATCCCGCTAAAAGGCAACCAAACGCGACCAGCATAAAAAACACTATGCCAAAGCTGGGAATCGCCCGGGTGACCTGACCGGGTGGCGCGAGTGGTTCGAGTCCTGAAAAAACTATTGGCGTTAGAGTCAGCAAGGATACTAGTGCTACGACCGGAAGCAAAATTCTGCGGTACCAGGCAGGCAGTGGTAAGTCATCATGCGGGAAAACATACGCAAGTTTGAAGAAGAAAAACGCGTACCATACTGACAGAAAAAGGTGGGTTCGGAGCGCCCACAGTGTCGCAGTGGCCGACGTGAAGCGGTATTCGAAGTAGTTAGAGGCGCTCCAAATCACATTGGCAAGCGAAAAAATAAAAAAGGTGCGATTAGTGATACTTCGCCTATTATTCAAATAGATGATAATGCCCAATAACGCGATACCAGATACAGACACACCAACCATTAGCAGATCAAAATTGATTTGCACCAGTTCAGTTATTGGGACCATAAAATATATTTCATGTATATCATGCAATTTCAACGATTTCGTGCAGAGGGAATCGGCCAGCCTTCGCCGTGGGAGGAACGGCTCGGCCGACACGCATAATGAATCCAAGATGCTTGTCGTCAGCATCCATAATTGCAGACGCCTCCTGAACTTGGGCAGCAATCATCTCCCGCTCTCGCCTCGTAAAAGGGCCCATGCCGTCGTTGGATATTTGTAGTGCTAAAAAAAGCATGCCGGTCAGAGGTTGGCAACTTAGACCAAGTGATGTTGCTGTAAGCCAGAACCGCTCGATAATCCTGCCCGCAGTGACAAAGTCGAGCGGTTCTGTGCCTGTCATAAGAAATCCAGCCATAGCAGCAGCAGTCCTATTAACTGACGCATTCTGCGCTGCGACAACGCGGTTAAGACCCGCCTTACTCAAAATTTTCATTGCAGGCCAGTAACTAAGTAGCGCAAACATCTTTTCCGCGGGTGGCGGTAATTCCAGTGTCTTTATATAGAATCCGACTTTCTTTGCATTGTCCTCTTCCTTGCTCCAGCTCACGTGAGTAAAGAAAAAATTGTGCAGTGTCCTGTTTCCAAGCATCACCTCTTCGTTAGTGGCGCCGATTCGTGCGAGTCTCTTCAGCGTGACTTGGTCGTCGACAAGCACCACGGCGCACCGTTCGTCGCCCACCGCCACAAGAACGTTTCGCTCTGCCTTACTAAGTGGGCGAACATCATAAAGCTTGCGGTTTGAAACGCGCTCCTTAATCCAAGGTGCGAGCGGGTGAGGTTCACGTTGGCATGATTCGAATGCGAGATTGGCAACGTGCCATTTATTTCTAGACGCGGGAAAATACTCGACATTTGCCATCAGCCCTTCTTTAGAAGCCGCAATTGTCATGTTTTCTATCGCAGCACCATTTGCGAGGTACGACGATCGCTGGCCCCAACTATACGCCGATTGGTCTCGGTCTGGCAGAAGGTGCACCTCGACAGTGGTCCCTTGGCGAACAATAAAATGCCACGGTTGACAATTCTCGCCTGACGGGGCACTGTTGCCCGCTGTAAGAATCCTCTCAAGAGCCGGTGATAAACCTTTGATCATAGTCCAAATTTTCTGGCAAAGTCCTTTGTCATGTCGCGCCGCCTGGCAACCTCTCGAGCATCGTTGTATCCCTCCAGGAGTTTTTCGTCCAGCGATACAAGGGCTCGGTTGCTCTCTAGCGGTTGGCCGTTCAGTATTTTCCGCACGCAGTAGGCCACCGCTGCCCCGTTAATGAGCGCTGCGCCACCGAGCTGTGGCCACGACACGATCGTTTTGCCCATCTCTCCAAGGGATTGCTGCATCCTCTCTGTGATGTTTTCTGGACCAATGTGCTGGGTAATAGTACGTCCAATCGCGAATTTATCCAGGTTGACCAACTGCTGAAAACTCACAGAACCAAGTCTCCCGTGAAAGTAATCAGGTTGCGGATCAAGGTCGTACCGTTCAATGTCCACGACTGCATTATCACCATTGTCCGCGGCCATTACAACTGCAATTTTTCGTTTTTTTGACTCCTTTCTGATCAAAAACTTGAAGGCAATATTATCTATTTCATCCACAACAATGTCCAAGTTGTCAAAGAATGAATTGATGTTGGCCTCCGTAATACCATCCGGATAAAGCTGTAGCTCCGCGTAGGGATTCATTTCATAAATAGTCCTAGCCGCCATTTCAACTTTCAGCATACCGAGCCGGTCCGAACCCGCGAGCACGCGGTTCGTGTTCGAAAGTGCGAGCCTATCCATGTCCGCCAGTTTCATCCTCATTGCTCCACCGGACAACGTTAGAGCAAGCGCAACAGATGAGCCCACTGATAAGCCCGCTATACCGACCGTCGAGTTATAGAATTTCTCCTGTTCCTCCTTCGAAATTAAATTCTGGTTCCTCGCGGTACGAACCAGTTGATATTCATCTGCGGGCAAGACGTGGGTGACTAAGTGTCTCCATGGATAGTATACCCATCGCCCATGGCCCCAGATCTCCCGCGTACGTGCAAGCCTCGCATAATGTGCCTGAAACGCTTCTTCAAAGCCTGGAGCGTACACCGTTGCGGGGTGCGTGATTCCAAAGAGTTCTCGTTGTTGTTCTTCAAAATCATCCACGAGTTGGCGAATGTCCCCTGAGCGTACAAGCCCCCTGAATCGCTCCTGATCGGTCCTTGTGGACAGATCCAAAATGCTGGGTTTTGAAGTGAGTTCCTCGTTCTTGATCGACTGAAACACATCATTCATATGATACAGATGCTAGCATGCTCCTTCCACCCTAGGAATACCTTAAGAGCGAATAACCCATTTCTGCTTTATACCCGGTTTAAAATGAGTCGGATCCTCATTTGGCCAAAAAACAATCCTTGGATGAATGCGCTCTTTTAAGTGTGCGTGGTTATTGCTGTACTCCGCGTTCTTTTGGAGAAGCGAATCGAGCACCCTACGACCAACCTCTCGCTTTAGATCCTCGCTAGCCGTTTGCATTTTCTTAAGCTCCACGTTTACCTCCAGGAACTGGTTGTGTTGATCATCCGTAACGGTTTGTACGCTGAACTTGCCCGTTAAATAACCCTGCAGGGATTCGTTTTCTAGTGCGCTTCGAATGTGTTCGGGATATATGATGGCGCCATAAAGTTTTGTTGACAAATCGGAACGGGCGTACACATAAACGAACGGGAGTTTGCGCAAGCAAATTTTCGCGGCCCGTGCCTCACCATCCAGGTCGATCCCGTGCTCCCTAAAAAGAGCCTCAATTTCCGCATAGGTAATGACGCCCCCATGGTCGCCAATCGCATATCGAATTAATGGCATCGCACTGTCCCCAGTAATAAGTACTTCGCCATCTGCGTTCGTTTCAAACGTCATATATGCTGGATGATACTGAGCAAGAGTGGGAAGCTTCGTTAGATTGCCGAATATCTTTTTGAACACGTCTTTATGCTTCAGAGCGAGCCTTCTAACCAGAATCGCGGTGGGAGTCTCATATGCCATTGCACCAATATCCGCTGTTCCATAAATGTTCAAGGTATCACGCAATATGTCTCTGATGCCTGCTTTTTGTGCGACATAATCTCTGTACTCCTCTGTAAACGATTCCGCGGCAAACATCAGCCTGATATTCAAGCTCCGAAGATCGATGTGTTCAGCCACTGCGTCGTCTAAAATGTCCTTAATAAAAGGCGGGTACCCGACGAGAATAGTTTGCTTAAATTTTGGGGCCAGCTCCTTCAGGCCCATTAGGATCTCCGTCTTGTTTACGCCGGCCGGAAGTATCGATAAAGGGTACCCTCTTTTGCTTGCTAACGCATATGCGCTAAACGTAAGGACCCCACCTATCCATACTCCCATGCCGAAGGCGATGATTACCAATGTTGGTGTTTCAGAACTAGGAGGCATCAGTCCCTCAGACAGAAATTGCTCAATCAAGATAGAATACTCCAACTCTAAAGTCTCTGAGCGCTGAAAATAAGTGGCCTTGCCCGTGGAGCCGGACGTGGAGGAGAACACCGCTGGGCGGACCAGCGTGCCATCCCAGCAGACATCCTTGAGTTCGTGTGTTCTCAAGTAATTCGCCTTCGACATGACTGGAGCCGTCTTCTGGAAATCATCCCAAGTCTTTATGGTGCGGGGGTCCACTCCTTGATCGGCCAAAAATTGTTTGTATGCGGGTACTCGCTCCGACGCTTTTTTAAACAACTTCAACGGATTGGTTCTTCGCATCTTCTCGAGCTGGTCGGCCGTGCCGTGTCGCATCAGCCAAAGAGCCCGTTCGGGTGATGTCGTCGAATGAAAAGGTTTTTTCTTGAACATGCGTGCGTATTACTTGCTGACGAGCTTCTGCACCATATCGTCGGCAACACGGCTCGGGGGCAGGTCTAGCTCGTCGGATTTCTCGAGCAAATTCTTTACAGTCTTTTTCACATCATCAACGCGATGTGCGACTCGAGCTCTATTGTACCCGCCATCATGCAACTCGTCCACCACTGTTATCAAACCCCCGGCGTTAGCGATGTAGTCAGGCACATAGGTGATCCCCTCTTTTTTTAACAGATCGCCATCACTTGCCGTTGTCAATTGATTGTTCGCGGCACCGCACACAATTTTAGCCGATAGTTTTGAAATAGTCTGCGGTGATAGGTCTCCGCCAAGCGCACAAGGGGCAAACACGTCCATTTCTTGTAACATTATTTCATCGGGCGACACCAGTATTATTCCTGGCATCTCGTGTGTTGCCTGTCGTGCTTTGCCTTCGTCGATTTCAGCCGCTATGATCTGGGCGCCCGCGTCATAGAGCATTTTTGCGAGATTTATACCAACGTTGCCAAGCCCCTTGATCGCTATCGTGCGACCATTTATGCACTCCGAGCCGTAGACATGTTGCAGGGCCGCCTGTATCGACCGGTACACGCTCTGGGCAGCCCAATGCGCGGGCAACCCTCCGACAGACGGACGTCCAATGATGTTTTTTGACAGCGTGGAGAGCGTCACGATGTCCTCCTCCGTAATCCCGACATCTTCGCCGGTATAAAACACTGCCGCGAGGGCAGACAAGCGCCCTGCATATGCTTGCAGGTATTCCTTGCTCTTGTGAGCGGGCGATCCCTTCGCGTCTGCCGCTGCTATCAGCACCGCCTTGCCCCCTCCGTACGGCACTCCTGCAAGCGCGCATTTGTATGTCATCGCACGCGACAGCCGCAGTGCATCCCTCAGTGCGTCCTCTTCAGATTCATAGTGCGCAAAGCGCGTGCCCCCCACCGCAACGCCTGTGGTGGTGTTATGAATAGCAATGTAACCCCTCAGCCCTGTCTTTTTATCAAATATGCGTGCTATCAGCTCATGCTCGTCAAACTCTGGCAGACCCTCGACAGCAATCATAGTAGGTGATTATACCACGCTGATACCTCGACTAACGACCTATGCTCGTTGTCACACCTCTTGATCTCTAATGCGCGACGCGAGTGTAGCGAGCTCCGCATCATCAGCGCGTCCAGAGTCGTGCGACGAGATGTAGCCTTGATACGTATCAAAATACGTATCAATGGTGGCCTTGTGCTGTTTCCAGTCGCCGGCCGCCGTCCCATGCATGGGGAAGAGTTTGGCGTGTGCATGGTCCACGCCAAAGCCCTCGAGGATCATCCCGGTGCGTCCCACGTCGTCGAAGGCGGCGTCGAGACGCTTCGCCACATTGCGCGCCGCGAGGACTAGGTTGCTTATCACAGCATCGGGCAGGGCGAAGATATAGCTCGGATAATGTGCCTTTGGCACCACCACAGAGAAGCCCTCCGTGTTTGGAAAGATGGAGAGGAACGCGAGGTGCTTCTCGTCCTCCCAGATTGTATGCGAGGGAGCGTCGCCCGACACAATACGACAGAATATACAATCTTTCTCTCTGTTCATACTCATCTAGGGTAACACGAGAGCCCCCGCTCGCGCCGACGATTGCATGTCGCTCAAGATTGTGGTACTATCATGATCATGAAGCTTCCCGATCTTGATCGTGCTCGAAGTGAGAAGTCGCTCACGTTCGGCCAATTTATGGCCGCATACAACGAGGAGCTGCCCGCCAGCTTCCCGCGCGTCTCTGCTCCCCTTCTGAAGGAGTTCAGGAAACTGCACGCCAATCTGTTTAAGGCGGGCAACAGGTGGTCTCTTGATCAGCATCGCAAGAAGGTTATGGACTGGCTCACGTCCCGTTCGTACGTTTCCGCTCCGGAACTACCATAAGGTATACTGACCCGTGTGAAGCAACCGCTACACACCATTTTCGCGCACACCTTTAGGGTACTCACCGTGGTGACCGGTATCGGTGCTTTTCTCCTTGTCGTCGCCATGTCGTTCCCGGCCGTGCTGACATTCGACATCGCACGCAATCGCGACGCATCTGAGCAGACACCCTTCCCGGTTACGGTTGATCCGAAAAACAAGCTCATTGTTGAGGACGCGCAGGTAAATGCGCTCCTCGAAGGGAGCGACTCTCCGCTCCAGGCCGCGGCCGCGAATACCAGCAACCTAGTGGGTCGTCTCTTTACGCTACTAGCCGTAACGATCGCCGATGCACCATGGTATAAGAGCCTTGCCGCGGTTGACGCGCGCTTCGTCAACATCACACCCGGCATGCGCAAGGAGGAGGTCGCGAGCGCCTTCGGTCACGTGTTGGGATGGAACAGTGCGCAAAAGAAGGAGTTCCTGACGAAGGGTCCCTACGCCTCACTCCCCTTGCCCGAGGGATCGTATGCGCCGGGGGTCTATTCTGTGCCAGGAGACTCGACCCCGCGGATAGTACAAGCACTGGTAAATGATCGGTTTTCGGCAGAGGTGCTCGCCCGATATAGCACCTCAACAGCGGCAATCGTTCCTCTCAATGAGGCGCTCACTATCGCCTCTCTTATCGAGCGCGAGGCCGGCGGCCCCGACGACATGCGGCTTATATCGGGGATTATCTGGAATCGACTCTTTCTCGGGATGCATTTGCAGATTGATGCGACCTTGCAATACGTAAAGGGTACCACCTCGAGCCGGTCCTGGTGGCCTACGCCGGTGCCCTCAGACCGGTCGCGTGCCTCAGCCTATAACACCTACATTCACGCCGGCCTGCCGCCCACACCCATCGCGAGCCCCTCGGTCGCATCAGTCATCGCGGCACTCAACCCGAAGAACACGCCGTGCCTGTTCTACTTTCATGATAGGGACGGTGGCTTCCATTGCTCTGTCACCTACACTGAGCACGTGCAGTTACTCAAAAAATATTACGGCCAGGGTAAATAGACGCGTATGATGTCTCGCATCGACACATTCCTCAACGGCACGACCATCTATCGCCTGGTGCTGTACTACCTATCACTGCTGGTAGTGGTCGCCCTTCTTTTTGACGTCGTCGGGCTCCTGCCCTATAGCCCGATCGACTTTCTCTTCTAACTGAAGGTACTGCTTGCGGTCTCGTGGATCACGAACGGTGCGTGCGCACGCATTTTCGGCGCCGCCACCAACATCGAGTAGGTCTACATAACCGCGTTTATCCTCGCACTAATTCTAGACCCGGTATCACCAACAAACGTGAGCGGGGTGGCTCTGCTCGTCATTGCCGCCGTTGCGGCCATCGGGTCGAAATATCTGCTCGCGTTTGATAAAAAGCATCTCTTTAACCCTGCGGCGTTTGGGGTCGCGCTCGTCAACATCCTTGGCCTCGGTGCCGCGAGCTGGTGGGTGGGCGGCAATCGCGCACTCCTGCTCTTCGTGTTGCTAAGCGGCGTACTCATTGTCCGCAAGGTACGCCGGTTTGACCTTGTGGCTACGTTTATATTGGTAGCCCTCGCGATGATCATTCTCACCGCGGCACAGCCCGGGGATCCCCTAATCGTGAGACAGGCGCTCGTACACACACCACTCCTCTTCTTCGCTTTCGTAATGCTTACAGAGCCTATTACGATGCCGCCGACGAGAAAACTGCGCGTAGCATACGCCGCGCTGGTGGGCATTCTCTTCGCGCCGAACATACACCTGGGAGCGGTCTATCTGTCGCCAGAGCTTGCGCTCTTGCTCGGTAACGTGTTCGCCTTCATCGTGTCTCCGCCCGGCCGCTACACCCTTCGTCTGGTAGACAAGAAGACGCCTGCGCCGAACATCGATGAGTTTATCTTCGCGTCTGATCGGCCCATACGCTTCCGCCCTGGGCAATACCTCGAATTCACCCTCCCTCACGACAAGTCAGACCAGCGAGGCAATCGTCGCTACTTCACGATCGCATCCTCACCAACCGAAGAGCACGTGCGCCTCGGGATCAAGTTCTACGAACCGACCAGTAGCTTCAAGATCGCCCTCGGCTCACTAAAGACGAACGACACCATCTCTGCCGCACAAGTGGCCGGAGATTTTGTATTGCCTAAAGAGCCTGGCAAGAAGCTTGCATTCATCGCTGGATGGATTGGTATCACCCCGTTCCGCGCTCACACTCAGTACATCATCGACAAGAAGGAGTCGCGCGATGTCGTCCTCCTCTACGCTTCTAGGCCAGAAGATATCGTATACCGAGATATTTTTGATCGCGCGCGCGAGGTGTTTGGCATGAGGACCCACTACATACCGACCATCATCGATGCCGAGCTCATTACCGAGACCATACCCGACTACGCCGAGCGCACGTTCTATATCTCAGGACCGCCGGGGATGGTTGATGCGTGCAAGAAGGCATTGTGCACACTCGGCGTACCACACAGCCGCATCGTCACGGACTACTTCCCGGGGCTCGCGTAATAGCGCCTGAATACGGCCCAGACGAGCGCCGCGCTACCGGCCGAAATGATGAGTGAGGCAACGACGTCGAGCGTATGGTGTACGCCGGCGAGCACCCTGCCGGCACTTACCACTAGGGCGAGCACCCACAATACCGCTCCTCCATAGGGATTAACGATCGTGACAATAGATGCCAGAGTACCGGTAAACAGCACGTGATCTGAGGGGAAGCCGTTCCCGGGCGCGTGGGCGATGAGGGGCGCCGGAGCTCCTTCGAGCATGAAGGGGCGCGGATTATAATAGAGTGCCGAGGCTATGAGGCTGAGTGCGAAAGCGAGCACAGCCACAACGATGGCAACACGTATAAACTCCTTGCGATCGGGCGCAGTATAGGCGTAATACACGAATACGAGGACAGAGACGAGATATACATATTTTGCCGCGAAGATGATGACGAGATTCATTTGTAGATTGTACTACATAAACAACCGCGGGGCGGCCTTGCGTGCGCAAGACCGCCCCTTTTCAAGAGCGTCATGCCTATGATTAAATGCTCATACGGACCATGCCACTGCTCCCATCACTCATTACCTTTCTCGAGGGATCGAAATATTTTCTCATCTTTACCGGCTGCTACATTGAGGGGCCCGCGGTCATGATCGCTACCGGTGTGCTCTGGCATCTCGACATAGTCAGCTTCTGGCCAGCCTATGTTGCCCTACTACTCGGCGACCTGCTGGCCGATATCATGTGGTACCTCATCGGATATCACGCGGGGCGACCGTTTATCGCACGGTACGGTCACTGGTTTAACCTGACCACCTCCACCATCGACAAGGCCGAGCATCATTTCCACAGACATCACACGAAGATTCTTGCGTTTTCTAAACTCACCATGGGGTTCGGGCTCGCGGTGCCGCTACTCACCGTAGCGGGTATGCTTCACGTACGATTTTCGCGCTTTGTGACAATTAACGCGATCGGTGGAGCGATCATCGTGCTCGTAACGATGATTGTCGGCTACTATTTCGGCAACGTGCTAGCCACTATCCCCGAGAACTTCCGCATCGCGGCCATCGCCGCGGCCGCCCTCATATTCCTCCTCGTGATACGAACCGTTTCAAAAAAGCTTGCAACGCTCGACCTCTAAGTCCGACCACTATTTAACAAATGAGTGGAGAAAAAATCCCTTAAAGTACTGCCATGCGACCTGCAGGATCCCCTCTCGCTGAAAGCGGCGTGCCGATGACGGCACCGAGTGTCGAGGATCAAAGATGATCCGGCCCTGCGTGGACAGTCGCTTGGCCGTGTCGGTATCGTCGCCATAGAACACGATCTCTGTGTTAAAGCCGCCCGCGGCGTGGAGTGCGCTTGCACGCATGAAGCTATTGCCACCCACGAGCAAGCCCCCCTGCTTCAGCACGCGGTGTGTCACGTGGTGTGATAGTCGATAAAAAACCTTCTGGATGAATGTGGTTGCCGCACGGAAGACCGGGTGCGCATCTACGTAGTCGTAAGGCCCCGTCACCGCAACGACTTCGGGGTTAGCAAAATGCGCCTCGCCGCGTACGAGCCAATCCTTTGCAGGGACACAATCTGCGTCCATGCGGACCACCACGTCGCCTGTTGCGGCTTGCCGTCCCGCCTCGCACGCCCACATAGTGCCCTTGCGATCTTCTCTCACGACCGTCACCGGGTAGGTACTCGCGATCTCAGTGGTCCGATCTGAGCTCGCGTTATCAACCACAATAATTTCAAAATCGGGGTGTTCTTGAGCGAGAAGCGCCTCGATCGCAGCCGCGATACGCTCTTCTTCGTTATGCGCAGGTACAACGACAGACATCTTCATAGGTATAGAGCCCCTCCAATGGGTAATGACGCAATTGTAGCATAAAAAGGTGTGCTAGAGTATCTCTGATCTTATGAACGTCGAACACTCTCTGCGCGTATTGCGCGATCGGGCATTTCAGGAGTCGCTCGCTCTGGGCGTGGTAGCGATTCTCGTGAGCCTCGTGAGTGTGTATTACTCGACCAACTACGCGACCGAGAAAGCGAGCAACTCCGTCACGGACATCATCATGAGCAACACTCGCGCGTACGATGTGGGTACGTTATTCGTATATGGCGCGATCGCCGCTGTGGTGTTCTCCATTCTGGTAGTTTTTTCTCTAAAGCTCCAGTCGGCCCCTTTCGTCTTGAAGAGTGCTTCACTCCTCTTGATCATTCGCTCTATCTTCGTTTCGCTCACCCACATCAGCCCGTATCCGGTACGTGCCGTACTATCGAGCACCTATTTGTCGTCCACGACGTTCGCGCAGATGTTTTTCACCGGCGATGATTTGTTCTTTTCTGGCCACGTAGGGCTCACATATCTCATGGCGCTACTCCTGTGGGACACGCCACGACTGCGCTACATATACCTCGCGATATCCATCATGTTTGCGGCAGTGGTCCTCCTCGGGCACCTGCACTACTCTATCGACGTCTTTGCTGCTTATTTTATTACGTACTCAATCTACATTCTGTCGACGCGGCTCTTCAAGCGTGACTATGAACGATCGCGCGCGTAGTGCGGCCGCGTTACTTCAACGCAAGCGCGAGCACGGTGCCATTGTCCGCCCCTTCGACGATCGAAGCGAGTTCGGCTTGTGTCTTGGGCAGATGTCGCATCTGCGTAGGATCAAGGTGACCCACCACACGAATAGTCACGCCATGACATACGCCTAGGATGGTACTGGCGTTCACCAGGCGACCATCAGACATCCGGTAGTTCGCCTTGGTGCTAAAGAGGACGTCGACGCGATTGGTAAAGCGCGCGTTCATGGTGTCCGCGATGACGCGGTAACCAAGAATCGGGCTCACCACATTGAAGCCACAGTTGTTCTGCTTGCTGTCTGGCCCATCAATCTCGATAATCGTTCCAAACGGCAATTCCTCGCTCAGGTCTCGTGAACGTGCGGCAACGACCTCGGGGTTCGAGACCGCGCCAGAGGCCGTGGTAGACGGGTCACCGTCAGTCTGGTTAGGGACTGCGTTATACGCCGTCATCGCGACCTGATAGCTCACTACCAGAGGGGCCTGCGCCTCAGCACGGGCTGGCGCAGCAATGCCACCACCTGATAAAAGCAAAAACCCCATAAGGGCTCCTATGATTGTCATTGGTTGTTGGTTACCGAAATAGCAAGCAGCTATCTCGTTATTACGAGCATAGCATATTGACAATTTCCTGTCAATAGCTCGTAATGTTGATTCTCAACGGGCGTTTGCACCAAGACGGGCCACTCTCCGCAACCACCGCTCCTTAGCTCTCGCGGAGACGCGTTCAGATGGCCCAAAAACGGTCGAACGAGCCCTGATCCCTGCAAATCGGAGTATCACCATCTCAAGCACCATCGTCGGCGATCCATACATAAACCGCATGATCCATGGATTCATGTTGGCACTCGTGATAATCCTCGCGGTGCGGCCCTTCAACAGCTTGGCCCAGGTGAGCCCGTGGTCCTCAAAGAGGAACGCTTCGTGAGGGAGCCACGCACGATCGAACAATCCCTTCAGGAGACTCGGCATCGAGCACCACCAGGTGGGGTGCACTATGACGATGTGGTCGGCCCAATGAATGTCATCGCAAAATGTCTTGAGATCTGGCTCGAGCTCTTGAATCTCCTTGTACCCTTTATGCAATACCGGATCAAAGCGCATGTCGCCGATGTTCTGTCGGCGCACCGTGTGGCCAGCGGCCTTCGCGTGTTGTTCATACTTGTTCGCAAACGCGCCCGAGAGCGTCTCGGTATCGGTATGCCCAAGCAGGAGATAAATCTTCATGCGGCGTCTATTTCTGCATCAGCGCCGCGAGCTCGCTACGATATTTCTTCATTACTTCCATGCTCGCCTTCATCTCAGGCTCACCGCCCTTTTTGCGGCGCTCGATCTCATCACCAATCTTTTTAAAGAGGTCGGGGTCTTTGGTGACAAGCCCCACCATTTGCTCGCGCTGTGTCTCCGGCACGTCCTTCAGCTTCCAGTTTGCGTATTTTTTAAGAAAAAAACTTTGTACAGACATGGCGCCATTTTAACATGGAATCTCGTGCGAGCTTCATCTTCCCTCGCTACGATGGGCGCAGTAGTATGCCGCGGATGGTTCTCGTGGTGAAGTACAGCGCCACCAGCGAGAGGAGCGCGAGCGCCTCAAGATAGACAAATGAGGGCTCGAAGATGTGTACTCCAGCTCGGTAATGCTCAACCGCCGGCGTCCCGAATATGACCGTGCCAATCATGGCAAAGAATGCGTTAAGGAAATGACTCCATGGCAGGCGCGGGCTCGTGATGCCAGCGACGATAACCAGTGCGGCGGCGGCAAGCACCGCTCCGAGATTCGATAGCGGGAGTTCAGCACCCGTCGACTGCGCAAACACGAGAATGAAAGCGCTCAGTACAAACAGAGCGCGCACGATATCGCCGTGATAGTGAGGGATTCCGTAGTGCGGTGGAGGAATGTTAGCCCCGCTACCGACAAAACTCATATGGCTTGTTATGCCGCTGACTTCGGCAGAATCTTGTACATGCCCGTGCCGCACACCGAACACTTACCCTTCGCTGCGGGACGTCCAGGCTTGATCTCTACCTTCTCGACGTCGAGCATCTCGCGCTTTTCCTTGCACTTCACACAATAGCCAATAACCTTATCCTCTGCCGCTGTGTCGTTGTTGTCTGTATGTTGTGTATCCATGCTGAAAGCATAGCATGATTCACTTTTTTGCAAGGGGGTGTCTACCGCCAGCGTGTACAACAAAAAACGCCCGCTTTCGCGGGCGTTTTTTGCCATTTGGCTCGCTTACGCGGCCTTTGAGACCTTGACTGCGTTTGGCCCCTTGGGGCTGTCCGCAACTTCAAAAGTCACCTTGTCACCCTCGCGGAGTGACGCAAAGTCGCATCCGACAAGCTCGTTGGCGTGGAAAAAGAGATCCTTTTCCTGCCCGTCGACCTTGATAAAACCAAAGTACTTGTCAGCGATGAGACGTGCGATTGTTCCTTCTTGCATAATGATGTAAGAGATAGAGCTAGTAATACATCAGACACAGGAAGCTAACTTAAAGAGAGTCGATCTTGTCTCGCAATCAGCGCTGGGTTGATGGCCTTATCCTAGCACACCTTCAGACATTCAGCCAGCAGGAGCGCGAACTTGTCCAAGTCATGTGCCCTTATGGCCGGACCCCACGAGACACGCAACGTCGAGCGCGAGCGTTCAACACTGCCGGTGAGCGCTAGCACCGCGCGCGACCCTTCAGTGCTGTCTGTCTCACAAGCGCTCTTTGTCGAGACCGCGACTCCCATATCGTCTAGAAGCGCCGCCAGGTAGTCTGTGTCACAACCCGGAATAGACATGTTCAATATGTTTGGTACCTGCGCTCTCCCCTCGTTGAGGAGCGCGCGTGGCACACGCGCGCCAATCTCCCTCACCAACGCCCGGCGCTCGCTCACTGCCCTATCTCGATAGGCTTCGCGTCCACGCGCCGCCTCGGCGAGCGCTACCGCGAACTGCTGTGCGCGCTCGGGAGTCTCGGTGCCAGGGCGCACCCCTCGCTCCTGACCGCCGCCGCGATAGAGCGGTGCGAGTGGTATCGTGCGATGCGCCACAAGGCACCCAATACCATGCAGTGGGCCGACCTTCGCGCCATCAAGCACGAGCATATCGGCATCAAAGTGAGCCCGCGTCACCTTCTCGGTCAAAGGAGCCTGACTCGCATCCACATGAAGCATCACGTCAGAAAAACAAGGTTCAACCTTGTTGGGTTGCGTACAAGGTTGAACCTTGTTTTTGGCGTGTAGTATTTGCGCGACCTCGCGCGTATTCCAGATCACCCCAGTCTCGCCGCAGACCGCATCCATTGAGATGAGCACGGTCTCGGGCTTGAGCATTTTTGTTAACGCGTCGATATCGACGCGAGCATCTTTTATTGGTAACGCTTCCACCTCGACACCTTCTTCTGCAAGGAGCTTCATGTTCTCGACGATAGATGCGTGTGCGCTCGGCAAATATAGGACATGAGCGTTGTTCCTCTGGCTCGCACGCGCCGCACGCACGTACCCGAGTATCGCGAGCGCATTAGCCTCGGTTGCGCCGCTCGTAAAAATCACGTCATCGGCCTTCACCTCGAGGAGTCGCGCGATTGTCGCGCGCGCATCCTCGAGCACCTTCTTGGCCTTTCTCCCCTCGTCGTGCGGGGACGACGGGTTGCCGCAAAGGCCGGCCGCCGCGTCGAGATAGATTCGTCTTGTCCAAAACATTTTCTGATTCTACACGAAATTGCAGAAACATCATTTTTGTGATGAAATGGGCATACTATGGCGCAGACTCCACGGCCGCCCATTATCGCGGTAATGGGCCACATAGATCATGGCAAGTCCTCCCTGCTCGATTATATTCGCAAGGAGAATGTCGTCGCGGGCGAGGCTGGCGGCATCACACAGCACGTCTCGGCGTATATCGCTGAGCACGCCGGCCGACAGGTCACCTTCCTCGACACGCCCGGCCACGAGGCTTTTAAGACATTGCGGACACGCGGCGCGGCGGCGGCCGACATCGCGATACTGGTTGTTGCGGCAGATGAAGGCTTTATGCCCCAGACACAAGACGCGTTGACGGCAATACAGGAATCGAAGACCCCTTTCATTGTGGCGATAACGAAGATCGATAAAAACAACGCTGACGTTGAGCACGCCAAGAACTCGCTCCTGGAAAAAGGCGTTTATCTCGAGGGACTCGGGGGCGACATCGCCTACCAGCCCGTGTCATCGAAGACGGGCGAGGGGGTTCCCGAGCTGCTTGACCTGCTGTTGCTTGCCACCGATCTTCTCGAGCTTACTGCGGATCCAGATGCGAGCGCCACAGGGTTTGTGCTCGAGAGCACCCAAGACCCAAAGCGCGGCGCATCGGCCACTCTTGTCGTCCGCGACGGTACTCTTGCACGCTGGCAGTTCGTAGTCGCCGGCGATGCCTTCGCGCCCGTTCGGTTTATTGAAGATTTTCGTGGGGTGCGCGTAGAGGACGCCGGCCCCTCCTCGCCAGTACGTATCTCCGGATTCAGCCGGTTACCAACGGCGGGAGCGGTCTTCAGCGTTGTCTCGAGTAAGAAGGAGGCCGAGGCCCTCGCGTCAAAGAACGCCAAGGAACCCGTGACTCATGCGTTTACGACCGCGGACGACGGTGTTATCGAGCTCCCGCTCATCGTTAAGGCAGACGCCGCCGGCTCGATCGATGCGATCGTCCACGAGCTCAATAAAGTTACCCACGAGCGCGCATGCATCCGCGTCGTCAGTTCTGGTGTCGGAAGTGTCGGTGAGGCAGATGTTAAGACGGCTCACGCCATCGGTGGTACGGTCATCGCGTTTAACGTCGGGACCGACGCGATCGCACGCGAGCTCGCCGAGCGCGACTCGGTTATCGTGCTCTCCTTCTCAATCATCTACGAACTTTCTGAGAAAGTGGCAGAGCTACTCGCCGCTAGTGTGCCTGAGATAGCCATCGATAAGGAGTTGGGTCGCGCGGTGGTCGTGAAGCCCTTCTCCTCAAGCGCGAAGAAGCAGGTACTCGGTGCGCGCTATGTCTCGGGACGACTCACGGTAGGCAACAAGGTTAAAATAATGCGAGGCGACCTCGAAGTAGGTCGAGGTACCATCACCAATCTCCAGCAAGCACGTGCGGACGTACAGGACATTACTACGGAGGGAACCTTCGGCACTGAGATCGAAGCACGTGCGGACGCCTCACCCAATGATGAGATCGTGGCCTTCGAGACCATTACCGCATGATTCGAGACGTGCCTCAGCGGGCAGATCATCATAAGGAGCGCATCGCGGAGGTGATCGCGCATGAGGCGGCGAACTTTATCGGGCGCGAAGCCGGCAACGACTCCCTCATCACCGTGCTACGGGCACAGCTTATGAATCGTGGTGAACGCGCCGTGGTGTTCGTGAGCGTGCTCCCCGACTCTGAGACCCGTAAGGCGCTCGCGTTCCTCGAGCGGCAACGCGAGGCCTTCTCCGATCACCTCAAGAAGCACGCGAAGCTTGGCCCACTACCGCGCATTGAGTTTATGCCCGACAACGGTGAGGGTGAACTTCTGAATAACGGAGGCCAGGGCGGGAATTGAACCCGCGCATAACGGTTTTGCAGACCGCTGCGTTACCACTTCGCCACCTGGCCGCGCTTAAACAATAGCAGAGATACTGCTATCATCAAACGACAGCCGAGGTGGCGGAATGGTAGACGCACAGGACTTAAAATCCTGAGAGAGCCTAAAAACCCTCGTGTGGGTTCGAGTCCCACCCTCGGCACACGACGACAGGAGTGTGCGTGGGACTCGAAGGCCGGAGCGAGCCCCCTAAGCACTACTTTGCCGAGGTCTCTGCCCTCTCCTCAACCTGTTCTATCTTCTTCTCTTCTTCCTTGACCGTGGCCTCGGCCACAGTGCGCTTTATATAGAAATTCATGAGGGAGAACACCGTCGCGGCGGCGAAGACAACGCCAGCCGCGTTAATGATGAAGAGCAGGAGCGAGCTTGTTGCCATATTGATATCAAATCGGGCAAGCCCAATACCCACCACTGCCAGTGGCGGTACGAGTGCGACAGAGATCGCCACGCCCGGGAGTGTCTCACTCAGTTTCGGCTTCGCCATAGCAAACGCCGCGGCGAAGCCAGCGATAACACCAATCGCCGCGTAGAGCAGTGATGGCTTGGTCCGTGCGAGTATCTCGCCGCTCGTCTGGCCGATTTGTGAGGAGAACAGGAGCGTCACAAGCGCCGAGACCACGATGGCGAGTAAGGTGGCCTTAAACAAGGTAGCGAACGACTTCGAGGTAAGTGGCAGGTCAGACATGATCATGCCCATGGCGAGCCCCAGCGTCGGATAAAGGATGGGAGCGATGAGCATGCTCCCCACAATGACCGCCGAACTGTCGGCAAGCAGCCCAAACGTGGCCATGAGGACCGAGAGCACAATCATGAGATAGAAGTCGGTGCTGGGCGTGCTGTGCGCGAAGAGATTCTCGACTGCAGTCGTCTTCTCTCCCCCAGTCAATGTGTTAAAAAGTCTTTGAAACATAAGAAGGTAATGATTATTTGGTGCGCCTACCTGGGCTCGAACCAGGGACCGTCTCCTTAAGAGGGAGCTGCTCTACCAACTGAGCTATAGGCGCACATGACGCACCTCTGGCACGTAAGAAAAATATAGCAGAATATAGTATTGTGTGAAAGTGGAGTACGTCGGGGTGGCGAAATTGGTAGACGCACTAGCCTTAGGAGCTAGCGGGGCAACCCATGGAGGTTCGAGTCCTCTCCCCGGCACCAGAATAGAACTAGACGGTTTTTTAGAAGCTGAAATGCAGGACGCGCTCCGCGCGTGCCACATCATTTGTTTTGGAAGTAGGTGCGAGTTTGGTACAATAAACACACAACTACTGTAAAGAGGCAAGATATGCTTGGATGTTTTGCACAACCCTCTCGCCAAGCCTACGCCGCGTTTCAACAGTGTGTCCAGCCACGATCCTGGGAAAGATGATTCGATCTAGATCCTTATAGGCGAGGTATAGTGCCTCACCAGCCGAATAATCAAAAATTGCGAAGTTTCCCTCTTGTACAATCCACTTACGAAACGCTCGATCGTCCATAACCGTCCCCATGCTCGCCTGAACTATGATTGAGCCGGGCCGTAATCTGTCAAACTGTTCTTGCCTCATGATCAACGTATCGGTTGGCACGGTGCACACGATGATGTCGCTACTCGTCGCTGCCTCATTTAATTCTCGAAAAACGAGGCCCCTGTCCTCTCATTTTTTCTTGCGCGTACGGCTAAAATAGTGGACCTGCATTTTATATGCGAGTGCGAGGCGCGCTATCGCCTGCCCCAGCGCACCCAATCCGATGATGAAGATGGCCTTGCCCATCAACTCATGTGGCTCGGTTTTCCATTGATAGTTTCCGACACCGCGTAACAAACGCGCGAGCTGCATGAAAATGAACTCGGCCGTTGGTTCGTCACCGTAATCCTTGACGTTGGTGTAGACAACGCCACGTTGCGCAAGAGCGTTTACATCGAGATTTGTGAGGGAAGTCCCACACACGCCGATGTACCTTACTCCGGGACAGCGCTCCAGGTATAGCTGCGTGATCTTGGTGCGTGGACTGACCAAAATAATTTCGGCGTCGCCGGTTCTAGAAACCAACGCCTCGAGATCTTCGTTTTCTCCGTCCGGGAAAGTTACTGCTTCTGCAGAAAGCTCTTTGATGCACTTTTTTGCCTCGTCGAGCAGATGAACATCAGACAGTACAGAAATCTTTGTCATAGGCTCATTTTAGCACCTTGAGACTGAGTCGCGGTCCTCTCCTCGGCACAGGGTAAAGGCGAGCCTTGCAAAAATAAATCGTAGTATACTGAAATGGTCGGGATTTTTATGCGTAATATCATTGCACATGAGTCGAGAAGGTAAACCAAACGGTAAGGCCGCTCGTCGAGCGGAACGCGAAGCGGCAGCAGGAGCTGGAGAGGCCACAACCATCGAGCCGGCAGTTGAGGTGGCGCCTACCGCAGAGGTTATGGGGTTGAGTGATTCTGGCAAAGGCTTTTTTGAGCGCATGTCCGACAAGGGCAAAAATATCCTATACCAGGCTTACGAAAAGGTGTTGGGCGCGCCAGGAGCTCTCTGGGATGGTACGAAACGATACGCGACCGATCTGGGTCTCAGAACGGTTGCGAAGACAGAGATCGGATACAGCCAGTTCTGGGCCAACAAACACGAGAAGAAAACGGCTGTGCTTAAGGGCAAGCTCGATGTCTTTGACATGCAAACCAAAATGCTTACCCAGAACAAGGAGTCGCTACGCAGGACCATTGATAACCTCAAGCGCCAAGGCATGCCGGGTACGACGATGATGGAGCTAGCGATTAAGAATTTTGATCGTCAGATTGCAAATATAGCGAGCAAGCGCGACCCGATTCAGAGTCGGTTTGAGTCGCAAGAGCGCAAACTAGCAAAGCACATCAACGCGCGCGACCAGATCGCAAATGAAATGATTTCGAACTATGACGCCGAGCTTGGTCCGATAGAGAAGAAACTCGAGTTCCTCAGCTCTTGCAAGGAGAGCGTGAACCAGGCCATTAGCGACGCTGAGGCGGCACAACAGGAACAGCTTCGTGAACTTGACGCGACCGATCGGCAGATCGCTGAGACCGAGGAGATGCTTCTCGCGATGGGTTATTCGCCGCGACAGGTAAAGAAGATGTACGTGCAAGAGAAGGCGACGAACGTGGCTACCAGAGAGATGTTGCGCACACAGCTCGAACCATATCTCGCGAGACGAACAGCACTCGAAGAGCGTATACGTCTCGTGGACCAGCAAGCGAACCCTTATCGAGACAGACGCGACCGTTATGCACGTATAACGGGCCTGCGGCCGCTTGATCTGGGAGTGGAGACACGGACTCGCGAGGAAGGCTCTCGCGAGCGCGAAGACATTGAGGGAACTACCCGGCGAGAAAGCGAATCAATTGCAGAGTACGACCAAGAAGTGGACGAGGGAGATGAGGAGCCGAAAGAATTTGCAGTCCGAGAGCTCATAAAGGATTGGAATGCGTACTTAACAAAGACCTACGCTAAGGCGGTCATCCCAGAGAATGGCCACATCGATCAAGCCGTCTTGACAAAGATGTATAAGCTCGGCGCCGATTCTACAATAACCGCTGAGAGCTTCATGGACGTTGTGGGCGCATATTATAAAAGGATGCATACACCTATGCCAGTCGAATTTAACAGTGACGTGAAGGCCTTTATTAGTGCACACGCCACCGAACAATCATGACTACCACAGACAACAGCCAGGACAAGGCACTTGACCCAGAGACGCAGGCGACGCTCGACTCAATCAACGCACGTGTAGCCGAGACGGCCGCAAGGACGCGCGCCATTGGTGACAAGGCTCGTGCAGAAATCGACCGTGTTGAAGCAGAGGCCAACGAGGCCATAGCAAGCATAGAGGGGTCAATGAAACGCATTGATGCCGCAGAAGCTACTGCCGGGGAAAAGCTCGACCGACTAATGATGGAGACGGCAGAGGATCTGGCGAGCGAATAGCGCTCGTCTACTGCGAAATTTTCTGTACTGAGTCAAGCCCGAATGTGTGTAGGGCGAAGTTTAATATGCCGTAGACGCCAAAGATAATGACGAACCCCACGATGCCCCAGACAATCGCGCTACGACCCTCCTCCCTCTTTGCAGCGTCGCCCGCGTTCAGAACGAGTCGGAACGCCCCCCACACAAACACCGCAAATGCCCCTGCAGTGAGCAACAAGATGAGCGGATTGATAATCTGAACAACAACCTTCGCTAAGAAATCATTGAGTACGGACATTCGCTCTAGCCGCCGATCTGCACACCCGCGCTTGGCGTATCCCCTGGGCCAGTATTATTGCCGAATGTCACCGTACCAGTAAGCACGTTTACCAATCCCCAGATGGACACCATAACGAAGAACCCGATGAGGCCATACAACATGAGGTTCTTGCCCTTGTCCTTCACATCTTCCGAGTTGGCGCCGAGGATGAACGTATTAAACGCGCCCCAGAGGAACACAATGAACGCCAGGGCAAAGAGCACCGGCACCACGACCTTGTTGATGATGTTGATGATGAGTGAACCCGCATCAGAAATATTGTTGACCGCCTGCGCCGAGGCGAGGAGCGGTAGGGCGAGGAGTGCGAAGGTGGCGAATGAGAATGCTTTTTTCATAGGATCGATAAGTGTTTATAACAGTACTAAGTATACCTACTCTTCCGTCCAGCTGTAGCGCCGCACCGCTCGCATGTGGATAGTCTCCCACGGCGCACCTAGAGCACCGGCGGCGGGGGTGCGTAGCCTCCTGGCACGAGACTAAAGGTGGTGAGAAGAATCCAGACAATGCCCCACACGGATACGATCACCACGAAGCCAATAATGCCCCACAGGACGTACTGTCTCCCTGTCTCGAGCTCTGCTTCGTCATCGGCACCGAGAATAAAATACTTGTACACCCCATACAGGAAGGTGATGAACGCGATGCCGATAAGTAACGGCACCAATATATCGTTCACGACAGTGAGAAAATCATCGAAGTACCCGCCGATGTACGTGAAGTCGACACCTCGCGGCGTCTCTGTCACCGAGCCAGCGGCGCCGCCCGAGCCGCCGCTCGTCACAGTGTTACCCCCCGCGTCTTGCCCAGGCAGCGCATTCGGCGGCACCGGTGTCGCATTCACGCTTTGCCCGGTCCCACCGGTCGTCGTCTCACATATCGCGTCGTTGGCGTTAACAACGACACAATTTCCCGGACAGGTGTCGAGACACTGTGCGGCCACCGATCCAGCAGGGTATGTCTCGACCGCACGCGCGCTTGTAGCGAAGCCCGCACCGGTAAGGAGGATGAGTCCGGCAAGCGAGACTAACAGAACGTCGAGCCGACTCAATAGACCTGGGTTACGAGCGGACATGCATTAGTAGGATCTAGGAAACTCAGGGATGTATGAGCCATTGAGTCCAAAGGTGTTTGCAACGATGTTCACGAGACCCCAGATCGAAATCATGATTGCGAACGCAATGATGCCCCACAAGACGAGGCGGTGGCCCTCGGAGACCTTCTCCGGCTCACCTTGCGAGAAAATATAGGCCTTCGCGATACCATAGAGGAAGAAGATGAACGCCACCGCGAAGAGTACCGGCACCAAGACATTATTAATGAGGTAGAGGATCGTGTTGGCTATGCCACAGATGGTGCTCGCACACCCTCCCACAGACCAGTTGCCTCCGAAGGATATGCCAAAAAAGCTACTACCCCCTGAGGTGCCTCCAACGATCGTGGTGGCCGCTAAGGCAAGTGTCGGGAAGATCGTTACAGAGAGTAAGGCGATAGCGCGCGTGATTGATTTCATATGCTCTCAGTATGACACGTTAGGCCGCGGGGCGAATGCCGAGCGTGGATAACACAATCCACACGAACGACCAAATGGCGATTATGGAGACGAGCCCTATGAGCCCCCAGAGCATGAACTGCCGCCCCTCCGCGCGGCTCGACTCCTCTCCGCCGTGGATGAAGAAGTGACTAACGGTGCCCCAAATGAAGGCGAGAAACGAGAGCGCGAGAAGCGCTGGCACGACAAATACATTGATGAGACCAACTACCCCTGTCGAACCACTCCCCACAAATTCGGCAAATGTCATAGCATTATCCGCCGACAGAGAGCGCCCTGACCGTCGCCGCAATACCGCCCGCTAATGCCTTGGCGCCCAGTAATATAAGTGCCCCCACCACCGTCCACAACAGCATCTCACGTGCTTTTGAGATCTCACCCGGATCGCCCTGTGCCGTGACAAACTTGAACCCGACATACACCATCATAATTACCACCACAATCGTGCCAATGCGTATGACAAAATCAAGAATGCTGTTGAGAAAGGATTCGAGATCGGTTGAGCCAGATCCCAACGGATTCAGGAGATGCACATCCTCGGCCCCATTATTAGGGTTGGCGGTATTCGTACCCACTGCCGAGTTGCCCACGGTGCCAGCGCTCGCAGAGCCCGAGCCTCCATTGGTTGGTGGGTTGTTGGTTGCGCCCGTCGCGCTTGGACAATTCTCTACCGCCGGGTTACAGGTGCCGCTCGAGGTACCGATCTCACTAGTATTGATGCTCCCGTCTGGCGCAATCGTGCCAGGAGCGCAGGATGTGAAGGCAGGGTCACAGGTTTGGGTTGGCGATTCGTCTGGCACTGTGCATGTAATCTGAAAGCCGGTGGAGGCTGGAGTTTTTGACACAACAACACCCCCGGGGCAGTTACGCGCCACCACGTCGCTACAGAGGCTATATTGCGATCCGCTCGATTGCACCAGCGCGGAGTCATCAACACACACGCCGGTATAGGTCTGACTAGCCGCAGAGGCGCTGGACCCACCCACGACAGCAAACGCCATCAGCGCGAGTCCGAGCAACGTGATACTGGTTGTGTTGTTCATTTAAGTAACAGCAGGCTGAGGGCCCCCTCCGCGGTACTGAGTGCGGCACTCGGTTCTGACTTCCCACTCACTACATTCCCTATCATAGTAGAAAATACCTGATCCACGCTGTCTGGACTTGGGGACAGCCAGCCGCGGGCGTAAAGCGCCGAGCGGTAGGCCACCGCAGTTGCCGCGTCTGGTGCGGTCGCGGTAAGTGCGTTACGCGATGCCGGTGCCATACCCGTCGCCGCGGAGGCGATCGCCTGCTCCGCAGAATTGCTCAGCAGTGCCGCGGCTTGGAATGCGCCACTCGAGTTCTTCGCTCCCCGAGGGATCATGAAGGCGTATACAAGCCCATACGTAATCTTTATCGTGGCGGTACCGGGCTGCGGGAGAGGCGCGACGCTAAAATCAAGGTTCGGGTTCAGCGCCGCAAGTGTGCGCGCCTCTGACCCATACCCGACATAGAGCGCCAGATCGCCAGTCTGAAACGCGTGCTCTGAGTCGGGGAGCGACCCGTTCCAGGTGTAGGAAACCTTGGTGGGGTCTGCAAACTGTGTATAGAACCCAAGCACCGCCTGCCCTGGCGGTGTGCCCTTTGCCGCACTTCCGCCCAGGTCTGCCGCCACGTGCCCCGTAGAAGCGTAGGTGGTCATGGGCACGTTCGACTGCAGAAAAATCGCTGAGAGAATGCCGCGCGCGTTGTGCACGTTATTGTAGGTCCCGAGTGCGATGAGCCCGCGCTGGATTTGATGTGTCGGTGTGAGCACCGCAAGATTCGGCACAAGTCCCGTGAGCGCATCCCACGTGGTCGGCGGCTTGGCGACCCCGTTTGACGCCAGAATGTTGTTGTTCCAGAAGAGGACGAGCGGGTCGACAAGGAACGGGACCCCGTAATACCCCGCGCCGTTAGGCTCCGCAAAGAGTCCGGCCTCGTCCACGAAACTGTTGGTGAAAGCGCTCTGCGAGAGCTTCGCACTCGGTATCACCTGCATGAAGCGCGCGAGGCTGAGCAACTCCTCCTGAGAGGCGAGTACAAGATCTGGTGCTTCGTTCGTCGCGATGGCCGCAGAAAGTTCGTTGGCGAGTGTGAGTGGGGCCTTCTGCTTATAGGTGACGCTCTTCATGCTGGTGTCGAGCTTCGTCACCTCGAGGAGGATGCCGTTTACTTGATCTTTGGGGAGCGTACCCCATATGAGCACCGTCCCGACACCATCGGCCTGCGTGCCAGTGCTACTGTAGGTCGCGAAGACAAACAGTCCTGCAAACGCGGCGATACCAAAGACGCCGATGAGTATGCCTTGAAAGAGGGAGATCTTCATGCGCTCTGTATGCTAAATATAACACCATAGTGGTGCGGCCCTGCAGGAAATGACTTCTTTTTTGTGAATCCAGCATGAGTGAAAATTGCTTCGGCGTCCGTCTCTGACACAATGTTCTCTGCGCTCGGGCCCATCCCGCCAAAGCTACCTGACCAGTCGATCACCGCAAGCGTCCCCCATGGCTTCAAGATCCGCTGTATCTCTGCAATCAAACCCTCTCGGTTCTCGACCTGAAAGAGTGTGTTCGCAAGTATCGCGAGATCGATTGACGCGTCTCGCAGGTGCGTGCCCCCCAACTTCTCGATGTCACCCCAGACCGTCTCGATAATCCCTTTGTGCGTATCGTGAGCATTGTTCTTGATGTGTTTCAGGACATCTTCTTGCACATCTATTGCATACACCCTGCCCTCGTGACCAACGACACCCGCGGCGGCGCGGGCATAGTGTCCTGCGCCAGCACCGAGGTCAGCAACGCGCATCCCCTCTACCACACCCATCTGGAGCACGTTCTCGCGTGGATCGCTAAACGATGCATTCATGTCTATAAAATAACACGCGCACGACAAGCGTCGTGCGCAATCAACAAAAACCTATGCTTGCGTCCCGGGCCGGCTCCGTACGGAGCCGGCCCGTAGCCCGGTCTACGGAAGCGGCATCGTCTGCTGTCGGCCGTCGCGCCTCGCGAGCTTGACGAGAACCGTGTCGACAACCACGTGTCTACTGTGGGCATGGACACAGATCTCCGCGTTCCCGAAATCTCCACGGCCGACGCTGAGCCGAACGGGCTCAGTCAGTCGCGGATCGAAAACGAGCACGTAAGGCTCGCCGAATCTTTCCAGTTCGTCCAGCTTTTCGTCGAGTGTTCGCGGCATACCGACTCCCTTGTAGGCCCATAAATTTCTTTCTAATCGTCCTAAAAAGATCGGGGCCAAATTTCATCCTACCCCTACCTACCCAACTCACGCAAACCCACCCCCCTCGCTAGGACAAGGTTTAACCTTGTCCTGGATTGCGTACGAGGTTCAACCTTGTATTTTTATCGCAAGGACGCAAACAGCAAGAGGTAGACAAGAATCATGAGCGCATTAAACCAAACGCAGCCTTTAGAATTGACCCTTCCCGACTGCCAACTCAATAAATTGTTAGAGCGCAACCATGGAGGCGATGGAGTCACCCTCGTAGAGGCGCATGACACGCACTCCTTGCGTGGCACGCGAGAGTTGCGAAATCGTGGATATCGGTGTGCGGATCACTTGTCCTTTCTTCGAAATCACGACGATCTCTTCTTCACCATCCTCCTTTTTATCGAAAACTACCTTGGCGCCAATAATCTCGCCGGTTTTCGGCGTCACCTCGGCTGTCTTGATCCCCGACCCGCCTCGACCCTGCACCTTGTATTCGGCCATGGCCGTGCGCTTCCCATACCCCTTGCTCATGAGCACCAGCAACGATGCATCCTTTGCTTGTAGTGCGGGGATGACTTCGGCCGAGACTACGCGATCGCCCTTTTTCACGCTCATGCCGCGCACACCGCCCGCGGTGCGTCCCATTTCTCGCACGTCCTCAGTATCAAATCGGATCGATTGGCCCTTGGCCGTCACAATCGATACCGTGTCGCCCTCGGCGGCAAGGTTCGCCGAGACAAGACGATCGCCCTTCTGCAAATTGATCGCAATGATGCCCGAGCGCCTCACATCGGCGAACGCCTTGGCCGCCACGCGCTTCACAACGCCCTGTTCGGTCACAAAGGCGACCGACGACGCATCGAGCGCCGCCCCCTTCGGCACCACAAGGATCGACGTCACACTCTCGTCGCCTGCGAGCGAGAGAAAGTTCATCACACTCTTGCCCTTGGTCGCGCGCTTGCCCTCTGGTATCTCATACATCTTGAGCTGATAGGCCTTCCCAAGGTCGGTAAAGAACAGCAAGTCGCTGTGCGCATTCGCCACCAGGAAGAGCGTCACCACGTCTTCCTCTTTGGTTGCGATATCGACGACTCCAACGCCGCCTCGCTTCTGGCTCTTATATTCATTTGGGTTGGTGCGCTTCACGTAGCCCCCTCGGGTCAACAAGAGCATCGATTCTTCGTCGGGCACCAAGTCCTCGACCGAGATGTTCTGCACGCCACCCTTCACAATACGCGTGCGCCGCTCATCTCCGTATTTCTCGGCCAGTTCAATGAGTTCCTTGCGCACAACCGCGAGGATCTTCTTCGCCGATGAGAGGATATCCTTGAGCTTCTTGATAAGCGCCTGCACCTCAGCGAGCTCGTCTTCGAGCTTCTTGCGTTCGAGCCCAGCGAGCTTCGAGAGACGCATCTCAAGTATCGCCGCGGCCTGTAATACCGAGAAGCCAAATTTCTTTTGCAATGCCGCAGAGGCCGTCGGGATATCCGCGGACTTCTTAATAATGGCAATGACCTCGTCGATGTGATCGAGCGCCTTACAGAGCCCGAGCAAGATATGCTCTCGCGCCTCGGCTTGGCGCAAGTCATACTCGGTGCGGCGTTTGACCACCTCCTGGCGGTGCTCGATGAAGTGGTGCAACATCCCCTGCAGGGAAAGCGTCTCAGGCACACCGTCGACGAGCGCAAGCATGTTGTAGTGGAAGGTGCTCTCGAGCTCGGTGTGCTTGTAGAGTGCGTTCAACACGGCCTGTGGGTGCGCCGTGCCCTTCAGCTCCACGACCACCCGAATGTCCGCGGTAGACTCATCGCGGAGGTCACGAACACCCTCGATCTTCTTATCCTGGACCAGCTCGGCGATGCGCGTAATGAGCTCGCTCTTGTTTACACGATACGGGATCGATGTAATCACAATCTTGCTCTCCTTCTTGCCATCATCCACGATCTCTGCCTCGCCACGCACCACCACCGGCCCGCGCCCGGAGCTGTAGGCGTGCTTGATATCCGTCTGATTAAAGGCAACGGCACCGAGCGGGAAGTCCGGCCCCTTCACAAATTCGAGCAGGTCGTCGGTTGTGGCATCGGGGCTATCGATAAGGTGCACCGTAGCGTCGACCACCTCACGCAGGTTGTGTGGTGGGACGCTGGTCGCCATCCCGACGGCGATGCCGAGGGTACCGTTCAACAAAAGGTTGGGGAGTGCCGCAGGCAACACGCTCGGCTCCTCTCTCGTTGCGTCATAGTTGGGGTTCCAGGTGATGGTCTCCTTCTCCAGATCAGCGAGCAGTGCCTCAGAGATGCGAGACATCTTGGCCTCGGTATAACGCATCGCGGCTGGAGAATCGCCGTCGATCGAGCCGAAGTTACCCTGCCCCAACACGAGCGGATATCGGTGAGAGAACTCTTGTGCCATCTTGGCCATAGAGTCGTAGACCGCCGTGTCGCCGTGCGGGTGATACTTACCAAGCACCTCACCGACGACCGTTGCCGACTTGCGGAATTTGGCGCCCGGGACAAGCCCCATGTCCTTCATGGCATAGAGGATGCGTCGGTGCACCGGCTTCAGCCCATCGCGTACGTCTGGCAATGCGCGCCCGGTAATAACCGTCATTGCGTAGTCGATGTACGACTGCCGCATCTCTGTGACGATGGGTTGTGTGATCACGTTGGCCGCTATGGGCGCTCCTGCCTCACTCGTATCTGGGGTACTTTTACTGCGCGCCATAGAGTATTAAAACGGGATGATCGTTGGCTCTGCGTGAGATGACGTTGCAGACGAGGTCGTCGCGACGTTGACAATCTCGATGCGTGACGGACCATCGGTGTCTGGCACGGTGGCCGCAGCGCCCGCGAGATTTGCGTTGGGTCGCTCGGTGACCGTCTGCACCACCGCGCCCTGACTCGTGCTCTCAGCAAAGGTGCTCCCCTGGATGGCGAACGCGTTCGTCGAGATCGAGACGGCGAGCCACGCGATGGCGACCAGACCAGTCACCACACTTGCGACGCCCACGGCAACACGCTTGCGTACGTGGTGCGGCTTGGTCTTCAAATGCGTTACGTGCTCGCCGAGCGTCTTCATGGCTTATTAGGCGTTATCACGATTATACTCCCATCCTTGCCGGCAAGATCCCGTTTCTTCAACGTGAGCTTGTCTACCTTCTCACTCCCGTTGCCAGAGGCCTTGAGGAAGGTGTCGAGTGCCTTCTCCTGCCCGAGGCCGCTCCAATGCATCGGGACAATAATCTTGGGTTCGAGCGAGACCGCGAGCTCGTGCGCGGCACCCGGCGCGAGCACGCCATCGCCACCAATCGGCACAAAGAGCACGTCGATATCATCAATGTTTTCTCGTGCCTCTTTCGGTAGGTCTTCATCGATGAGCGCGCCGAGGTGCACGAGCGTCATGTCCTCAATGTTGACCGAGTAGATCGTGTTGATCGCGGCGCTCTCTCCCTTGGGCAACCCATACGTACTCTGTGACAGGAAACCCTGCACCACAATGCCTTGCCGTTCATATTCTCCGGGTCCAGCAATCTCGAAGGGCACCTTCTCGCCGTAGGAGACCTCGGCGACGCCATTCATGTCGGGGTGGTTGCGCGAGACGAGCGCGATGTCAGCGCCAAATCGTACCGATTGGAGTGTCGCCCCCTTGCCGATCGGGTCGAACACGAGCGTCAGGTCACCGAAGGTGACCTTGAAGCACTGCCCCCCATGATGCGTGATAACCATTGCGTATATTGTAGCACAAAACATGCTTCAAACCAGTTTGAACGCGTCATTCTTGAGGACACTTGACAGCCTCGTCTGATGGCTTTATACTCTCGCCATGAGTATCCATGCAAATTCACCCCTGAATTAGGACACTCTCACTTTTAATAATACCCAATCGTACGGCCTCTTCACGTGAGGAACGATAGCCGAGGATTCTCC
>PFBL01000019.1 GCA_002773355.1 Candidatus Kaiserbacteria bacterium CG10_big_fil_rev_8_21_14_0_10_56_12
ATTTCCTTTTCTTTTTGCCCGCCGTGGGATTTTATGGCTTTGCGCAAGGTGCAAAGCCCAAATGCCGAGCGGCGAAGCCGCGAGGCAATGCTTCCGTCCGGCTCAAAAAATTCTGAAAGTATCTTATGGTGGAGGTGCGGGGAATCGAACCCCGGTCCGAGAATGTTAGAGAAAGAGAGTCTACGACGCGTAGCGAGCGTTAGAGTCTGGGGCAAGATGCGAGGAACGCTCGCGAAACCATTCTTGCCTGATCCCTTAGTTAAACAGCGCGAGCGGGAGGTCGCGCGCCGATTCTACAGATCATTCCGCCCATATCCCGAGCTGTAGAAACCAAGGGGTATGAACGTCGCTAGGCGAAGGTGCCGTTAGGCAGTCGCGTAGGCGAACGTGAAGTCACGCGCACCGAAGTACGGAGACTTCACGCTTGCAAGTGTATTTTTTGCAAGTATGTTTGCCTGTCCTTTAACGTGACTACAGGCGAGCACGGCGTCGCACATCTTTCAATGAACAGACCGTCAAAGCCGGTCACCCCCCTGAAACATACTTTACACCAAGCATGCTTGAGGCGATTGATAGGCTCGCACCACAATTTGTCGCTGCGAATGAGACGCATAATTTCTTACTAGAAATTTGCTCGCTCTCGGCTCGACAGCCTCCGAGAGCTCATTCTCGCAACAAATCATCGTGCTAGGAGTTTATCGATTCTTCAAGAGGCGCGCGGCCTCGCGCGCCGCATCCCTCTTCTTAAGATCCTCTCGCTTATCTGCCTTGCCCTTGCCGCGTACGATCGCGAGGCGGACCTTAATCAGCCGTTTACTATTATACACTTCAAAAGGCACCAGTGTCAAGCCCTTCTTCGACTCTGCGCCGAGAAGCTCGTCGAGCTCGGCACGCGTGAGAAGGAGCCGGCGCGAGCGCTCGGGGTCGTAGGTCTTGGGCGCGTTCGCGCTCTGATACGGCGGGATCGTCATGCCTACGATGAATGCCTCGCCGCCGCGCACGACGACCCGCGACCCGTCGAGCGAGCCGAGTCTTGCGCGCAGAGCCTTCACCTCAGAGCCGGTGAGCTCGACGCCCGCAGAGTAGAACTCCAGCGGGGCAAACCTGAGGTGAGCCTTTTTGTTTTTAATGAGATCCATGGCGTTTTGTAGTATACTACCGCACAATGGCACCCCTTCCTCGCCGTAGACAGAAAGGCGCCCCGAGCAACAAACCGCCGAAAAAGTCGTCCAAGAGGCCGAGCTGGTGGCGGTTTCTCTTTGGCGGGCCGTCGTTTATGGGCAATTTCATCAGCACGGTGCTCATCTTCCTCATCTTGATGAGCCTATATTCGCTCGTGGCCGAGTCGGTTAAGCCGTCTGTCGAGATCCCGCTCTCGACGGTGGCCACAGACGTGGCGGCAGGTAAGATCACATCGATCACCGTGAGCGGCGACTCGCTCGAGATTACGTACAAGGACGCCACGACCAAGACCTCGCTCAAAGACCCGTCAGCAGGGCTACCCGAGACGCTCGCAACCTACGGCGTGACGCCAGATGAGCTGCGTCAAGTGGCGATCAGCGTGCAGGGGCAGTCGGGGTTTGAGTTCTGGTTCCTCACTCTCGCACCAGTTATCCTGCCGCTCATCTTTATCGCATTCCTATTCTGGTTTCTCTCACGACAGGTTAAGGGGGCGGGGATGCAAGCATTCACTTTCGGCCAGTCGAAGGCGCGCATCACCGACCCGGCCGACGCGACACAGCGCGTGACCTTTGCCGATGTCGCGGGAGCCAAGGAAGCCAAGGAGGAGCTACTTGAGATTGTTGATTTCTTGAAGAATCCTAAGAAGTTTCTCGACATTGGTGCACGCATCCCGAAGGGCATTATCCTCATGGGTGCACCGGGCACAGGCAAGACGCTACTCGCGCGTGCGGTCGCCGGCGAGGCGAGCGTACCGTTCTTCTCGATCTCGGGGTCAGAGTTCGTCGAGATGTTTGTGGGGGTCGGCGCGTCTCGCGTGCGGGACCTCTTCCAGCTCGCCAAGAAGGCGGCACCTGCGATTATATTCGTCGACGAGATCGACGCGGTGGGGCGCGTGCGAGGGAGCGGCGTAGGAGGCGGTAACGACGAGCGTGAGCAGACGCTCAACCAGATCCTCGTCGAGATGGATGGCTTCGAGCCGACCGAGAAGGTGGTCGTGATGGCGGCGACCAACCGCCCTGATGTGCTTGATCCGGCGCTCTTGCGACCAGGGCGTTTTGATCGGCGCGTGACGATAGACCTGCCCGATCGTAAAGACCGCCAGAAGATACTTGAGGTGCACGCGCGTAGTAAGCCCTTCGGCGCCGACGTCGACCTCGCCGTCGTGGCTGAGCGCACACCTGGCTTCTCGGGTGCAGAACTCTACTCACTCATGAACGAGGGGGCGATACTCGCGGCGCGCGAGAACCGCAAAGAGATTACCCAATACGATCTGATTCGCTCGATCGAGAAGGTGATGTTGGGGCCAGAGCGCAAGAGCCATCTCCTCAGCAAGAAAGAGAAGGAGCTCACTGCCTATCACGAGGCGGGGCACGCGCTCGTGTCGTCGATACTGCCGAACGCCGATCCGGTGCACAAGATCTCGATCATTAGCCGAGGGAGAGCGGCCGGGTACACACTTAAGCTCCCGTTCGAGGACAAGAAGATGCAGTCGAAGAAGCAGTTCCTCGATGATATTGCTGCGACGCTTGGTGGCTACGTTGCTGAGGAGATGCTCTTTGACGACGTGACAACGGGGCCGAGTAACGACCTCGTGGTGATCACCGCGCTTGCGCGCGAGATGGTGACACGCTACGGCATGAGCGAGAAGCTCGGGCCGATCGCCTTTGGCGAGCGGCAGATGGGCAACGAGCCCTACTCGGAGCACGTGGCAGAGAAGATCGACGCCGAGGTAGCGCGCATCATTGAGGATGCGAAGGCGCGCGCGAAGCAGGTGCTCACTGATCATCGAGACGCGCTCGAGGCGATCGCCAAGGCCCTGATCGAGAAGGAGACCATCGAGCGCCCGGACTTCGAGCAGATTTTAGTATTGAATGGTATCACGCCGAAGCAGCGTGAAGTGGAGGGTGTGGTGATTGCGCCGGCAACCGGAGCCGACATTGTATAAAAAAGCCGCCCCTACTCCTCATCAGGGGCGGCGTCTGCGTCGGGAACAGGGACTTCTTCGGTGGTTTCATCCTGAACTTGGAGCCAGTCCTCCGACGATACGTATCGTCGGCAGTAGACGTTGGAGCAACTGCCGTCGTCTCGTCCCAAGTCGAAATTGCACGTCGGGCACATTTTCATATTGGCTCCTTTGCATACCCCGACATGGTAGTCGGTCACGTGTGGCGATGTACCACAGAACATATAGTAGCACGTATGCAAATAAAGGCAATACCAGAGTTTCTCAATCGTGCCGCAAGTTGTACTATAAATGAGACCGCTCCTAGCTCAGTTTGTTGGAACACCGAGCACACAGCAAACGAGCGAAGCGGAAGGAGGGCGTGTAGCTCAATTGGTTAGAGCACCGAGCTTATACCTCGGCGGCTCCTGGTTCGAGTCCAGGCGCGCCCACAACATAAAAAGAAAGACCGCCACGTCCGCTCTATTCCAAATGCATCTCGTGGCTAGTGAGGGCGGTACGCGCGGCGAGAGCTGGATAATTCTGCAATTCTGGATCGGCCGCGATGAGGCGCGCGGCTTCGCCGCGCGCGGCCTCTACGAGCTTGATGTTCTTCAGCGCCTCCATGGCGACATCGGAGACGCCCCACTGCTTGCCGCCCGTGAGCTCGCCGGCGCCGCGCAAGGTGAGGTCATACTCAGCGAGCTCGAAGCCGTTCTTAGCCGTGACGAATGCTTTCATACGATCTTTGGTGTTTTGCCCGCTCGACTCGGGTAGGACGAAGCAGTATGACTGGTGCGTGGAGCGGATCACGCGCCCGCGTAGCTGGTGGAGCTGGGCGAGACCGAAGCGCTCTGCGCCCTCGATGATAATCACGGTTGCGTTCGCCACGCTCACGCCGACCTCGACGACCGAGGTGGCGACCAGTAACTGCACGTCGCCGTCTTCGAACTCCTTCATCACGCGCTCTTTTTCTGTAGGTGTCATCTTGCTATGGAGGATGTCGATATGAGCGTCGGGGAAGATATCCTTAGTCAGCCGGGCGGACTCGGACTTGACCGAGCGCGCCTGTATCGCGAGCGCCTTGGCTGGGTCTGGCTCGTCGATGCGCGGGCAGATCACATAGGCCTGGTGACCGGCCGCGAGTTCAGTGCGAACACGCTCGTAGGCCCGTTCACGTTTCTCCTTCGTTAACACTTCGGTAATTACTGCTTTGCGCCCCTCTGGCATCTGGTCGAGGACAGTTATGTCGAGATCGCCATAGATGGTGAGCGCGAGTGTGCGCGGGATCGGGGTGGCCGTCATCGAGAGTAGGTGGGGCATCACGTTGTCTTTGTTTACAAGTTTTTTTCTGTGCACCGTCCCGAAGCGGTGCTGCTCGTCGATGATCGCATACGCGAGATACTTGAAAGCGACCGACTTCTCAATGATCGCGTGCGTGCCGATCACGATAGGGATCTCGCCGTTCGATACCATCTTCTTAAACGCAGGTTTGGAGAGCTTGGCCGACTCCTCGTAGCGCACGCGCGAGGGGAACTTACGGCATTCGCTCCCCGTGATGAGGCCGATAGGGATCGGATGATCTTTAAAGTAGGAAACAAAGGTGGAGAAATGCTGCTTGGCCAGCACCTCTGTCGGGCAGAGGTATGCCACCTGAAGGGTACCAGCGATGCGGCCGGCCTGGGTCGATGTGGCCACCAGATACGCGGTCGCCGCGGCGACCGCGGTCTTACCACTGCCCACGTCACCCTCAAGCAAGCGCATCATCGGGTGCGCGCCGCCGGTTGGTGGATCAAAATCCTTCACTATATGCTCGATAGCATTGAGCTGACCTTTAGTGGCCGGGAAGGGGAATGACTCAACAAAACTTCTCAGTGCCGCTCGGTCAACCTTTACCGGCAACGCTTTCTGCTCGGCGATTGTGTGCCTGCGTTGCTGTACGGCGAGCTGGAGCGTGAAGATCTCTTCAAAGGCGAAGCGCTTGCGCGCGGCGGTGGCGTCCGTTAGTTTCTGTGGGGCGTGGATAAAGACGATCGCGTTTGCGAGTTGAGGTAGCTTGTATCGCTCGAGAATCTCCTGCGGTAGTGGCTCCTCGAGCGCCTCGTGGCCGCGCGCTTCAAAAACTTTCTTTATTGCATGGGTAAACCAGAGCGACGAGATACCCTGGCTTTCGGGATAGATAGGGTAAAGTGTTTTCTCCTCGGGATGATCGCCTTTTGCAAAGAGTGTGTCGTGTATCTCGTCGGGCTCGACAGGCGTGCGATCGATGGTGGGGTTGGCGAGGTACGCTTTGGCTCCTTCGCCGCTCACTCTGCCACTCACCTTGACCACCATGCCGTCGGCAATGGTCTTGGCGATGTAGGGCTGTGAGAACCACATCAGCTTCATCTTGCCCGATGCGTCTTCGAGCCAAGCTTCGGCGATTGGTCGGCGCGTCTTCCACGTCTTACGCACGTCAGGTTTACGAATAGTGCCGTAGAGCGTTACTTCGGCACCAGTAGATACTCCGGCGATAGTGCCCACCTGTCCGCTGTGCGCGTAGCGCGAGGGAAAGTGGTAGAGCAAGTCGCGGATGGTGTGGATACCGAGCTTACCTAGCGCCCGCTTCTGCTCGGGCTTAAGTCGAGTGAAATGCTTCTCGAGTGGGTCATGGGCGTCCATAGTATGCAGTATACTGGATGCATGCATAAGGAGCTCATTGCTATCGGTTCAAATAATTCAGCCGACGACGCTACGCTTCTAATCGAATATGCCTATATCTACGAGCCACAATTTTTGAAGCAGTCTGTGCGAAGCATTGCAGTCAATGATTACGCGTATGCGACATATCTTGGACTGCAGGATTTCTTCAATGATCCAATTACGTCTACCGTTGGTTCGATGGCGCTCCCTCACGACTGGAGCGCAGTTGAAGCGCCTAAGGGCGCTTCGGGTCCGGGTATCTACGCACTACAAGCGGCGCTACATCATTTGGGCTATTATCCGCCGACAGGAAAGAGCTTCAGCGAGTGTCCAATCTCGGGAGTCGTGGGTGCGTGCTCGCTCGATGCGCTCAAGGAGTACCAAAGAGCGCGCGGAATCGATCCTGCTGGTGTGTTCGGCCCCCTCACGCGCATGACACTTGAGAAGGACCTCGCTACGCCGTAGTGGTACACCCAGCACTAACCTCGCGTCATGTTGGCTAGAGGTTCTTATGCATCACCATAGATATTGGTAAAAAGGTTAGTGCTGGGTATACTGTGCTCTTATGGATACACCAAAAAAAATCATCGCAGCGTTTAAGAAACAGGGTGCGCGTATAGAGACTAAGGCGCGCGTGAAGCTCTCGAGCCGCAAAGACTTCTCGCTCTGGTACACACCGGGAGTAGGAGCGGCCTCAACCTATCTTGCGAAGCACCCGAAGGAGGCACGGGCGATGTCGATTAAGAAAAATAGTGTGGCGATAGTTTCAGACGGCTCGGCTGTGCTCGGTCTTGGTAACATCGGGCCGTATGGAGCCTTGCCGGTGATGGAGGGCAAGGCGCTCATATTTAAAGAGATGGGTGGAGTGGATGCATGGCCAATGGTGCTCGACCTTACTCCGCTAAAGCTACGAAAGGCAAGTACGCAAGAGGAGATAGATTTCATTGTTGAACTGGTGAAGGCTATTGCGCCGGGTTTTGGTGGGATCAATCTTGAGGACATCGCAGCGCCTGCGTGCTTCGACATTGAGAAGCGACTTATCGAGGAGCTCGATATACCCGTCATGCACGATGATCAGCACGGGACCGCTATTGTAGTGCTCGCGGGGCTTATTAATGCGGCAAAGGTGGTCAAGAAAAATTTCAAAAAGCTGCGCGTGGTGGTAAGTGGCGCTGGCGCCGCAGGCATCGCAGTGGCCAAGCTACTACAGGCTGCTGGTATCGCAGATATCATCTTGCTCGATCGACAAGGTACGCTCTACGCAGGGCGCGTAGGGATGAACGTGCACAAAGCCGAGATTGCGTCGCTTACAAACCCACGCAAGGTAAAGGGCGACCTCGCCGCGGCGATGCAGGGCGCAGACGTTTTTGTTGGAGTGTCTGGCAGAGGTCTGCTTCAGCTAGATCACGTGAAGAGCATGGCGCCGAAAAGCATCGTGTTCGCAATGGCAAACCCAGACCCAGAGATTCTCCCTAGCGAGGCTAAGAAGGGCGGGGCAGCAGTTATTGCCACGGGCCGTAGCGACTTTCCAAACCAGATTAACAACGCACTCGTATTCCCCGGCATCTTTCGTGGTGCGCTCGACAAAGGGGTGCGCACAATCACGCAGAAGACCAAGCTCTCGGCCGCTCGCGCACTCGCGGCCCTCGTCGCGCGCCCAACAGCCGACAAAATCATCCCCGACCTCCTCGACTCTCGTGTGGTCAAGGCTATTGCAAAGTCAGTGCGTTAGTTTTCTATAGCGTTCGGTTCGTCGGGGATTGCAATGCGATCGAGGTGTTCTGCAACTTCCTTGGCGAGTATTTTTAAATCTTCCCTGGTCGCGCCATTTGTCCGAACGGCTAAATATCTTTGTAATTGAGCAATTGCTCGGCGCCCTTTCTCTTGGTCGGTGATTTTCTCAAAACACGTAGGCAAAGGGATATTTCCGTCGATATTAAAAATTTCGGCCTTGAGAATTGCTCGCTCATATTGGGTGAAACTTTTCTCGCTAAACCAGTATTCAAATGGTTTCTCTTGCTCGGGAGGAGCCCCAGACTCGGCTGCTGATGTGTTGTGTTGTGGGCGGGGTCCTTCGTGTGAAATATGAAGTGCAATTACTCGAGGTTAGTATATGTAAAGCATATCACAACGTGCTTGCATTCTCACCACGAGAGGTCATACTTTAGAGATATGACTACCACAACCATCGTGCTTATTGTACTTGCCATTATCGTGCTCTGGATAATCTTTGCCTACAACCGCCTCATTACGCTGGTGAATCGTGCAAAAGAAGCGTGGGCAGATATCGCGGTCCAGCTCAAGCGCCGCTATGATCTTATCCCCACTCTCGTCGAGAGTGTGAAGGGGTACGCGACTCACGAGTCGAGTGTGTTTGAAAATGTTACTAAGGCGCGCACCGCCGCTATGGGCGCCACCGGTACTGCCGACAAGGCACAGGCAGAGAACATGCTCTCGGGTGCGCTCAAGTCGCTCTTTGCGGTATCAGAGGCGTATCCAGACTTGAAGGCCAACCAGAACTTCCTTCAGCTCCAGCAGGAGCTCGGCGACACCGAGGACAAGATCCAAGCATCACGTCGCTTCTACAACGGGACGGTCATGGCGCTCAACACTGCCCTACAGGTGTTCCCAACAAATCTCATGGCATCGATGTTTGGTTTCAAGCCAATGGACCTCTTCGAGCTAGCAGAAGCTGACAAGGCCGCCGCCGAGCCGGTAAAGGTGCAGTTCTAATGCAGGTTAGCCAGTGTTGGCTCCTGAATTAATTCATGAATTTGTACCAACAACGAGCGAGCAATATGCGCAGGACATGGGCGCTTATAGTAGGCTTCTTGGTGGTGGTTATTGCGGTGGGGTACGCAATCTCTTGGTATTACCATGATATCTCGATTCTCCTCATCGCAATTGTGCTCGCGGTCGGGACCAACTTCTACGCTTACTGGGCGTCAGATAAGCTCGTGCTCTCACTCAACAAGGCACGACCCGCCACGCGGGAAGAATTCTTCGATTTCTACACGGTGACCGAGAACCTCGCGATTACCGCTGGGCTACCCAAGCCCAAGCTCTATGTGATTGATGACGCGGCACCGAACGCGTTTGCAACGGGTCGAGACGAGGCGCACGCGGTCGTCTGCGCGACGACCGGGCTTCTCTTTATAATGAGTCGCGTGGAACTTGAGGGGGTGATTGCACACGAGCTCTCGCACGTGAAGAACAAGGACATATTGCTCATGACGGTGGCGGTGGTACTTGCCGGTTTCGTAGCGCTTATTGCCAACATCTTCTTGCGAGTCTCGTTCTGGGGTGGGGGACGGCGTGATAATGATCGGGGTAACAATGGTCTGCTTATAGTGCTGGCGGTTGTCGGCATTGTCCTCGCGCCACTCGCCGCCAAGCTGATCGAGCTCGCGATCTCGCGTCGTCGCGAATATTTGGCAGACGAGTCTGGTGCGCTCCTCACACGCTACCCAGAGGGGCTTGCCTCGGCGCTCGAGAAGATCGGCGCCTATACCGCGCCCATGAGGAGCGCCAATCTCGCGACAGCGCACCTCTTCATCGGCGATCCGTTTGGGAGCAAGGAGGGGAGTGGCAAAGGCCTACCGACCGGCAGGCAAGGCCCGGGCGCGTGGATTGGGCGCTTCTTCTCCACCCACCCACCGATCGCTGACCGGATTAATGCCCTCTTGTCAAAGCAGACATCATAGAAAATTTTCTGATAAAGTTCATCCTACGGAGGCGTCGCATAGTGGTCTAGTGCAAAAGGATATATGTGTATAGGCCACGTGTTACCATATGATATATGGGTGCCATAAAAACTCTGAGATATCCAAAAAAGAGTCATCGAAAAAAGGTCACAATCCCGAAACGGTCCAAGGCTCTTGCTGAATTTCACGGCATTATGCTCGGCGATGGGGGAATTGGTAATCCTTGGCAGGCAACAATAACGCTCAACGCGACCAAGGATCGGGAGTACGCTCGCTATATCCAGAAACTTGTAAGTGACTTGTTCGCACTTGCTCCTGTTATCATAAAATCAAAGGATCGAGATGCGCTTAGAATTCTTATCAACAGTACCACCACTGTCGACTTTCTGGTTTCGTCCGGGTTGTCTCGAGGTAACAAGCTAGCGAAAGGTCTCAGAATTCCGAAATGGATACTTGCTAAACCTTCGTACCGACTTGCGTGTGTTCGTGGTCTTGTTGACACCGATGGATGCATCTTCATACACAAGCATGTTGTAGCAAAGAAACTCTATAGAAACATAGGGTTAACCTTTTCAAGCCGATCACCCGAGCTAATTTTCCAAGTCGCGGCCATACTTGGAGAATTTAAGATTGTGCCGCATATTACTATGAGAGGAACGGATATTTATCTCTACCAGGCAGACGCAGTTGCTCGGTATCTGGAGATATTTGGATCTTCGAATACGCGCATAACATCTGTGTATGAGCAATGGAGGGGTGACAGAGCGGCTTAACGTACCACCTTGGAAAGGTGGCGTAGGGGCAACCCTACCGGGAGTTCGAATCTCCCCCCCTCCGCAGAAAGAAACTTCCGAATCCGAAAGGGGGGAAGAAGCCCGCGCCGAA
>PFBL01000010.1 GCA_002773355.1 Candidatus Kaiserbacteria bacterium CG10_big_fil_rev_8_21_14_0_10_56_12
ACATCAATTTGCGCGTCTGCATGCCGCTGATACAATGCACACACTTGTCCACTAAGTGGACTGAAGAACGGGGGTCAGTACACCTCCTGGCTCGTGACCTGGCGCTCCATGTGTTATAAATAGGCCGAAGCGCGGTTAGCTCAGTTGGTAGAGCGCCACATTGACGTTGTGGATGTCATAGGTTCGAATCCTATACCGCGCACCGATGAGTTCCTTATTGGTGTCTCTATTGTATAGATCTGTCTTGCCTCACCTGCGCTCCACTGGTTAAGATGTAGATGCTCCCCGCTCATAATAACGAGAAACAGTTGATGGGGAGGCATCTATTATTTTTGAACTGATGAACAGAAACGTTTTATCCGTGAGTTATTCTCAATACAATCAATATGCCAAAAAGTCCTGAAGGAGGTGGCCTCAATTCTCCCCCTCAAAAGACAGAGTCCGACGCGAGTGCCGAATGGAACCGTTGGAAAACGGTCATCCGAGAAAAGCCGCAAGACACGCCCCATGCACTGCGCGAGGGCGTGCGCCTTGGGGTGCCCGACTCTGAAATCAAACGCATTGCACAAGAAGAATTTGAAAAGCATCTCGGTAGCGGATGGATTAGTCTCGCATACAAAATACTGAAGGAAGCAGGGCTTGGTACACCAGCAGAGCGATTGACATTGGGCGAGCGCGTCTATCAAGAACACATGGACAATGCTAACCCGATGGGCGCAGCCGGTATCGCAAGGGAACTTTGGGGAGAAGATAGCCCTCAATATGTTGCAACGCAAGTGGCCGAAAGGAGGTACGAGGAAGCGCCTGAAGCGGACCAAGAAATAACCGAACCGCTCATGAGTTTAGCGCGTGATGCCACATTCGACGATCTTTTTGCCGCATGGCATGAAATGATCGCAGAAGAAGGACAACACATAGACATTGAGGAGGATATGAAAGACGCTTTCGGTGCTCCACTCACAGCACAGGTCATGTCTTTCCTGGATGGAAAAGACCGTTCACTCGGAGGGCGGCGGGTGTTGGATTTTTTCGCTGAACATGGCGTCGATGAGGACCAGCTCGGCGCAGTAGTGGGTATCGAGTTTAGAAAGCCCAAAAGGGCGCGGCCAAGAAAGAAGCAGGGTTGAATCCGACACGGCTTCGCCGTCCTAGGAATGGGACCCAGACAGTTGTTTTGTGCGAGCATCGAGTATGTGCTGTAACCTGTGCTCACACCGGTTGAGCTGTAAAACTTGGAGACGCCCTCCGACTTCCCGACGAGCCACTTCAGTGGCTTTGCTCCTCCTCTCGTCAATATTGATACCCGTATCGACGAAAAAGACACGTTGACCGCTTTTGTCCGGTTCGTTGGTAATCACGATATTTGTAGTGTACCGCGGGTTCGACAGGTAATTGTCCACCATGATCGCGTACAGAGAGGCGCTGAAGGCTGTACCGAAGTCTGGTCGATGTCGCCGATCTTCTCGCGTTGCCTCGATCACGTGAGCGGCCGCCTTTGTAAACGCGAGCAGTTGCTCGACCACAACCGGATCGCGATATAACTCGTCGTCAGCCATGGTGTCGATCGACCTGCCCTCCACAAAGTGCTGTAGCATATATGCTCCGGCTGGATCGTCTGGCGTCATGCGCGCCTTGAAATAGAGGGTGTCCGGGACAAATGTGCCAAAGTCTGGGAAGCTTTTTAGAAAATCGTAGAAATCTTTGCTCTTTTTCATTTCTTCGTCGCTTGCAAATGATTCCTTACGTACTTGCTTCAGTGCTATCAGTCGGTCCTCCGCCTCGGGAGTACGCGCCTGCACTCTCCACACCGTCGATTCGCCACCCTCGGCTACATTCTCAGATGCTTGAACGTCGAGCGGCAGCTCGTTCCTCTTTGGGAGCATGCGCCTTTCGTACTTCATGTTCTTCTAGTATAGTTCAGATATCGTGAGAGCCAAGCGCACCTTTGCCCCGCGGAGTACCTACAAAACCAAGCATGCCGCGAGGCGTGCGCCGCTTCGCGTCAAATCCTCCCCCAGGGGGGGCAAGATCTACATCTACGGCAAGCACGCCCTTGTCGAGGCCCTGCGCAACACGCCACAGGTCATCCGCAAAGTCTTTCTCGCTCCCGACCTTAAAGACACCGAGCTGAGGCAACTCCTCGCCAAGAACCAGATCCCCACTGCCGAGCTCGCCCAGGGCAAGGGTAAGGAGCTCGTGGGGCGCGACACGCCGCATCAGGGGGTCATCGCGACGATGAACCCCGCAGCCCTCCTCCTCTCGCTCGAGGACTTTGTCGCATCACTCGACATGAGTACCAATCCCGCGGTAGCGATACTTGGCGAGGTACAAGACCCGCACAACGTGGGTGCGATCATACGCTCTGCCGCAGCCTTCGGGCTCGCGGGCGTGCTTATCCCCGAGCACAACCAGGCGGGCATCACCGGCGCGGTCGTGAAGAGCTCGGCGGGAATGACCTTCCGTATCCCGCTCGTTAAGATCGGTAACGTCAATCACACACTCGATTTCCTCAAGAAGAGGGGGTTCTGGACCTATGGCCTAGCTATGGACGGCACTACCGCGCTCGGCGCGGACACCTTCGCGGCGCCGAGCGCCTTTGTCGTGGGCAACGAGAGTGCCGGCATTCGCGAGAAGACCCTCTCGACATGCGACATTACTCTCTCGATCCCAATGCACGCACGCACCGAGTCACTCAATGCCGCAGTCTCGTCTGCGATCGTGTTCTACGAGTGGTCTCGTAAGCACCCCGAGGCTCTCTAGCACGCCCATGCAGTACGACCAACACCTCGTCGCCAAGCCGTGGAGCGACTACGAGCTACTCGATTCGGGCGAGAACATGAAGCTCGAGCGCTTTGGCGACGTCGTCGTCGCCCGGCCCGAGACGCAGGCTCTGTGGAGCACACGGCGACCCGAGCTCTGGCAGACCGCGCACGCGGTCTTCGCCTCGGGCGACAAGAGAGGGGCATGGCAGACGACCGCGCCTGTGCCAGAGACGTGGCCGCTAGGCTGGCGCGACGTGCGCTTCACCGCGCGTCTCACTGGCTTTAAGCACACCGGCATCTTCCCTGAGCAGGAGCCCAATTGGGAGTGGCTCAGTGCGCGACTGGGGCACGCGAGAAAACAGCCTGGCCGACCGGAGGGAGGAGATCCGAGGACTTTTTCGCAGCATGCCCCAGGAGCGAACGTTTTAAATCTTTTTGGATACACCGGTATCGCGAGCCTTGTTGCCGCACAGGCGGGCGCATTTGTCACTCATGTCGACGCATCGAAGCAATCGCTTGATTGGGCTCATGACAACGCGCGCCTTTCGCAGATTCCTGAAGATAGAATTCGATGGATTCTCGATGACGCCCTTGCGTTTGTAAAGCGTGAGGTGCGCCGCGGCGCAATATATGACGGGATCATCCTCGACCCACCTGCCTTTGGCCGCGGTGCCAAGGGCGAGGCATGGAAGATCGAAGAGTCGCTAGCGGCGCTTCTGCGCGAGCTAGCGAAGATCCTCGCTCCCATGTCGGGATCATTCATGCTCTTGAACGGCTATGCGGCTGGGTATGCGGCACGCTCCTTTGCCCAGGCTGTCGAGAGTGCGTTCCCGAGCGTAGAGGGCGAGTGCGGTGAGCTCCTCATCCGCGAATCTGGATCATCACGCACGCTCCCCGCGGGTATCTATGTGCGTTTTGTCCGATAGGCGATACGCGGTACACTGCATACCATGAGCGACACAGAGATTGCCGTGCTCTACCATGGCGGATGCCCCGACGGCTTTGGCGGCGCGTACGCCGCATGGAAGAAGTTTGGCGACTCCGCAGAATATATCCCTGTTCAACACGGCCGACCCGCGCCCATTCATCTGGCCGGTAAGCAACTTTTTTTTGTTGATTTTTGCTATCCGCAAGCCATTATGGATGCGCTTCGCTCGGAAGCCGCGTCCCTGACGGTGCTTGATCATCATCTGGGCACGCGCGACGTTGTGGAGAACATGCCAGAGCACGTGTTCGATGAGAAGCGCTCTGGCGCGACGATTGCATGGGTCTATTTCCACCCTGGCGCGCCCACCCCGCTCCTACTCCAATACGTCGAAGACGGTGACTTGTATAAGCACGCGATGCCGGATTCTCGGGCCATGCTGGCATATATGTACGCCCAACCATTTCATTTCGAGACGTGGGATACGCTTCGAGAGCAGCTCGAGGACGAGACAGAACGTGCCAGGATCATCGTGAAAGGCAGTATCTATGCCGAGCACTTGTCGATTCTCGTAGAGCAAATCGTGAAAAAAGCCGTCACCGTGTCGTTTGAAGAACATGAGGTGAGCATGGTCACCGCGGCCGCCATGTTCGCCTCTGACGTTGGTAATCGTCTCGCTGAGATGAAGCCGCCGATGGGTATCGTCGCCAGCTTCCATGGCGACGTGCTGAATCTGTCACTGCGAAGCGACGAGTCGGTCGACGTCTCACGCATCGCTCGCAAATACGGAGGCAATGGACACCCGCGCGCCGCAGCCTTCCGCCTCTCCTGGGGCGACCCATTGCCATGGACAGTTATTGATGAAAAGAATGAGGGTCCTGGCAATTGAGACCAGCTGCGACGAGACAGCGATTGCGATTGTAGATGGGCAAGAGCTACCGAGAGGTGGTACATCCTTCCGTGTCCTAGGTAACGCCCTCCTCTCACAAATCGAGATACACAAGCCGTACGGCGGCGTCTTCCCCGCACTCGCGAAGCGCGAACACGCCAAGAATCTCGTGCCGATTCTCGAGGCCGCGCTCGAAGAGGCAGAGCTCCTACGAGGAGATACTCGGGCACTCGCGCCCGAGACACGCGCCGCGCTCGCGCAGTTGCTCGAACGCGAGCCGGGGTTGAGTGAAAAGCTTTTCGAGTTCGTTTCTGAATGTGAGACCCCAGACATTGACGCAATCGCGGTCACCGCTGGTCCGGGCCTCGAGCCGGCGCTCTGGGTGGGCGTGAGCTTCGCCAAGGCACTCGCGCTCGTGTGGAATAAACCACTTGTCGGCGTGAATCACATGGAGGGACACATTCTCGCTGGCCTCGCAAAAGAGCCCCCAAACGGCTCAGTAAATACAAGTCCGTTTTCTACAAGGTTCAACCTTGTAATTTCGGGCGTTGAGATGCCGGTGCTGGCGCTCCTTATCTCTGGGGGTCACACCGAGCTCGTCTTGATGCGCTCATGGCTTCAATATGAGTTTGTCGGCCAGACGCGCGATGACGCGGTCGGTGAGGCGTTTGACAAGGTGGCGCGCATGCTCGAGCTCCCCTATCCGGGCGGCCCGGAGATCTCGAAACTCGCCGAAGAACTGCGAAGTAGCGCTGGCCGGAGGCGACTGGGGACCGTGTCCGAGGGAGCCGAAGACCAGCGCCACGAGGAGAACCCATTCGTACTCCCGCGCCCGATGATCCACGACAATTCTTGTGACTTCTCCTTTGCGGGGCTCAAAACTGCTGTGCTCAATGTGCTCAAGCAACGCGAAGGCGTCTCGGCCTGCGATAGACAGCTCATTGCACGCGAGTTTGAAGACGCGGTCGCCGACGTCTTGTGGACGAAGACAGCGCGCGCACTCGACCAAACAGGCGCATCGACACTCGTGATCGGCGGCGGCGTCTCGGCCAACATCCACATTAAGCGCGTCTTTAGAGCAGCGGTGGCGCGAGAATATCCGCATGTTGATCTCCGGATCCCATCGGCGACTCTCACCACAGACAACGCCGTCATGATAGGCTTTGCAGGCTACTGCCGCGCTCTCCGCAAAGACTTCGCGGGCCCCGCGACCCTCGTCGCGAGCGGTAATCAATCCCTCGCATAAAGTGCCGTATTTGCTATATTTTAGAGTATGCCTGAGAAGTTTTTGAAGCCATACAACCCCTCCGAGACAGAATCGCGGCTCTACAAGGAGTGGGAGGAGAGCGGCCTGTTTAATCCTGATACGTGCATAGCATCAGGTGTCACGTCTGCTCAGGCCGAGACTTTCTCTGTCGTATTGCCACCACCAAATGTCACCGGCGTACTCCATCTCGGCCACGCCTACGAAGACGCTCTTCAGGACGCGGTGGTGCGATTCCACCGGATGCGAGGAGAACGAACATTGTGGATACCAGGCACTGACTCGGCAGCCATCGCGACGCAAGCGCGGGTCGAAAAGGATTTGCAAAAGAGCGAGGGCAAGAGTCGCCATGATCTCGGCCGCGAGGAGCTCGTGCGCCGTGTTGGCGAGTTTGCCAAGCAAAGCGAGGGCACGATCCTCAACCAGGTGCGGCGCATGGGCGCCTCACTCGACTGGTCACGCTACGCGTATACCCTCGACCAAGAGCGTAGCGCCGCTGTAGCTGAGGCGTTTAAGAAAATGTACGAAGCAGGTCTCATTTATCGTGGCCACCGCATCGTCAACTGGGATCCTAAGGGACAAACCACCATCTCCGACGATGAGATTGTGTACAAGGAGGAGCAGTCGACCTTCTACTATTTCAAGTACGGCCCGTTTGCCATCGGTACATCGCGCCCCGAGACAAAGTTCGGCGATAAGTACGTCGTGATGCATCCCGATGACCCACGCTACGCCGAATATTCCGATGGTCAGACATTTGAAGCAGAGTGGATCAATGGCCCCATCGTCGCGACCGTGATCAAGGATGCAGCGGTAGATATGTCATTCGGCTCGGGCGTGATGACCATTACGCCGTGGCACGACAGGGCCGACTTTGATATCGCCGAGCGACACAACCTCGAGAAGGAGCAGATTATCGATGAGTATGGGAAGCTTCTCCCGATAACGGGAGAATTTGCTGGTATGAAGATCGCTGATGCGCGATTGCCTGTCGTGGAGCGTCTGCGCGCCAAGGGTCTGGTGGTGAAGGAGGAACCCTACACGCACAACGTAGCCACCGCAGAGCGGACCGGTGGGATCATTGAACCACAGATCAAGTTGCAGTGGTTTGTCGATGTGAATCGCCCGTTCGCGATCTCTCATTCAGAAATCGCTGGCATCAAGAGCGGGAGCGAGATCACCCTCAAACAACTCATGCGTGCGGCCGTGGAGCACGGCTCGGTGCACATTCCGCAAGAAGGTTTTCGTAACGCGTATTTTCATTGGATCGATAACCTGCGGGACTGGTGCATTAGTCGTCAGATCTGGTTCGGCCATCGGATCCCCGTGTGGTACGACGGTGAGCAGGTCTTTATTGGCACAGAGGCGCCCGCGACTGGTGCATGGCTGCAGGATCCGGACGTGCTCGACACGTGGTTCTCTTCGGCCCTGTGGACATTCTCTACCTTGGGTTGGCCCGCGCACACGAGAGATCTCAAGGCCTTTCATCCGACGTCATTTATGTCGCCTGCCTACGAGATTATCAATCTATGGATTTCGCGCATGATACTTATGAGCGGCTTTCATCTCGGCCAAGCCCCCTTCAAAACGGTGCTTATTCACGGCGTTGTTCGCGACAAACAGGGGCGCAAGTTCAGCAAGTCGCTCGGCAACGGTATCGACCCCATCGACATGATAGAGAAATACGGCGCTGATGCGCTTCGCATGGGCCTGTTGGTCGGCTCGTCGATTGGAAGCGACATTAGCTTTGATGAGAACAAGGTGAAGGGGTACAAGCACTTCAGTAACAAACTCTGGAATATCGCGCGCTTCGTGCTTGAGAACGGCGTCTTTGACGGCAACGTCTACACTGGCCCGACGACCGATGAAGACAAGGCTCTTTTGACTGCCTTTGAAGCGCTTGCCAAGGACATCACCACCGATATCGAAGAGTATCGAATCCATCTTGCCGCCGAGAAGCTCTATCATTACGCATGGCACGAGTTCGCAGACAAGATTCTCGAGGCAAGCAAGCCGCTGATCAAAACCGGCGGCGAACCGGCGGAGTCTCGCAAGAGGATGCTGGTGCATCTGCTTGCAAATCTCGTGACACTCCTCCACCCCTTCATGCCATTCATCACTGAAGAGATCTGGCAAAGCCTCCCTCCATCTCCCGGCCAGAAGGAGCGCAGTTACCTCATGGTGGCAGAATGGCCGGTAAAAGTACGTTAGAATAGGGAAGTGTTCCCGCTTGATATTTCGCCCTCGATGCTTGGCTACGCGTTTATAGGCGGGCTTTTGCCGTCGATTATTTGGCTCTACTTCTTGCTTAAGGAGGATGCGCGTCACCCAGAGCCTAAGTCAATGATTGTATACGCATTTGTCGCGGGTATGCTCGCGGTGCCAATCGCGTTCCCACTCGAGCAGTGGGCCTGCGGGCAGTTCAGCCTACAGGCAATGGCGGCGTGTCCCTCATCTTCGTATAGCGCCTATACCATCATCTCCTGGGCGCTCATCGAAGAGGTCCTGAAGTACGTCATGGCGGCCGCGTTCATCCTGTGGCGGCGCGCGGTCGACGAGAGTCCTGATTATGTGATCTACATGATCACCGTTGCCCTTGGCTTCGCCTCGCTCGAAAATATGCTGTTCTTGCTTGAGACCCTCACCCACAACCCGATTGCAGAGGCCCTCGTCGTAGCGAACCTGCGTTTCCTCGGCTCGACACTGCTACACGTAGTCGCCTCTGCGGCGATCGGTCTCACCTTTGCTTTCTCTGCCAAGTTCCGCCCGCCGGCGCGTACCCTCGCCGCGGCTATCGGACTTATCCTCGCCATCGCATTGCACGCAGGCTTTAATACGCTTATCATTATGCAGAGTACTTCCGACGGGAGCAATGCCTCGCTTGCATTGGGCGCATTTTTCCTCGTATGGAGCGGCGCGGTTGTCATGTTCGCCGCCTTTGAAGTATTGAGATATTTTCAGTATCGCAACTTCCCTAACTAAACTCCCTAATTATTCACTATGAAAATTTCTATTTTCGACCGACTCACTGGTGGCCCAGACTCGTTTGACTCATTCGACGAGGAGCTCGAGCCGACCGACACAGGCAAAGGCCTCCGAGAACGCCTCGCAGACACACAATCGCGCCCCACACCTCTCGAGGAGGATCTCCCCGAGGCAGAGGGCCAATTACCCGTTGACGTTCATCAGACAGGGAGCGAGATCATCATTTGTGCCTTCGTTGCGGGCGTGCGGCCTGACGATCTCAACATCTCTATCGGACGCGATCTGGTAGAAATCGAGGGCTCTCGAAGCGAGCGCGCCCAGGTCTCGGGGCCAGACTATTTTACCCGTGAGCTCTTCTGGGGATCATTTTCGCGCACAATCACGTTGCCCGAAGAGGTCGACGTCGACGCGTCGACCGCGAGCGCCAAGGACGGCCTCCTCACCATCACCCTCCCGAAGCTCGACAAAAAGCGCCAGACCAAACTCAAGGTCAAAGCCGGCTAACGCTCGCGTGGCGAATCACCGCATTACTGCGGTAATCCATTTTGTGGTGCTGTGCACTTCGAAGCTTTATCTCCTAATAAAGCGAAGTAGTGCTTGGAGTCGGGCTCGAACCGACGACCCCTTCCTCTTCAGGGAAGTGCTCTACCAACTGAGCTATCCAAGCGTTACGGGCTTATTGTGAACCCGCTTGGTACGAGTTTATCAGCTTTTGTAGATCGGTGGAAGTCGGCATGCCGAAGAGCCCCGACGGCGTCGTCGTCGCAATGTGACTAAACTGCTGTGTGAATGGCTGGACATACTGCTGATAGAGGTAGAGCGGCACGAGCAGTACGATCGCCCACATGAGCAGTTTGCCGAAGAAGCTATACCACTGGTGCCGCAGGAGCGTCTTCAACATCCGTCGATTATCCTTGGCGAGCGCGTGCGTCTCCTGGAGCAATCGTTCAAGCTCTGGGTCCATGTGTTCAGTATAACAAGTTCACTGGTGCTGTATTACTCTGCTTTGCTCGAACCTATTTTGAACAGCAAACGGACTAATCGCACGCCTCGTCCGCTCCCTGCGGTCGCGGGAGCAAAAACCAAAAATTTTCCTTACCTTTCTTCTTTTCCTTGGCGGGGGGGGTGGGGGGAGCCGCAAATAAAAATGATAGGAAATTTTTGGGTTTTGCCCCGCGCGAGCTTGTCGAGCGCGGGCGAGGCGCAAAGGGTTGGCGTTGGCACGCGCTCCGCGCGTACGATTGGGTTTCAAGCCACCACGCGCTCGGCGCGTGGAAAGGTCAATCGCTTCGCGATTGGAAAAAGGTTCGCGCAAAGGTTAA
>PFBL01000014.1 GCA_002773355.1 Candidatus Kaiserbacteria bacterium CG10_big_fil_rev_8_21_14_0_10_56_12
AACCGGTAAAAACTGATCCTGTCGAGAGAATTGAACCGGCCGTGGTTGAGAAGAATATAGATATCAAGAGGTTGGCTGAAGACTGGAATGAAGCTCTGAAAAGTGGAAAAACAGCGGAGTTTGAGCTTCCCGGCTACAAAAAAATAAGGTTGAATGAACGAATTTTTCTGTTCATCTCTGAATCACCTAATTCAAATGAGGAAGGATTTATTCTACCGGTTTCCGGCAAAGGCATAAGGTTCATCAGGAACCTGTTTGAATCAGCCTCAGGTGATGGGACGATTGAATCGGTAGATGCGCCTGCTGAATTGAAATCGGTTAACGGCCTTACGCCCGATATGCTAAAGGCCTTTGAAGAGATGGGTAGTGATGAAATAGAGCACTGGTTGTCAGGCTTCTTGAAAAGAAAAGGACGTGTGAATTTGGTAGGTGAAAGCGAAAGCCCTGCACCCGCGCGAGCCGTGCCGCTGGCAGAAGATGCTGCCATGGCTTCGGAACGAAGCACACAGCACCCGGGCATTGCGCCGGAGGAGACACCAATTATAGAATCTGCCGGGGAAAAACATGATATTGAGCCTCCAGCTGTGGAGAGAAAAAGCATTTTTGAAGGGATGTCTGAAACAGAGCGGAGAGAGATGATAGAGGCAACAAAAGAGTTGTTCCGAATGCGTCCGGAGGTAAACAATATCATCCAGACGGCGGACGGCAAGCTGCTAAAGGGGAAATACACGGAAAACGAGCAGGACTATGCTTTTTTTGAGCGAGCACTGGCACAGGCAGACACGGTAACGCTGGGAGACGCGCATGGCAGTGCCGCAAAAATTTTGGAGGCCGCCATACTCTCCGAGCTTGTTTCCTGCACGCGGGAGACCGCGGATACGATACAAGACGTCTATGCGGAACTTGTGAACGCGGGAAGAGACGTGGATATGGAAGGCGAACACGCGCCATTTAAGACGGCCGAGCAAAAAAAACTTTTTGCTGAAAAACAAAAAGAATTCATCGGGCTGATACAGGAGATTGAATGGATTGGGGGAGAGCGGCAGCTGCTTTTGATTGGAGACGTGCTGCGTGATAGGGGGGTGTCAGATGCCGTGACACTTGCGATGCTTGATGGTATTCGCCGGCAGGGCGGAATCGTGACAACGCTTGCGTCCAATCATGATTGTGACGCACTATTTACGTTGGCTCTGGATCGTTCACGCACCGGGTCAAATGACGGGGAAATAACATCTATATATACTCTTGGAGATCAGGAACAAGGTATTTCTGATACGCGATCACGAGCCTCGCTTGAGGGAGATGAAAAAAAACACTATTACAGGCAAGTGAGAGAACACCTCAAATCACTCTCGCTTTTTTATTATGACGAAGAGTCAAATACATTTTTTTCGCACGCGCCGGTAACACCCGAGCAGATAGAAAAATTACGGGCCATGGTGGGCATGGGAGAGATCACGCGCGCGAATGTCGCGGAATTTACGCAAAAAGCCAACGAGTGGTACGCCAATTTGGTGGACGCGGTACTCGATGAGTCAAAACGCTATGCCGCAGCGGATGTTGAATTTTTGAGTCATTTGGTTTGGGAACGATCCGACGTGACATCAAGTGATAGCGCTCCGCTGTATGGCATTGTGAATACATTTGTCCATGGTCATGACATGGGGTCAAAATTTGGCTCGCTTGCGGCATTTAAACTTGACACACAAACGCAGGAGTGGAGTGACACGTACAATGTTGTCAATCTGGATAATGGTTTTCGAAAAGGAAGTGCGCCGGAAATGGAGTTGTATGAGCAGGGGAATAATTATGTGTTTCTATTGGGAAAAAATATTCAGGATGAATCAAATCCCTTGACAGGTTCTGAAGGGCACTCTCCGGGAGAAAATGCGTGGTTCAGCGCTGGCGAAGCCGCGGCTCGGGGCGACATTCCACAAAGACACGCTGCTGTTGCCGCGCGACTTCTTGAAAGCGAAGCAAACCCGGCAGCGGCAGAGCAGCATGTGGCTCCTCCGGCAGCGACGCAAGAAGCATCACCTGTTTCACGTCGCGAAGCCGGGCATCCCGGAGAGCTTGCGGCCTCAGAGCGCATTATTGATATTCCGGAGCACAAACTCATGGAAATATTGGTCAAAAATGGGATGGAACAAATGTCCAAGGCCGCCGCGGCTTTGGCAGAAGGGAAACGTGACGTCGCTGAAAATTATATTAAAGTACTATTTGACCTTGGCGTGGATACAGATCAACTCACAGACGAGCTCGCGCCATTTGGCTACACCGCAGACACATTTCGCACGGCCTGGGCAGCGGGCATGCACGGCGTGACACTCCAAAATCTTGAAAAATGGGTTGCGTACGAGGGAAACAAAATGGCGCAGGAGTCCATTTCCCGATGGGAAAAAATAACAACAGGGTTGTCGTCACGAGTCGCGTCCCTTTGGACAGCCGCCTGGCCTACCGTGTTGGGCGGTGGCGCCGCAGGGTCGCTGGGCTACGCCGCGGGCGCGGGCGTAGACGCCGCGGCTGCCGCGGGTGGTGCCGGTGCCGGATTGGGGAGATGGTTTTCACAGTTTGGCGAACGATCCAGAAAAAAGCAAAAAAAGTATAGAGAGCAGATAGAACAGAAAAAAGAAGCGTTGCTTGAAAAGAAAAAAGAAGATCAGCAAGACAATGTGGTGGAATTTTTTTCCACTGCAGAAATGCAAACGAAATTGACGGCATTTTTGAGTCAGGGTTTGCGTGATGGAAGCGCTGTTGGCAAGACCGGTGCCGGTCGCGAGGCCAACGCGGAGCTGCTCTTTGCCCATGTCATGGAAAAAGTAAAACAAGAGATGCCAACCGCGGAAGCGCGAATGGATGGCATGGTTGCGGGTCTGGTGAGTGAACTGTATACGCAACAAACAGAAGATATTATAAAAAACATTATCAAAAAACAGCCGCGCCTTGTGTCTGTCGTTGAAAAAGCGCTAAAGCTGCGATCCGGTCAATTTGACGCGTTGTTATCCCCGGAACAAAAGAAAGAAGTGGATGAAGAATCGAGTGAAAAATGGAAAGGCTTTATGCTTGCCTCCATGACAACCGCCGGTGCGGCGGTTGGGTACGGGTTGAGTTCAAATTCAGCGTGGCGGATTGCAAGCGGGGCGCTGGCCGGCGGCTATTTGGGGTATACGTTTGGAAATGAGCTGGATAGGGCGGCGCAAGAAGAAGCACTCCGAAAGCAGGTTGAAATGGACATTTCCGAATCAGAGACGCTGCTACAGTGGCTGGCGGAACGCGTGGATAAAAATGTGAGTGTTTCAGAAAATACTGATTTTGCCATGAAGGCCGCAGCGCTGCGCGCGCCGCTTTCTTTGGGATTGCTTGATCAGCATATGGGCCTTAAAGTCCGGGCAAACAATGTCATTCGTCGCATAGAGGCACTTCACTTTGAAGAACAACTGCGAGACAAAAAAGTGGATGCGTTGATTGCGGGATTGAAAGAAATGAACGCGGCAAGAAAGAATGAAAAACAGAGCGTGATTGACAACCTGACCAAAAAGAAAGGGTGGAAGTGGAGAGGGGTTCTTGGACTGGCCGGTGGCGTCATTGGCGGAGGACTTGCTGGATTTGCATCGCACAAGTGGTACGAGCATCGCCTGGAGCAGCACTCTGTTGCCCTACAAGCAGACGTGGATAAGGAACTGCGAGCAGGGGAAGTATTTGGTGGAGCTTCGGCACATGATGAAATAGTCGATTTTGCTATACCGGAGGTACAAATGTTTCCAGAGGGGCTTGCCGGAGTGTATGAAATACAAGAAGGCCAAGGGCTGCTGCATGCTGCAAATCATTTTCAAGCTGATCCACAATTGCGACCTGCTATGCTTGCAAGTCTTAAAACAGCGCATCCAGATTGGAGCAATTTGAGTGATGATCAAGTATTTCATAAATGGCGAGTAGATGAAGTGCAAAAATTTGGTGTGCGTATACCAAAGGGTGGGGGAGAATGGGAATACAGCAAAACATTGCACACTGGTGCAAAGATTGAACTTGTTTTTGATGAAAATGGTCCTCACATGCAAGTTGCTGACGAGAGTGTAAAAGCAGGCTTGTTGACTGAGCATGAGTACAGAACAATGGGGCCACCAAAAATGGGACCATTGCCTGATGTGGATGAAGGATCTCTCAAAACTCCGCTGGAGCCTGTGTTGCCACCACAGTTTCAAACAATGAATTTTGACGGTCGTGAGTGGAAAGTGGCTGTTGACCAACTTGCACCAGATGGTCGGCCAATACATGGAAGCACTGTGATGCGGTTTGAAGATGGCAAGGTTCGGGTGATGACATGGAATGATGCAACGCCATTGTCGGATGGGCATGTAAGCGGTGCGTGGACAGAAGTGCGCGGTGATGAAGCGCTGTCACAATTCGCGAAAAAAGCAGGCGCGCTGCCCGGTGACTTTGATATCAAAACGCAGGACGGGGTGAAAAGAATCCTTGGGCTGCAAGATACTGATATTGCGCAGCTTGAAGAAAATGGATTTGCAAAAACAGATGATGGCGTGTTTATTCGCGATGGGCGCGGCGGTGTCACGCAATTGAACAATGATATAACGCCAAGACATCTTTCCGGACCGGTGCCGAATGAATATGAGCGCGCATTGGCAAATAGAATGGCTGCAAACAATAATGCGATTGCCGCACCGGAGGCGCGAGTGGAAGTGGGGGCAGTGGCACAGCCGGAAGATGCGGCAGTATCATCTGTTGAAGACTCTGCTGCCACGGTTGAGCATATCAATGTCCGTCTTATCTCTGAAGCAGATAGATACTTGCGGTCAGATGAGGCAATTGAGCGATTTGGTGAAAACGGAGCAATTCGATTGAGAAATATTCAGAAAGTATTGGATTTCCGAACGAGAGTCTACGAGCGAGATGGGTTGAAACATTTTATTGCAGATACGTTTGGTGTAGATATGAATGATCCTGTAGTGGCAGAGCGTTTTGCGCCGTACATTGAAGAATTGCAGCGTGAAAATTTGCAGGCAGGGAATTCGTTTGCTGGTGCTCTCATAGACAAGGGTACCGGTGAGTTTGGAGTGCAAAGCGCGGTGCGGCCGCATTTGCGAGGATATAGTCCTCAGGCTTTTTTGTACTTGAACTATGTTAATTCTGAAAAAGCCAACATACTGCCGGCCATTGACGAAATGGAAACCCGTGCACTGGAGCGAGTACTCAAAGCGCCGCTTGAAGAAACAAAGTTTGACGAGGCTATCCGGCAGATAGAGGCATTCAAGTAGTCAGATACACCATTCTCTAGATGAAACCGCCAATATGTAAAATATCTGGCGGTTTTTTTGTGTATTGTTTTGCACTGTGGAGTACTTGACAAACCTTGCAAAATATGCTATAGTGCATCGTTATCAAAAATGGCCAAGTAGTCCCCAAAGGAAGCCAAGACTAGTTGGTTGATCTAAGGGCCTAAAAAGCGCTTAAATAAGCCAAATAGTGCGCAACGCCATAGAAATATGGTTGGGCGACAAGGCTGAATGAACCTTACAACTGATGTTGGGAAAAAAGTGATGGATATCCTGCTACCGTGAAAAAGCCTCTCCTTTGGGCCATTTCATGGTAGTGGGATTTCTACACCGCGACCCGGGCAGTTGCCCGCGGTCCGACCTCTCACGGGCCCGAGTGGCCCAGACTAGGAGATTGAGATGAGCAGCACCCCGCCCGCGCCCGCCGCCCCCGCCGCCTTCCCAGCGGGAGGCACCGAGGCCGGGCCCCCGCGCCCGCCGGCCACCGCCCCCGCCACCCCCGCCGCGCCCGCCGCTGACGCCGACCCCGCCGCCGCCGACGCGGCGGCGGCCGGGCTGGGCGGCCGCCGGTGGTGGTTGGGCGCGCTGGCGGCCCTCGTGGCCGCCCTCGTGGCCGGGCTCTTCGTCTGGTCGCCGTGGGCCCAGGTCACCTCGATCTTGGTCGGGGAGGACGCCGCGCGCGTCCTGCCCGGGTTCGACAGCGCGATCGCCGCGTTGACCGCCCCCGACGCCCCTGACGCCGACGCCCCCGACGCCCCGCCCGCGCCCCTGCCCCCCGTGGCCGCCGCGCCAGCGACCCCCGCGGCCACCCCGGCTCCGCCGGCGCCCGTGGCTGTCGTGCCCGCCCCCGCGCCCCCGGCGCCAGTGGCCGCTGCCCTTTGCCCCACGCCGGCCCCCTGCGGCGGCGGCATCGACGCCTGCGTGGCCGAGTCCCTGCTGGACCTCCGTGTCCAGTTCGCGGGCATGGGCGTCTCCGAGACGCGCATGCGCGAGATCGCGGAGGCGAACTGCAGCGAGGTCATGCTCTGCATGGCCGCGCAGCACGCCAGCCGCTGAGCTCCCCCCCCAACCCCCCCAACATCAGCCCACCTACCCCGGTAGCCTTCATCACGAAGCGCTGCCGGGGACACAAGACCTGGCCTTTTCCAGAGAAGAGACAAGATCTTGTGAACAGAGGTGCCATTGACAAAAAATCTAAAATAAGCTATAGTAATGCGTTATTTTAGGAGGGTTAGAGAGACAGTATTTTCCTTGCTTGGATACGTCGGAAAAAATGGTTTTCAACCGTTCTGAGCATGGAAGCTGATGTGTGTAATTCTGACAAGCATGACACACGTTGATCCGCTCTAGGGACTTGTCCTGAACCCGACAGTGTCGGGTGAAGGATCTTTACAATTTAGATCAGAAGATACACGGGGTGTTCGATAATGAGTGTAATACGTAATTGCGCTGTCATCCCCGCTTTCCTGCCTACCGGCAGGCAGGCGCGGGAATTGCATTATTATCGAACACCCCGTGGCCCATGTCGGGCCGTTCTAAAACGGTCCCGCGCTGCGGGCCAACCTTCGACAGAGGAGTGAGACATGCGAAACGCGATCATCGTCGCGTCCTTCTTCTTCGGCTTCCTGGGCGCCGCCGAGGCCCAGGGTCCCGTCGCCCTCTCGGTGACGGTGATCCAGGACTGCTCCCAGACGGGGGATTACACCCCGTGCCTCGGGAGCAAGGTCGCCCGCGCGCTCAGCGCCGGGCAGTTGAACAGTGAGCTCCTGCGCCGCACCCGTGGCCAGCTGGCGGCGCTGCGCAGTCGCGTGAGCGACACGGACGAGACCGTGCAGACCCTCATCGAGCTGGTCTCGCAGATGCAGGCCAAGAAGGATTGCTACGACGTCGAGGATGAGGTCTTCATCATGAAGTGCCTCGAGCAGGCGAACGAGCTCGCGAAGCGTGTCCCCGGCGAGGATGTCTTGACGGCGGCGCTGGCCAACGACGCCAACCGCCACGTGAAGTTCTCGCTCATCGAGAGCAAGAAGGGCACTCGTGTGCTCGGCTTCGAGGCCAGCCCGAAGGGCGGCTTCGGCAGCGCGGGCCAGCTCATCGCGAGCAGCCTCACCGCGGACCAGCTGCTCGACTCCTCCTCGACGACCCACGACGACCTCCCTGGTGTTGGCGCTGCCCTCGGGTTCATGGGGGCGGGCTTCTTCACCGGCGGCTTGATCGGTTACGGCATGGGCGACGGAGAGACGCTTCGCGTCGGTGCCGACCAGCCGGTCGAGGAGAAGGGCGACGAGTGGAAGACCGCAGCGATCGGAGCCGGCATCGGAACCGGTGTCGGACTCGCCGCGTACGGCATCTACTACCTCATCGTCAAGTCGGACGCCAAGGACGAGCGAACCCGCCGAATCGAGGCGCGGCAGCGACTCCTCGCCACGCCCGGCGGCGTCGGCCTCACCTTCTGATCTATTGACCACATCGCGTGGTCATCCCACCCATCCGGCGCCCTCATTCACTGAGCGCGCGCCGGACTCCCATTTTGGTCTGTTGCAAGTTCTGTAAGAGATCAAAACAGGAGTCGTCATATACGATGCTCCTTAATCAGTTCCTTACAATTGATGTGTGACTTACGTCACTGTACGCCTGAAGGTTACCTCCCACGTGGAGTCAGCTTTCATGCGTACAGTGACACCCGGTGCCCGACGTGTGGGTTAACCCTAGGTTGTGCCCGACCGGGCACCTGTGCGAGTAACGAAACGCTTGAACCAATCGCGTTCCACACCGCAAATTTCCGTTTTTAAAAGAAGCGGAAAGCCAAGCTGTTTAGCTCGGTCAGTGCAACCGCCAGTCACCCCGCCCTACAAAAAGGGAATAAGGGAGCTGGTGCGCGCAACGATAGCTGTGTGGCATGTGAGAGGGGAGAGCAACGTTTTTTTTGGAGGTAGAGACATCATGGTGGGGAAGAACCCCTTGATCTTCGCCGCGTTCTGCGCGGTGATCGTGCTCGCCGGCTGCGCCGGCGAGGGTCGGAAGACATACACCTCCTCGGACGGGGACGAGCTCCTCGCCCGCGACAACTGTCGGGGCGTCCCCAACCCCGACCAGGCCGACAGCGACGGCGACGGCGTGGGCGACGCGTGCGACAACTGCGTCGACCTCGCCAACCCCGATCAGGCCGACGGCGACGGTGACGGCGTGGGCGACCGCTGCGAGCCCGACCTCGACGAGGACGGCGTGCTCGACGACGGCGACAACTGCGTCGGGGTCCCCAACCCCACGCAGACCGACACCGACGAGGACGGCGCGGGCGACGCCTGCGACCCCTGCCCCCTCGACAGCGACGACGACGGCGACGGCGACGGGATCTGCGGCGACGCGGACAACTGCCCCGACAAGGCCAACCCGGCCCAGCTCGACGCGGACGAGGACGGCCTCGGGAACGCATGCGACGCGTGCCCGACCGACCCCAACAACGACGCGGACGGCGACGGCGCTTGCGCCGACGCGGACAACTGTCCCGACGACGCCAACCCCGACCAGGCCGACGCCGACGGTGACGGCGTGGGCGACGCCTGCGAGCCCGACAGCGACGAGGACGGGGTCATCGACGACCTCGACAACTGCGTCGACGTCCCCAACCCCCGGCAGCTCGACCGCGACGAGGACGGCGTGGGCGACGCCTGTGACATCTGCCCGGACGATCCCGACAACGACGCGGACGCCGACGGGCGGTGCGGCGACGCGGACAACTGCCCGGCCGTGGCCAACCCCGACCAGGCCGACGCGGATGGCGACGGGGTGGGCGACGCCTGCGAGACCGACGCTGACGGCGACGGGATCTTCGACGACGCGGACAACTGCCCGGCCGTGGCCAACCCCGATCAGACCGACAGCGACAACGACGGCGACGGCGATGCCTGCGACCCAGACGTCGACGGCGACGCGATCTGTGAGGGCAGCGAGCTCGTGTTCCCCTGCCAGGGGATCGACGACAACTGCCCCGAGACGGCCAACCCCGGCCAGGCCGACACCGACGGTGACGGCATGGGCGACGTCTGCGACGCCTGCCCGCTCGACGGGCAGAACGACGCGGACGGCGACGGCGCTTGCGCCGACGTCGACAACTGCCCCGAGATGGCCAACCCCGATCAGGCCGACACCGACGCCGACGGCATCGGCGACGCCTGCGACGTGTGCCCGGACGATCCCGACAACGACGTGGACGCCGACGGCGTCTGCGGCGACGTCGACAACTGCCCGGACACCGCGAACGCGGACCAGGCGGACGCGGACAACGACGGCGTGGGCGACGCCTGCGACGCCGAGATCAGCTGCTCGCTCGACGCGGACTGCGCGGGCTTCGTGCCTGCCGGATTCGCGCTCGTGGCCGGCGGCTTCTGGAGCAACGGCGAGGGTAGCAGCTTCGGCTGCCTCCCCGAGGGCGGCGGCGGCATCTGCGACGTCTGCACCGACGCGGACGCCGACGGCGCCTGCGACGAC
>PFBL01000003.1:0-661 GCA_002773355.1 Candidatus Kaiserbacteria bacterium CG10_big_fil_rev_8_21_14_0_10_56_12
CGGTGGTGGGGCTTTCGTCGAGCGTACGATTTAGTTTCAAGCCACCACGCGCTCCGCGCGTGCGAAGTGGGTTCGAGCAAAGGTTAATACATCACCGCCAAAATTGGAAATCGGAATTGGAAGCCGAAATGGGGTCGGCGCAAAGCGCCGACACAAATGTATTCCCCCAAAAAAATCCTGAATCTGAAAGGGTTCGCCACGCTCCGCGTGGCTCAAAAAGTACGGTTCGAGCTTCAATAATAAAGTTCGAACCGGCTTTTTTGTACAAATGAAGTTTTTCTTCATTTGTACTCTCGTTTGCCAATTCTATATTGTATTTCAAAAACTTTTCGGTAAGTTCGAACCGATTATTCGTTTTTTGCTCAAAAGCCGATAATCTCTCCTTGAGAAGCTGTTTTTGATTGACCAACGCACTTTTAGCATCTCGCTATTCCTCTAGTGAAAGTGCGTTTTCGAGATATGCGTTCATCAGTTTCTCAATCTTGGAATCCAAAAGAGAAATATCGGCTTTTGTGTTGTCTGCAAAAAGCGTAGACGATTGGGCTTCCACCAATTTGTCTTTCTCATTTTCCACTAACATCCAAGAAGCCCAATCGTCTGGCAAAGAAACTTTTTTGATTTCCTTTTGAATTTCTGAAGTGATGATTTCCTCGCGAGCATA
>PFBL01000003.1:675-10162 GCA_002773355.1 Candidatus Kaiserbacteria bacterium CG10_big_fil_rev_8_21_14_0_10_56_12
AATCACATTCTCCACAACGGAAAAATCCGCGATAGAGATATGGTTTCAAACCGCGAGATTTCGGCTTTGATTTTCTCATCATCACTTCCTGAACAGAATCATGTAGTGGACCCCATTCATTGCACGCCATCAACGAAACTCGGAAAAAACATCAAGCGCATTCGCGAACAGAAAGATATGTCGCAAGGCGACATTTGTCGTGCGGTAGAGCTTGACCGTGCGCAGATGAGCAATATCGAGGCAGGCAAAGGAAACCCCACCCTTGCGACCATAGAAAAGATTGCGCGAGCGCTCGGCGTCACGAGCGACGAACTTTTGAAATGAGTATGAAAACTAAATCGTCAAACAAAAGCCTACACAAAGCGGGTCTGCGAGCGCTGTGTAGGTAGCATCTGCGACCAGCCCGAGCGGTATTTGCCATTTTTTGCGTGCTTCAGGAAGATTGCTAGACCCAACCGGCGTATCGAGGCGAATGGATAGCGAGGGTCGACCTTGTTGATCATCACGATCTTGTGTGACCACCCCGTCCGCAACAAGCCTTTCGGCGGTGCTGGTGGCAAAGCTCGCGCCCATTGAGATACCGTACAACTGCACCTGCGTGTCGTTCCCTGATTCACCCAGCTCTCTTTCTATATATTCTGCATAGAGAGATCCAAACTCAGGAAACAGTCCTTCTTTGGTGAGACGGTTAGCAAATGTGTCTGACATTTCGCCATATTCGTCGGTCGGCGAGCCAACAATGTATATCTCGCGACTGTCGGGCTCTTGGCCCTCGGCGAGCATCCGTAGAGCCCGTGGAAGATCAAGCACCATCTGGTGCATAGCCTCCTCCATAAAGGCAAAGACGTTGCCCGTCGCCACCGTTTGGAGAGAGGTGAAGAGAAACTCTTTTCTCTTCTTGTTGGTGTTCGGCTCGAGCGCGTCAACGCGACCACCATAGGCCTCGTACAATTTCTTAGCAAGCGCGCCTGTATCGTTTATCCCGACAGGAAAGGCGGCTCCGTGTTGTTCCGAGCGATACACCTGAATACTAATAATGCGCTGTTCGATGAACGCGTACAATACATCTTTAATAGTCTCGGGAGAAACTGGTGCCTCACGAAACATTTCGCTTTTGCTCATCAGGTCGAGGATGGGCTGCACATGGGGGAAATATATTTTTTCGCGAAGCGACTCGCCCAACTCAGTCTTACCCGTTTCAACACTACGACTCTCTCGTGGTGGTCGGTAACCTTCTCTGCTCATACGCCTATGAGTGTACCTGACCACCACACACGTTGTCCTGCTTTGAGAACAGGCTGCTCCACGCTATTATGGCGAGCATGTGTTTCTCTGCTACCGCGAGTCTGGTCGCTGGCACGGCGCTCACCGCCACCGGTGCCGTTACGATCGCCAAGACCAAGCATGCTCGCGAGCTACCTTTCACGAGCATGCCGCTCATCTTTGGTCTACAACAGCTCACCGACGGGGTGGCGTGGCTCTCTTTTAACAACCCCTTTCTGCACACACTGACCGGCTACGGCTACGCTTTCTTTGCGTATCTTCTCTGGCCCGTGCTGATCCCCTTCTCGGTGTGGATGATTGAGCCGAACCCTCGGCGCAGACGGTATCTGCGTATATTCCTCGCGCTCGGTATCATTGTGAGCCTCTACGCACTCTACCTCATGCTCTCTGGCCCGGTTACCGCACGAGTGATCAACGAATGCATACGCTACGATACCTACTACCCCTACTCGCTCTGGATGTTCGGAGTATATCTCGTCGCTACGAGCGGCAGTTGTTTTGTGTCGAGCCGTCGGCTCATCAATCTCTTCGGGGTGCTCACGCTCATTTCGGTGGCCGTCGCCGCGTGGTTCTATCTCGAGACCTTCTCCTCGGTCTGGTGTTTCTTTGCCTCACTGCTCAGCTTCCTCGTGTATTGGTACGTACGTGATTCGCGCTAATGTTCCCGTTTCGGCAACACAAAACCCCGGCACCAAGTGCCGGGGTTTTGTGTTCTGCACAGTCAGGAGATCTTACATCCCTGACGCGCTGCACATGTTGCACGTCTTCTTGTGTCCCACACCGAGGTAGAGCGCTGAGAGACCTACGAGGAGGTACACCAGGTTCTCAAGCCCGACAGAGACCGGCGCGAGGATCATTCGGACTACGTTGTAGTCTGTACCCGCCCCAGCAAAATAGCCGAGACCGACGAGCCCCCAGTTGAGACCACCGATCACGAGAAGAATAACAGCAATAAGGTGAAGTGATTTCATGCCTTGTATACGATGATTAAAGCGGCGATGATGATCCGCTCCCTTTAGTATGCCCTCTTTACGCGATATGCGGAGCACCCCTGTGCAAAAGTATCCCCATCGTCCCCTATACTTACATACACCATGTCGCAAGAACCCCTCATCGTCGCTGTAGCGGCACTCGTACTGGCTGGTGCGACCTTCATCCTCCTTCGCCCGCGCCGCTTCTATTTTATCCGCCACGGCCAGACGCTTCTCAACGCCGCACACGTCCGCCAAGGCGCCGCCGGTGGCTTATCTGACACAGGGCGAGCGCAGGCCAAGCGAGTGGGCGCCTATGTAAAGCGCTTTCACGTGACGGGGATCATATCGAGCACCTATGATCGGGCAAAAGAAACGGCGGCCATTATTAGCGGCGAGCTTGGGGTCCCCGTCACCTATTCTGCGCTCTTCGCCGAGCGACGTAATCCGTCAGAGATCATAGGGAAAAGACGCGACCTCCCCGATGTCCAACAGATCGTCGATCTCATCGAGAATGCCTACCATGCGGACGACTACCGCTACTCAGACGAGGAAAACTTCCTCGACCTTAAAGCACGTGCGCGTCGAGCCCTCCGGCTCCTGACGCGCCGCATAGGGCGCGAGACTGTTATCGTGACGCATCATGTCACCCTCAAGATGATCCTCGCCTATATGCTCTACGGCGAAAAGCTTCACGCCGCCGATTTCGTGAAGCTTTCCTTCTTTAACACTTCCGACAACGCAACCGTGACTATCTGCGAGTACCATCCGCTCAAGGCCCTCATCCGTCGTCGCGGTTGGTCGGTTGTGAGCTACAACGAAGTCCCCGACTAGAAGCCCATCCCGTCCATACCCGCGCCTGGCGCTGGTGCCGCCTTCGGCTCGGGGATATCGGCGATCGCCGCCTCGGTAGTGAGCAGGAGCGCCGCCGCAGAGACCGCATTCTCGAGCGCCATGCGCGGCATCTTGGCCGGGTCCACAATACCCGCCTCGATCATATCTTCGATCACCTCGTCACTCATGGCATCGTAGCCAGCATTTGCTTTACCGCCCTGTACCTTGGCCACAATAGCGCTTGCGTCGTCCTTGCCGGCGTTCATAACGATTTGTGCGAGCGGCATCTCAAGAGCGTGCACCACGATATCGAACCCTGATTGCTCGTCCGGGCTCATCTTGTCCTCGTGACCTGCGAGTTTCTTCGCAATCTTTGCGAGCGCGGTCCCGCCGCCCGGGATCACCCCCTCTTCGATCGAGGCCTTGGTCGCTTTAACGGCGTCATCGATCTTGTCTTTAAGATACTTCATCTCGGTCTCGGTAGCCGCACCAACCGAGATCACGGCTACACCGCCCGACATCTTCGCGATGCGCTCCTCGATCTTCTCTTTATCAAACTTCGAGTCGGTAAGTTCGATTTGCTTCTTCAACTGGCTAATGCGCGACTCGATGTCGGCCTTCTTGCCCTTGCCGCCGACAATCGTGGTGGTGTCCTTGGTAGCAATAACTCGATTCGCCTTACCGAGCATCGAGAGGGTCGCGTTCTCAAACGTCATGCCAACCTCGCTCGTAATCACCTGTCCGCCGACAATCGTGGCAATATCGGCGAGCATCTCCTTCTTGCGGTCCCCGTATCCTGGCGCTTTGACCGCGAGCACCGAGAAGGCGCCACGCAATTTGTTCACGATGAAGGTAGAGAGTGCGTCGCCCTCGACGTCTTCAGCGACGATGACCAGCTCCTTCTTGCCCGACTGCGCCACCTTCTCAAGGAGCGGCAAAATCTCTTGCACATTGCCGATCTTCTTGTCGGTGAGGAGGATGAGTGCGTCCTTGAACTCTGCCTCCATGCGCTCAGGATTGGTCACCATGTAGGCCGAGACATAGCCCTTATCGAGCTGCATCCCTTCGACCAGGTCGTAGGACAGCTCCATCCCCTGGCTCTCTTCGACTGTGACCACGCCGCTACTGCCGACCTTGTCGACAGCCTCGGCAATAATTTGACCCAGCTCTTCAGACTCGGCCGAGATCGAGGCAACCTGCTTCACCTCTGCCTTACCCTTCACCGGCTTGGCCATTTTCTTAAGCTCCGCGAGCGCAGCACTCTTGGCCCGTTCCATGCCGGCGCGGATACCCATGGCGTTCGCGCCCTTTTGCACGCGCGAGAGGCCCTCCTCGACGAGTGCCTCGAAGAGCACGACCGAGGTGGTCGTGCCGTCACCGGCAGTGTCGTTGGTCTTGCTCGCGACCTCCTTCACAATCTCTGCGCCCATATTCTCAAACCGATCCTTGAGTGAGATCTCTTTGGCAATTGACACGCCATCGTTCGTGATACGCGGACCACCATACGACTTCTCCATCACCACGTTGCGCCCCTTGGGCCCGAGGGTCACCTTTACGGCGTGCGCCGCCTGGTTGATGCCCTTGGCAATCGACTTGCGTGCCTCTTCAGAAAAAAGTATTTGTTTTGCCATAATTAGTTTTCGATTAGGACTATCTCAGATTCAGCAAGGACGACATACTCGACATCGTCGATCTTGAGCGGTTCGTCCCACGGCTTCTTGTAGAAGACAATATCGCCCACCGCGACGTCGAGCGGCTGTCGGCCGCCATCCTCCGTACGCTTACCCGCGCCCACGGCGACCACCTCTCCCTTCAACAGCTTCTCCTTGTTCACCGTCTCGGGGATGATAATGCCCGAGGCGAGCTTCTTCTCTCCCTGTGTATCGAGGGGCTTGACTAACACGCGGTCGCCCAGAGGCGACAATGAAAGCTTTTTCGCCATATATATCTATACATAAAATGAATAATCGAACCAACGCCCTATACTGCGAGAGTATACAGACACTGCCGTGCGAGTTCAAGTCGTACGCCTCTATGCACACCTTGCCGGCCCCACGACCCCATGCTATCCTCTGAGACACAGATGGAGACTCTCGTATCGGCACTACCGTACGTAGAAATAATTCTCTCTATACTCCTCATCGTCGGCATCGTGCTGCAGCAGCGCGGAGCGACCCTCGGCGGAGCGTTCGGAGGCGATAATTTCTCGTCCACTTTTTACAAGCGCAGAGGCGCCGAAAAGCTCTTATTTAACATGACGATCGTCGTGGCGGTACTGCTCGTTCTTGCCTCGATCGCGAACCTCCTTCTGTCATCAGGACTATGAACCTACCTACTGGCTTACTAGATCGCCTCGCGGTCTGGCAAGATCGGCTACAGCAGACCTACCCGGTACGCGCGTTTGAGCGTGTGCAAACATATATCTCGAGCCTGTCGGGAGGAGACAAATTCATTGCGTATACGCTCGTCGCCTTGATCGGCCTTGCCTCTCTCCTGAGCCTCTACGCTCTTGAGCAGTCGCTCCTGGTGGCACAGCCGGCCTACGGTGGATCGCTGGTCGAAGGTGAAGTGGGGAGCCCGCGCTTCATTAACCCCCTCCTTGCTATCAGCGACGCCGACCGCGATCTCTCGACGCTCACCTACGCAGGCCTCATGGGCTTGTCTGGGTCGGGCGCGCTGGTACCCGTACTCGCCGAGCGCTACGAGATCTCTCCCGATGGCAAAACGTACACCTTTTTCTTGCGCAGCGGCCTTACCTTCTCTGACGGCTCCGCGCTCACGGCAGATGATGTCGTCTTCACGGTGGAGAAGACGCAAGTCTCAGCGATCAAGAGCCCCCAATATGCAAACTGGTCTGGTGTCCGAGTGGCCGCTCTCGACCCACAGACCGTACAGTTCACGCTCGCTAAACCGTACGCGCCATTCCTCGAGCTCACAACGCTTGGAATCCTCCCCAAGCACTTGTGGAAAAATCTCCCCGACGAGCGGTTCGCTTTCTCTCCCCTCCAGACCGCTCCCGTGGGCGCAGGCCCATTCAAGATCAAGGATGTCTCTTTTGATTCTTCACGCATTATTCAAAGCATTACCATGGTGGAGAACTCATCGTATGCGCTTGGTCGACCCTATCTCGACAGTATTCGCTTTGAGTTCTACACGCGCGGCGAGGACCTCGCCTCGGCGCTCGCTGACGGGAGCGTGCAAAGTGCCTATGACGTGCCGATCAAACGACAAAACACCACCACGCTCACCGCTCCTTACGCGCGCGTCTTCGCCGTCTTTTGGAATCAGAACGAGAAGCAGGTATACACGCGCCAGGAGGTACGACGCGCACTCTCGCTCGCCATTAACCGACAAGCGATTGTGAAGAACGTGTTGGGGGGGTACGCGACGCCGATCATGGGCCCCGTCCCACCGAGCAATACGATCACCCAAGTCGCCGTACCCTCTACAGCGAGCCCAACACAAGCGGCCGCCGACGTGCTCGAGCACGCTGGGTGGACCTACGACTCAACTGCCCGTCACTGGAGTAACAAGAAAGCGAAGACTACCCTCGACGGCATCACCCTCCGCACTTCAAATGTACCCGAACTCAAGAAGGTCGCGGCCGCGATCAAGACCGACTGGGAGGCCCTCGGGATACCAGTCAACATCGAGCTCTATGAGCCTGGCGACCTCTCGCAAAACATTATTCGACCGCGCAAATACGAGGCCCTGCTCTACGGCATGGTGATCGGGAGAGACCAAGACCTCTACGCGTTCTGGGACTCTCACGAGCGCAATGACCCCGGCCTGAATGTGGCACTCTATGCCAACAAGACGGTCGACGCACTACTCGAAGACGCGCGGAGTAACACCGACCCGACGGCGCGCGCGGCCGATCTGCAAAAGATCGAGGATACCGTCGCCGCAGATTATCCTGCTGCGTTTATCTATGCGCCTGACTTTACCTACGCAGTACCGGCGAGCCTCAAGGGCGTCTCCTTGCCACAAATCGTGACGCCTGCAGATCGGTTTGCGGGCGTAACCTCGTGGTACGAGGTTACCGATGCGGCGTGGCCCTTTTTTGCAACGCAGTAGACCGAGCACCTTTACGTACGTGAACTTATAAAAATGAAATAACAAAAAAATATATGAACACCGCACCAGCACCGGGTCCCGCTCGAAATCCATCGCCAGCACCGCGTCGCGGGGGAGGCGCGCCGCGGGCGACGACCAATCGACCACCGCGTCGCTTCGATCGTCCTGGCGAGCGTCGACGCCCTACAGACCGTCGCGGCGGGCGTCCAGGGAGCGCCACGCGCCAAATTCAGCGTATTTTGCGCCGACCCAACGCGCTCTCGACGAGAACAACGCGCACCGCTGACTATTATCCAGAACCTGTCGCCGCAAACGCCGTGCGCATCATCCCACTCGGCGGAGCCGAGGAAGTGGGCCGCAACATGCTCGCCATGGAGGTGGGCGCAACGGGAGATATCATCGTCTTCGACGTGGGTTTCCAGTTTGTCTCTGAGGATTCTTCGCCTGGCGTCGACTATATTCTGCCGAACACCAAATACCTGGAGAAGAACGCTGCCCGTGTGAAGGGCGTGGTGATCACTCACGGACACCTCGACCACATTGGCGGCATTCCATTCGTTATGTCGCGCTTCGGCACACCACCAATCTACACACAGAATCTCACGTCGATTATGATCCAGCGCCGACAAGAAGAGTATCCCGACGTGCCCAAGCTCGAGATTATCGAGGTGGAGACGGGGCAGACCGTCACGATTGGCAGTACGAAGGTAACCTTTTTCCCCGTCACGCACTCGATCCCCTTCTCAATGGGTGCCTCAATCGAAACCCCGCAAGGGAATGTGGTCATCTCTGGTGACTTGAAGCTCGACCACGATGACGGTATCCCGTCTGAGCGAGAGCAGAAGACGTGGGGTGGACTCTCGAAGAATAAGAACATCTTCTTCATCGCTGACTCGACCAACGCCGAGAAGGATGGCTTCTCGATCCCAGAAAAGCGCGTGAACCAAACCCTCGAGGAAATCATCAAGACGGTCTCGGGCCGCCTCATTATCGGCACCTTTGCCTCACAGTTCGAGCGCATGATCAGGATTATTGAGGTTGCAGAGAAGCTCGGTAAGAAGATCGTCACTGAGGGCCGCTCCATTAAGACCAACCTCGAGATAGCCGAGAAGACCGGCCTCTTGAAGATCGAGAAGAGCACCGTTATCCCCGCACAGGATATTGGTAACTACCCCCCAGACAAGATCGTGATCCTCACGACGGGTGCCCAGGGTGAGGAGTTCGCGGCGCTCATGCGTATCGCGACCCACCAGCACAAGCACATAACGCTGAACGAGCGCGATACGATCGTGCTCTCCTCGTCGGTCATCCCGGGCAACGAGATCGCCGTCCAGAAGCTCAAGGACAACCTCTATCGCCATGGCGTAACGCTGATCCATTACCGCTCAAGCGACGTTCACTCTACGGGGCACGGCAATACGGGCGAGCTCGTGTGGATGAACAAGCAAGTGGGCGCGAAGTTCTTCATGCCTTATTACGGCTACTACTCGATGCTCGCATGCCACGCCAAGGCGGTTGAGCAATCTGGCTTCCCCCGAGAGAACATCATCATGCCGGACAATGGCAAGATCATCGACATCGTCGATGGAGAGACCCTGCACGCACATAAAGAGAAGGTGCCCTCGGCGCCCATGATCGTGGACGGCTTTACCATCGGCGACATCCAAGAGGTAGTGATTCGCGACCGCCAGTCGCTCGCCAAGGATGGCATGTTCGTGATTATCGCGAGCGTCAACTTGAAGACCGGTAAGCTCCGCAAATCGCCCGACATTATTAGCCGCGGCTTCATCTACTTGCGCGAGAGCCAGGATCTCTTGAACCAAGCTCGGCTGCTCATTAAGAAAACCATCGAGGACTCAACCCAGGGAATGAACCCAATCGATCTGGACTATGTCAAAAATAACCTCACCGACGTCATCGCCGGGTTCCTCTTCCAGCGCACCAACAAGGCACCGATGGTGATCCCGGTCCTGATCGGGATGTAACACTGTCGTTTGGCACAAAAAAGCCCGAGTAAAGGAAGCTTGCGGCTTCTTTACTCGGGGCTGTGGCCATTTTGGCGGAGCTTCCCTGCGACCTTCGCGTGCTTTGCGCGCACACGAGCGATCTTCGCCTCATGTCGCTCACGCCAGTAAGCGTCCTCGATCCCCTTCGCCTGCCTCTCCATGTGGAGGATCTTCGAGGCAAGACAGATGCGGGCGCGTTCGCGACGACGCACGACCAGACGCATAAGTCAGTCGCGCGACTTGAACGATGCTGTTCATAATTGCGTGCATTCCGTACTGAATTAGGACACTCGTTAAGATACGAGTATGAACCAC
>PFBL01000005.1 GCA_002773355.1 Candidatus Kaiserbacteria bacterium CG10_big_fil_rev_8_21_14_0_10_56_12
CCCAATTCGTCGCGAAGCGACGGGCTCTTTCTTCCTTTCCCGCGCCTTCGGCGCGGGCTGGTTCTGTCCTCACTGCGGAGGAAGTTTCTGAATGTGACCCTACCGGGAATCGAACCCGGATTTAAAGCTTGAGAAGCTTCCGTCCTAACCGTTAGACGATAGGGCCTAGCTACGCTCGGCCATTGATTTATAGCAAAAAAGGGCGAGCCGCGCGAGTGTTGTTGCTCTCACGCGGATCGAGAATGCGGCGGGCGCTTGCTACCAGGTTGTTTCTGGTGTATCTCGCCATCCGCCGGATCTATGTAGTACGGCTCCTCGGCACGGTCTGGGACAGTGACCTCGCCCTCGTCGGTGATAGACACCGCCTCAGTTTGTTCAGGAAAAAGCGCCTCTGGGTCGGCCGATGCTTCCGTCCTAAGTGATGCCCCCGACACTCGAGGTAACGGTCTTTCAAATGCACCACTTTCTTTCAGCCGGTGCATCTCGTCCTGAATGGGAGTGGGAATCGGCTTATTGATCCTCTCGGGCCTCTTGAACGCACCCGCCTCCTCCAACCGGTGCATCTCGTCTTGAATGGGGGTGTCGATTGGTTTTTTGGGTCGCTCTTGAGTCATACTGTATCCCTCCACGTCTTATTAAACATTAGTTCTGCTCGCTGAATAAATTATCCACAACGGCCTTTACGTCGTTGCCATCGGCCTTGCCCTTCAAGTCGCGCATAAGGGCGCCGATGAGCTTGTTTGCCTCTGCTTTTGTGCTCACGCCCAGCTCTGCCGCCTTCGTGGTGACGAGGCCACGAATCTCCTCCTGGCTCATCTGGGCAGGGAGGTAGCCGCTAATGATCGCGAGCTCGGCCTTCTCCGGCTCGGCGAGATCCATGCGCGATGCTTTTTCAAACTGTTCGATAGAGTCCTTGCGCTGATTGGCGGCGCGCTTGAGCACGGCGAGCGCCTCGTCATCGGTGAGGAACTCATCGGGCTTGCGCTTCTTGGCCACAACCTCGTTGGTCATCGCGGTCGTGAGCGAGCGGAGGGTGCGTAGCTTCACCTCATCGTGGGCGCGTAGCGCATCGGGGATAGATTTCTTAATATCTTCGTGAATGGCCATGTTCACAGTATAATACACGGATGGAAAATCTGCTTATCGTACTCGTGTTCGTGCTGGTCATTGCCCAGGCGGTGAGCCTCTATCTCGCCTGGCAGAAGAAGGCTCCCGAGCGAGACGATGGGCAGGGGATGCTCCTCCTCCAGCAGCAGCTCCAGGCACTCGAGCGCTCGCTCAACTCACAAGTCTCGGAGTCGGCCAAGAGCATGCAAGAAAACGCGCATCGTCAGTTCTCTGAATCGTCCAGGCTGATCAAGGAGATCACTCAAGAGGTCACCAGCGTCAAAGAGATCGGTCGCCAGACCCAAAGCTTCGCTGAACAGCTCCAGAGCCTGCAAGACTTGCTCAAGAATCCTAAGCAACGCGGTATTCTCGGCGAGTACTACCTCGAAACGGTGCTGAAGAACGTCATGAGCCCTGAGGACTATCGCATACAGTACCCGTTTAAAAATGGTGAGATTGTTGACGCCATGATTGTCATTAACAAGAAGCTCGTCCCCGTCGACTCCAAGTTCTCCCTCGACAACTACAACCGCTTTGTGAGCACGCAGGTGGGGAGCCCCGAGCGCGCCGCCGCCGAGAAGGCGTTCGTGAACGACCTCAAGCTCCGCATCACCGAGACGGCGAAGTATATCCGCCCCGAGGAGAACACCATGGACTTCGCCTTCATGTTTATCCCGAGCGAGGGTATCTACTACGACCTGCTCACCAACCAGGTTGGGGCAGGCGAGGATGAAAACTTGATACAAAGAGCGGCAAGTAAATACAAGGTGATCATCGTGTCACCGACCTCGTTCCTCGCCTATCTCCAGACCGTCATGCAAGGGCTCAAGGCGCTGCAGATTGAAGAGCGCGCAGAGATGATCCAGAAGAAGGTCGGCGAGCTCGTCAAGCATATCGAGACCACCAACACGCTCTATCACAAACTCGGCAACGCTATCGGCACCGTAGTCTCGCACTTCAACGCAGGACACAAAGAGCTCGCCAAAATCGACAAGGATGTGTACCGCATCACGGGAGAGAAGGCGGGCGTGGAGATCGAGCTTCTCGATAAGCCAACCGATCCGGAGCTTGACTAATAGGCGGCGGTATGCTATAGTCGCTACAGATAGGGAATTGGCCCTATACTACTGGTAGCGGATGTGGAGGTGAGTGGTATGCAGAGCCAAATCCATCAGTTTTTTGTTGTGAGAACGATTTTGTGCACGGGGGCCTCGGGAGGACTTCTGGTCCTCTCGGCGTGGTACTACTGGGGCAGGCGCGAACGCGCCCTCGCTCTGGTTACTGCAAGCGTAGCGACCTTCATCGCTACGATCGCCCTGCACGTGCACTAGCAGAGGGTCTGTGACGCGTTTGTGGCCGGGTAATCCGGGGAACATCGCTAGCCCAGCGCACACAGACTCTTAGAGGCCGGTTCGGGACTCCCATCTTCAGGAGAACCGGGCCGGCCTTGCCCTTTTTATAGAAGAGTGCTATCTTAAGATGCAATGGAAGTGGCCGTAATCAAGACCGGAGGTAAGCAATATGTCGTCTCGAAGGGCGACACTATTTCGATAGAGAAGCTCTCCACTCCTTCAAAAGAGGACTTGAAAAAAGGTGACACAATCGTATTCGACGAGGTCCTCCTCGTCGACAACGGCACGGACACGACCATCGGTGCACCCACTATCAAGGATGCTGAGGTCAAGGGTACGGTCGTCCTCGCCGGGAAAGCAAAGAAGATCGAAGTGGTGAAGTATAAGCCGAAGAGCCGTTACTTCAAGCGCGTTGGTCATCGTCAACCGATTCTCCAAGTGAAGATCGACTCAATTGCTTAATCTGTCTGAGTAACACTTTCTCGCTACCCTAAGGCTCATACGAGTCAGTGCTTTTATTTATCTTATACACAACATTATGCAAGTAGGGCGCTGGAATCATCAATCAACAGCAGGCGGATCAAGCCGACCATCTCGACCATCACGCGACACGCGCGGCGGGTCGAGCTATGCATCGCGACCGCCAGCGCGCGGCGGCGCGAGCTGTGGGCGCAGTCGCCCCGGCTCTGGTGGCAGTTACAACGGTCGAGGTCGCGCACCCTCGCGCGGGAGGGGCTTCGGCGTCTTCGGTGAGGCCGAGCACGAAATAGCCAAATTTACGAACAAATCGGTCGTGACGACCGAGGAGCCGGTCTTTGTGCCTGAGCACAAGTTCGCCGACTTTGACATCAATGCACACCTCAAGGCGAACATCCTAGCGAAGGGCTACAATCTCCCGACGCCGATTCAAGACAAGTCGATACCGCATGCACTGCTTGGCCAGGACGTCGTCGGCCTCGCGGCGACCGGGACGGGCAAGACCGCAGCATTCTTGATACCGCTCATAGACAAGGTAATGAAGCAGAATGGGGAGCGCGTGCTCATCATGGCCCCAACACGCGAACTCGCCGTGCAAATAGAGAAAGAGCTTGCGGGCTTTGCTAAGGGCCTCGGCTTTCGCGGCATGGTAGCAGTGGGTGGCGCTGCTATCGGCCCACAAATCTCACAGCTTCGTCACGACCCCGCCTTTGTCATTGGCACACCCGGGCGCCTCAAAGACCTCATGGAGCGCAAGGCTCTCGTACTGACTGAATTTGGCACCGTCGTGCTCGACGAGGCCGATCGGATGCTCGACATGGGCTTTATCGACGACATGCGCACCATCATGAGCAAGATGCGCAAAGAGCGTCACACACTATTCTTCTCAGCTACGATGTCGCACGAGATCGAGAAGCTTGTTGGCGAGTTTCTGAATAGCCCAGTGGTGATCTCGGTTAAAACTACCGACACGCCCTCGACTATCGACCAAGACGTCGTGCGTATCGAGCGCGGACAAGACAAATTCCAGATCCTGGTGGAGCTGCTTCGTAAACCAGAGTTTAGTCGCGCACTGGTCTTTGGTCGTACCAAGCACGGGGTAGAGCGCATTGCCAAGGATCTCTCTCGACTACACATTCACTCTGAGAGCATTCATGGTAACAAGACCCACGGTGCGCGCATCCGTGCTCTCGAGGCCTTTAAGGCAGGGAAGGTGAGCGTGCTCGTTGCAACCGACGTTGCCGCTCGCGGTCTTGATATCCCTGCGGTCTCGCATGTGATCAACTACGACCTACCCTCGACCTATGAGGACTACGTGCACCGCATCGGCCGCACCGGCCGCGCAGACAAGAAGGGTAAGGCCCTCACTTTCGTCCAAGGACGTTAAACATTTTACAAAAGGGTTCGGGCGCGGTCGGCCAGTGCCGACCGCGCCCTTCTCGTGTTAGCGCCACAGACTAGAGTCGGTACCCACATTCGCGTCCTATGAGTTCACGCTCCTTCTTCGAAAGCGCCCTTTCTGGCGTCTCTCATGTTCATTTGCTCCACTGGATGGAGGATGTTCGGACCAGTGTATAAAAAGAAAAGCACTTGCCCGGGCAACTCGACTACGTCGAGCGCCCAGACAAGTGCTGAACGAATTCCACGGCATCCGTTCAAAGCCGGTTTACTCGCTAGGAACGAGCGAAGGGCTTGCAGACCCTGGCCTTCAGCTCGCTGAAGATGACCGTCGGCCGCTTCTGCAGATGGGTCAGATCGAGCGGTCGGAAGGCCGTCTGCCCGTTGTCGCAGACGAGGTCGCGGTACCTATCGTCGAAGGTCCACGCGCTGATTGAACGTTCTGCCTCGGCGGTTTCCCACCGCTGCAGAAAGCGATCTATCACGTTCCCCAGCGTGCCATCCCGCACGGCTTCCGCCGCCAAGATGACGCCGAGGATCACCGCAACACAGGAAAGGAGCTCCAGGATACCGAGCACTCCGAAGAGGAGCAGGTTCCAGAAGGTCATCTCGATCCCGAGGTTTGCGCAGTTGATCACGCCGGCGCCCAGGAGGACGATCCAGGTCATGGGCACCAGGAAGAGCATCGGGATACTGCCGTGCCAGTAGACACCCTGGCGACGGCCATCGTCCCACGGGAAAGCCTTCCCGAAGGCGATGTTTGCCAGAAAGGCGACACCGCCGTAGTAACGGCCATGCTTGCGGGGGAACAAGAGCATCCAGAGGATGCCCACCACGCCCTTGCAGAGCGAGAGACTTGCCCCCGCGACCGGGGCCCAAACCAGTTTCGGCAGAGACTCGATCACCCTGCGTCGCAGATGGCACTGGTCGTCGAGTGGAAGCTTCGCCCCGCCATGCGGGAAGTTGAGCCACCAGACGAGCAACAGCGGCGGCGGCGACGCGAACAGTTCGTCCGTAATCGCCACCTTGCGGGTCGTTAGGCCGAGGCCGTAGAACACCGTCATCTTGTCGATGCTCAGGCCGCGCCGCGACTCGCTCCGATCGAACTCCTGTTGGGTCCTCTCGGCCTCCCAGGACAGCCGCTCGAGGCGGTTGTCGACGTTGAACACGTCGCAGTCGTAGCCGGCGTGTCGTCTGCCGCTCTCTCGAGCGAGGTACTCGTTTCGCAGCCACTTCCTAGTCGGACCCCACACCACGCGGGCGTGGAGCGTGTGTTCTCCGGGCCGATGGAAATCGACCCTGGTCTGCACCTGGTCCAGCGGCACGAGCTGCCGCGCACCCGGGACTTCGTGGCCATCTGCGTCGGTGACGCAGATGAGCAGGTGCGGGTCCGCGATGCGGCGCTCCTCGAGCATTTGCACGAGGAGCGCCGACACGCACCACTGAACCGGCAGGTGGGGTCCTGGAGACGTTGTTCCGGGATGAGGAGCCGAATGAGGCCCTCGCCCTCGACGTCGTCGGACCCGGGTGTATGAGCGGTTGTTTCGGTCATGGCATGTCCTCCTTGCAGTTGGGTTTCGGTCGAACTGACTCGGGGCATAGAAGTGCCCTGTCTGACGCTCAGACTACATTTATTAAGGCTGTTGTCAACCCCTTCGTAATGGTTCAATAGCTTGGAAACACCCCCTCATTAATCAAGTGTTTCAGAACACATACGGCATATACCAATGATCCTCGGGCTCCCAAGGTGCGCAGAGATGCGGCCGCCGTTTGCTGAGTAGGCAAGATTGACCGGAGTAGCGATTGAGGACGCTGGGAAGCTTGAAATACTCACCAGATATGTAGAAAAGTTCCCGGGTGGTGAGCTTGCAAAAAGAATTGCCGACGGATTTGAAAACGCGGTGCGTTCGACGCACATGCACCTCCCGCCCGAGCACATCGCCAGTGGACTGAAGGATTTCGTCGACAGGACTCTTACCGAGAGTAGTTGGGAGTTAGACAACGGACAATATGAAGAGTGGTTAAAGGGTTCCGAATCGCCCTCGAGTTAAGTCTCCTTGCGATTACTAAGCGCCGCGCGGAGGGTCTCGGCGTCTGAGTACTCGAGCTCGCTCCCGGTAGCGAGACCGCGCCCCAAGAGCGAGGTCTTAATGAGGTCGCGATACGGCGCGAGCATGAGTCGTATGTGATCAGTGGTATGCTCGCCCTCGCTCGTCGCCGAGAGCGCGAGGACCACCTCTTTGAGGCCGTTTCTGATGCGCTTCTCGAGTATCGCGATGAGCTCCTTCTCGCGAATGCCGCCCTTGCCGGTGAGCGTGAGCACGCCGCCGAGGACAAAATAGCGGCCCTTGTAGGTGCCCGCGCGCTCTATAGCCGCAAGATCTTGATCTTTCTCTACAAGCAGTAAGAGCCCGTCGTCGCGCCTACTGTCTGAGCAGTAATTGCACACTTCCGAGTCTGTGCCGCCTGCCCTGCGTAGCCTTGGCGAAGCAGGGTTGTAGAAGCGCCGGCAGTCAGGGCACTGATGCACGCGGGCACCAAGGTCTGCGATAAGCGCCGCGAGCCGACTGCGCTCAGCAGACGGTACCGACAAGAGATGGAAGACAAAGCGCTTGGCCTGGCGCGGCCCGATCCCGGGGAGCCGGGCAAGCGCGGTGGCGAGTTCGTCGATCTTATCCATTAAAATTCGCCTGCGAGGCCGCCATAGCCAGCGGTGTCGACCGACTGGAAGCTCGTACGTTTATCATCGAAGAAGAGTTCGACCGCGCCCGTCGGCCCATTGCGGTGCTTCTCGATAAGGATCTGCGCGATGCCGGTCCGATCATCCTCCTTGGTACTGTTCGCCTTATCGTCGCGGTGTATAAACATAACCACATCAGCGTCCTGCTCGATTGACCCGGAGTCGCGGAGGTCTGAGAGGCGCGGCTTGCCGCCGCGCTTCTCGACATCACGCGAGAGCTGAGAGAGCGCGATCACGGGCACCTCGAGCTCGCGTGCAAGGTTCTTAAGCGATCGCGAAATCTCGGTAACCTGCTGGACCATCGAGTCAGATGCCTTGGTGTTCGTCGGTGTCATGAGCTGGAGATAATCGACGATAATGAGTCCGATACCACGTTCGCGCTTCAACCGCCGCGCGACGGCGCGCATCGCGAGGATGTTGTTGCCCGGCTTGTCATCAATGTAGATCGGTGCCTTTGAAAGCGTCTCGAGCGCGTCACGAATTCGACCGAAGTCTTCTTCATCCTTGACCTGACCGGTACGAAGCTTCCACGAATTAACAAAAGACTCGGCCGAGAGCATGCGATCAATGATTTGCTCCGAGCTCATCTCAAGCGAGAAGATCCCGACCGGCACGTTGTGCCGCACGGCCGCATTGCGGGCGATATCAAGCGCAAGTGACGTCTTACCCACCGATGGCCGCGCCGCCAGTATCACGAGATCAGAGGGATGAAAGCCGGAGAGCAGATTGTCGAGCGTCGGGAAGCCAGACGGCACTCCGCGGATCCCGTCCTCGCGCTTGGAGAGCGCCTCGATGCGATCCCATGCGAGGTGGATGGTGTCCGCAATAGCAATAAACTTATGTGCCGCCGAGGCATTACCAATCGCATAGACGCTCTTCTCGGCCTCATCGAGCACCTCCATGGTCTCACGGGCGTCGTCATAGGCTGACTCACTAATAGTGTAGGCGGCATCAATGAGTGCGCGCATCAAATACTTGCGGGATACGAGCTCCGCATAGTGTGAGAAATTGCCCGGGGAGGGGGCCGCACTCGCCAGCTCGGCTAGGTAGCTGCGACCGCCCGCGCGCTCCAGCAAGCCTTGGCTCTGCAACCGCTCTGAGAGCGTGAGCTGATCGATGGGTTCACCCCGCTCAGACAACTCCCGCATCGCGGTGAAGATGATCCTATGTTTCTCGGCATAGAACGAGTCTCCGTGGATGAGGTCGGACACATCATGAATCGCATCAGGCTTCAGGAGGAGCGCGCCCAGGAGCGCGCGCTCAGACTCGAGAGACTGGGGAGGGACTCGTTCGGCGCTCTTTGGGGTAGCCATTGCTCCCAGTGTATCAAAGAGTGCGCTTCGTCAACACTGGGCCAGCGGGCCCGTCTTCCACATGATATCCCCTCGTTTCGAGCTCGTCGCGCAGGCGATCAGCCTCAGCAAAATCCTTTGCGTCTCGGGCCGTAGCGCGCTTCGCGAGCAGGCGTGCGATGTCCTCCGGGATATCGGCTCCTGCGACCGTGTTCGAAGCGGGCGGCTCGGTAAGTTTGAGCCCCAGATGCGCCTCCGCGTCCTCAATGAGGCCCCACTTTTCCTCGGGAGAATATTCTTCGCTTCGCAGTGTCTCCCAGAGAATAGCGAGCGCCTGAGGCGTGCCGAGATCGTCGCGCATCGCGGCGAGAAAAGCCGTTCTGCTTTGCGATGCTTCGCGTGCGCGCGCCGACTCATCTGCAACTGCTCGCGACAAGGCCCACAGCCGCTCCAGACCCGCGGATGCCGCGGCGAGTGCCTCCCAGGTGAAGGAAATGGGAGAGCGGTAGTGTGCCTGCAAGAAGAAGTAGCGTAGTGCAAGCGGGTGATAACCGTGCTCCATGATGTCAGATAGATACACGACATTCCCGAGCGACTTCGCCGCCTTCTCGCCATCCATGGTGAGAAAGGCGTTGTGCATCCAGTAGCGCACGAAGGGCCGCCCGAGTGCCGCCTCAGACTGTGCGATCTCGTTGTTGTTATGTATGGCGATGTGATCTTCGCCTCCGGTATGGATATCGATCTCAGGGCCAAGGAGCGCGCGAATCATTGCAGAACACTCGATATGCCAACCCGGGTTCCCGCGACCCCACGGCGAGTTCCACTGTTGGAGATCGTGCGGCCTCGCCGATCGCCAGAGCCAGAAGTCGGCTGGATGCCTTTTCTCCTTATCGGCATCGACTCGTGCACCGGCGCGCTGTGCCGCCACATCGACGTTCCCGAGCCTCCCGTAGCCGGGGAAACGCGCGGTGTCGAAGGCGAGCCCGTGCTTGAGCCGATAAGCGAAACCTTTTTCCTCGAGTGTCCGCGCAAGGACAATCTGCTCATTGATGTACTCGGTTGCTCGAGGGAATCGGATATCACTGGTATCGATATTGAGCTGCTCGAGATCCTCAATAAATAACTCTGCATACTTTTTGGCAATCGCCTCCGGAGAGGTCTTTTCGCGTTCGGCGCCGACCGCCATTTTGTCCTCTCCCTCATCGCCATCGCCCACGAGGTGGCCAACATCAGTGATGTTAATCACACGGAGCACTCGATATCCGCCACACTTGAGCACGCGCGTGAGCGTATCGGAGAACACGTATGAACGCAGATTGCCAATGTGTGCCGGCCCATACACCGTGGGGCCACAGCTATAGAGGAGCGCGGTGCCTCGCGTATGCGAAATGAACACCTCTTTGTCACCAGACAGCGTGTTGGTCAGGAATATCGGCACCTTGCCCGACGGCGCAATCCCCGCACCCTTTTTAAACCATCGGGTTGGCCACAGCATAGATGCCATTATATCCAACGCTTGCGAGAGAGGAATAGGGCCACCACCGCACACATCGCCAACATGAGCGCGAGAATGATCCAGAAGGCGTTCGGATGTTGCAGGAGCGGCGTGCCTGGCGCGTGCATGCCAAAGATGAACGCGATCAGTTCAAGCGGGAGCACGATAATCGTCATGACGGTCAACGCTTTCATAATCTCACTTTGTCTGGTCTCGACAAGCACTTTATTCGTCTCGCGCAGCTCCGTAGCCACAGCCCGATAGGTACGAATAAGATGCACTACGTGCACACGATCGGCAGCAATCCGCGCGGCACGCTCCTCAAATGAGTTGCCAAAGAAGTTTCGTTCGGACAGCGTTTTAAGAAAGCGCGAGAGTGGCTCCTCGTGGTTGACCAGCGTGGCCTCGAGATGCAGAAAATCGCGGTTGCTGTCAGAGATCGCTCGCACGGTCTGATGCTCCTTGCCGCTGAACATCTGTTTTTCAATACGGTCGAGCTGGTCGGCGCTGTGTGTCACATGGTCGCGAATCGAGGTATACAGATGTGCGAATAACAACTCGAGCATGACGTCCGTCGAGAGAGCAAGTGCGCTGTTGACCGCCGCCTCGGTTTCGAGAAGCTTCTTCAGATGGTGGAGTGAGGTCACCAATTCATAACGCACCGTGATGATAAAACCCTCGCCGACGATGAAGTCGATCTCCTGGCTCTTGATATCCTCCGCCTCATCATGAGGAGCGGGGAAGTGAAGCACCAGGAGTACGGCACCAGCGTCTCCCGCGACAAGCGGCACGGGCGTCGGTGACAGGATCTCAGTCACTACTCGCTCGCTGATCCCGTACTCACCGAGAACACTGCGCACCTCGTCCTCGTTTGGTTTTTCAATATCAATCCAGACGCCGCCACTGTACTCGTACCGCGATATCATAGCTATAGAATAGCACGGGCACACTCGTGCTCGGGATTATCGTGGTACACTGGCGAGAACTATGCCGATGAAGGTTTATAAACGAATCGTTACCAAGAGCGTGGCCTTTGCAGTCGTGGCATCTCTCTCGTTTGGTGTCGGTATTCTCGTCGGTAACACCGGATCCGCGGCCGCAGTTATTACCCACATACCGCTGGTAGGCGATGGCCTCGACGCGACGCCCGACCAGACCGTTGATATGACGGCGTTCTGGAAGGCCTGGAACTCGCTCCGTGCGAACTACGTGATCACCCACGCATCGAGCACGCTCCCCACCAACAAGGAGATGGTGTATGGGGCAATAAAGGGGCTAGCAGACTCGTATGGCGATCCCTACACGGTGTTTCTGCCGCCTCAAGAGTCCAAAGCTTTTGCCGAGAGTATTTCGGGCAGTTTTGGTGGAGTGGGCATGGAAATAGATGTAAAAGACGGCATCCTGACCGTCGTGGCACCCCTCAAGGGCACCCCCGCTGAAGCCGCTGGCATTAAGGCCGGCGACGATATCGTCGCGATTGACGGCAGCTCAACCGACGGCCTCTCAACCGAAGCCGCCGTGAGCAAAATACGCGGACCGATCGGTTCTACCGTTGATCTCTCGATCGTACGTGATGGTAAGTTGCTCGACATCAAGATTGTGCGTGCGACCATCCAGGTCCCCGAGACAGACGATGGCCTCGACGCGGCGAGCGGCGTCTACCACATCGCGCTGTACGAGTTTACCGGCAACTCCGCCCAGCTCTTTGACACGGCGCTCTCACGATTTAAGCAGAGCGGCTCTCACAAGCTCGTTATAGATCTCCGCGGCAACCCCGGCGGCTATCTCGACTCTGCCGTCGACATTGCGAGCCACTTTCTACCCAAGGGTGCCACGGTCGTGACCGAGGACTTTGGCGGCAAGCAAAAGAATCAGATACACACGAGCCGCGGATATGGCGACATCCCAGCCAGCACGAAGATCGCAGTCCTTATCGATGGGGGATCGGCCTCAGCCTCAGAGATCTTGGCTGGTGCACTTAAGGATGCTCATGCCGCAACGCTTATCGGGACACAGTCATTTGGCAAGGGTTCGGTACAACAACTCATCGGTCTCGACGGCGGCTCACTTAAGATCACGGTGGCGCGATGGATTACTCCCGCCGGTCATTGGATCATGGGCAACGGCATTACACCCACCATTACCTCAACAGTCACTCAGAAGGACATTGACGCTCACCAGGACCCCCAGATGGCGCGCGCGATACAGTTTTTGACGACGGGCAAGTGATGGCGTAGAGTGAGAGGATATGAAGATTATTTTGACCAAGGATGTGAAGGGCGTTGGCCGTAAGCACGAGACCGTGGACGCCGCAGATGGCTACGCACTCAACTACCTTATCCCGAGCAAGTCTGCCATACCAGCGACCGCGGGTGCTATGAACAACGCAGCGGCGCATCTCAAGAGGGATATGGACCGTAGAGCCATGGATACCAAGCTTCTGGCGCAGAATTTTTCGTCACTCGCCGATGCCAACATAACCATCACTGCCAAGGCCAACGATAAGGGACACCTCTATGATGCAGTCGGTGCAAAAGAAATTGCCGCCGCGGCCAAGGAGCAAGCGAGCGTTGATCTCCCCGCGCACGCTATTACGATAGAAAAACCCTTTAAGGAGCTCGGTACGTTTGAAATCCCGCTTTCAGCAGGCGAGTTGTTCGGAAAGTTTTCGATCACTATCGCGTCTGAGTGACGCTATGCAACATGCCCCGCAGCCAGGTGGCTGCGGGGCATGTCAGCTACCGCCTATAACTACATCGACGACTTTCTTCTGCGATACTCGGCCGGTGAATGCAGTCTTCCGCATCGTGCGGAATGCCACCTTACCAGATGTGGCCGCAAACAAGGTGTGGTCGCGACCGACGCGCACATTCTTGCCAGCCTCGATCTTGGTGCCACGCTGACGAACGATCACCATGCCGGGCCGCGCAAGGGCGCCGTCAGCGAGCTTAACCCCAAGATATTTAGGGTTTGAGGTATTGAGGTTTTTTACGGATCCGCCCGCCTTGGTATGTGCCATAGTGTTATAGTTTTACCTGATGAATATAGCAGATGCGCGCGAAAAGTGCAAAAGCAGTCTCACGCGCATTCCTCGCGACGTACTCGTCGTGAGCGTACTTGTTCTCGCCTCCACAGCAAGCTTTTTCCTTGGTTACTTGGCTGGCCGAGATGCGAGGCAGGGGAGCGAGCCCGCTCCGACCGGGAGCGTGACGCCCCTCGGCACACCCGCTGAGGTGGTGACCTCCTCGAGCGGCTCACGTTATTATCCGCTCAACTGTCCTGCGGCACAAAGAATCGTCGAGCAAAACCGGCGCTACTACGCCTCTCCTGAGCTTGCTCGCGCGCAGGGTTACGAACCCGCGGATAACTGCACTGGGCAGTAAGACGTGTCTGCTACAATAGGGGCATTATGGACGATTCTAAGATGGCGGAGCTTCTTGCGAAGTCAATTCACGAAGGACAACGCGCCGTGCCACAAGAGCATAAACCGCTTGTCTGCAAGCCGCGCGTGATGGAATCGTGGCGCATCTTCAGGATCATGTCCGAGTTCGTCGAGGGCTTCGATATCCTGCGCAAGTACGGGCTTGCGGCAACCTTCTTCGGTAGCGCGCGCCTTGCACCAACGGATCCGGAATACAAAGTCGCACAAGATCTCGCCGCGAGACTCTCCGAGAAGGGGTTAGCTATCATAACCGGTGGGAGCGCTGGCGTCATGCGCGCCGCTAATCAGGGCGCATTTGAGAAGGGCGGCGCGTCGGTCGGCCTTAACATCGACCTTCCGTCTAAACAGCGCGATAATCCGTTCCTCACAGAGAGCTACAACTTCTACCATTTCTTCGTACGCAAAGTCATGCTCACGTATGCCTCAGAGGTATACGTTTATTTCCCAGGCGGCTATGGCACTATGGACGAATTCTTTGAGATCATCACCCTTGTCCAGACTGGTAAAATTCGCCGCGTACCCATCGTCCTTATAGAAAGATCCTATTGGGAGCCCCTTATCAACTTTATGAAGAAAAGCATGCTCGAAGAGCGCGGCGCGATAGACGAGGAGGATCTCGAACTCTATACCATCGTGGATACCGTCGACGAGGCATTCGACTACATCGTGGCAAACGTCACCTGCTAAGACCCGCTCGCAAGGGCAGAAGACCCTCTCTCAGCTTTGCTTAATGTGCGCACAATATACCTTTTGCGCACTTATCTCTGGGCTAGCCTGGGCACTCTCGCTACGCATCAAAATTATTACTGCGTGTACAATGCCGCCTACATGCCCCTTAGAGCGACGGTTGCCCTTCGTCTGAGCATTCCACCGGGCCTACCCCTCCCCGGCCCGTGTGCGGGGTAGAACAAGCATAGCCACTTTCAGGCATTTTGCGGTAGGGGACTGCCGCCACTTCCCTTTTGTCTTTTTTTAATATTCTAGTGCAAGAAGATTCCGAGGAGCCAGTGCCAGACCTGTAGCGCGAGATGGTACACGTAGCCAAAATTTTCTTGCCCTGCGGGAGAGCTAATAATCGCCTGGAGCGATATGCCAAAGAATGAGAGCGCGAGCAGGAGCACGAGCGCCCAGAATAGTAGCCGCAACATACTCAGTAAGTATACACTCCCCTACACCAATCGAATCAACAGCATTACAAATACGAGAGTGGGTTCAGGTAGGCCGTGAGCGTTGCGACCGGCATGGTCGCGTTGGCACAGGGGGTGGTCGCGCCTCGGTACTGCTTCAGTGTCATGATCTCGGTGCCTTCAGTCGCATACACGCCGAAATGGAGGTGCGGGCCAGTCGCATACCCGGTCATGCCAGAGAGCCCGATAATCTGGCCGGTGGTCACCTGCTGACCCCTTGATACATCAATGGTCGAGAGGTGTGCATAGAGTGTGTTCAGACCGTTATAGTGCTTAATCATCACCCATTTGCCGAACGAGTAACAGCCGCGCACCAGGTCGGTGTTGCCCGTGCCGAGGACAGCGCCGGACAAGGCCGCGTGCAGTGGTGTTCCAATAGGCGCGCCCATATCGATCGCGTTATGTCCGTGTCCGTTATAGACCTGCGCGTTCGCGGTCGAGAACGGCGTGTTGCCAAAGTACTGCGTAATACAGAAGTTATTGCCAAAGACTTTACTCCGCGTCGCACAATTATTCATAAACGCTACAGAGAACGGCCAGGAGAGCACGCCTGACCCCACCTTTGGCAACGAGCCCGGATGCACGATGAGGTTGAGCTGGCTCTGCAGATTCACCAGCTCTTGCTCGAACGACTTCTCTGCCGCCTTTTTCTGGGCGATCAGGTTTTGATAATTTGACTCCTTGTTCTTCGTCTGCGAGAGCAACTCTGCCTGGGTTGCCTTGGTCGCGTCTACCGACCGCTTCTGGAGTGCAAGATCATTTTCAAGCGCGACTAGCTTTGCTTTCTCGGCGTTGACTTTGTCGCGATTCGTCGAGAGCACGATGCGTGCAGATTGCAAGTCGGCGATGTTGCCCTTGAGTGCTCGATTAAACTGCGCGACCTCGTCGGCCGCCTTCCAGGCGTCGCTGAACGAGCGTGTCGAGAAGAGTTGTTCAAGGAGCGATGCCTGCTCGCCTTGGTCGACGCTTCGCAGAGCCTTGGCAATGGCGTCCTGGTCACCCTTTATCGCTTCCTCTTTGTCGCCGATAGAGGCCGAGAGTTGCGCGATTTGCTTATTGGCCCACGCTATGTTGTTCTTGGTTACCGCAATCTTTGACGCGAGCTGCTTCTGCGAGAGCGCCAGCTCGTTGATCGTAGACTGGAGCGTACTCTTTTGTGCACCGAGCGCATCGAGCTGTTTCTGGTAGGCGGCAATGTCTGCCTCAAGAGAGGCGATCTGGCTATTATGTGCGTTGATCTGCGCCTGGATGTCTGCCGCCGCGTCTGCAGAGGCGTGCATCGGTATGAGCGCCGTTCCTGCAATGGCGAACATGAGAGCAATGTGCGGAAGACGTCGCCAAAACATTACTCCAGTATAGCAATCGCTTTCTCTATGCGAGCAGTCGACTCCGGTGCGCCCAGTATCGAGATGAGAGTAAATGGGTCAGGCGAGCGTTCTTGCCCCGAGAGCGCGTAGCGCAGTGGCCAGAGAACGCCGCCTCGGCCCCCCTTCCCTTTCGCCTCTTCAGCATCAGCGAGCGGCATGAGCGTGTCCTTGACCACCTCGGCAGAAACGTCTCCTGGGAGCCTGCGCAGGGGCTCTAGGAGGCCTTGTAGGGCCGATTTGGTGAGTCCTGGCCGATCTGCTGGCTCCTTGCGCACGAGCACTTCCCTCTCTATCTCTGGGGCCGCAAACAGGCATGCAAGCTCGCCAGCGAGCATCTCACGTACCTCACTAAAGGTATGCGCGCGATCCTTCAAGAGTGGGACTGCCTCGCGCAATTTTGATTCGTCGGCGGCAACGAGCTCACCGCGCGCCACAAATGCTTCGTCGGAAAGCGCCCGCATCCAGTGCTGATTAATGGAGAAGAGTTTTGTCTCATCAAAAATGGCACCACCTTTTTGTACCCGGGAGAGATCAAACATCCTGATAAGCTCTTCGCGCGTAAGATATTCTCGATCGTCGCCTGGATGCCAGCCAAGTGAGGCGAGGTAATCAAGCATCGCTTCTGCGAGGACGCCTTGATCTCGATATTCGGTGAGTGCCTTCGCGCCCTTGCGCTTTGATAGTTTCGATCGGTCGCTCCCCAGAATGAGGGGGAGGTGTGCATACACCGGCACCGCGTAGCCAAGCGCTTGCTGAAGCAGTATCTGCCGCGGAGTGTTAGAGATATGGTCCTCTCCTCGTATGACATGCGTCACCCCCGCATCGCCGTCGTCCACAATCACCGCAAGATGAAAGAGTGGGTCATCGACGGCTCGCGCGATGACAAAATCCTCGTGCTCGGTGGTGTCGAAGGTAATGTCACCACGTATCTCGTCGTGGAAGCTTACGGTGGTACCTGAGTTGCGAAATCTCACTACGTCAACCATCTGGTTCGAATCGTCCTTTTTCGCCTCATGCGACACATATGCGGCGCCGCTTTCAATGAGCTTCGCGAGAATTTCTTTGTGTCGCTCAACACGGTCACTTGAGCGCGCTATCTCGGTATCAGATCGCACATCGAGCCACGCCAGGGTCTCCATGATGTTTTGTTCGTACTCGGGCTTTGAGCGGGCTCGGTCTGTGTCTTCAATGCGTACCAAGAACGTTCCTGCATGTTGCTTTGCAAACAGATAGGCGAACACTGCCGTACGATAATTGCCTGCGTGTAAAAAACCCGTTGGCGATGGTGCGAACCGTGTGACGACCTTACTCATATTCATGACCGAGGGCAATAGCCAAAATACTGCTCGCGAGAATCTTCGCCGCATCCGGGTCGGTGAAGCGCGCGGCGGCGGCGCTCATACGCGCAGTCGCGGCCTTGTCCTTGATGATGCGCTCCGTCTCAGACGCGAGGAGGTGCGGCGTCAGGTTCCCCTCCTCTATCACGACCGCGGCGCCGGTCCGCGCATAGGCATAGGCGTTGCCGTGCTGGTCGTGACTCACGGCCTCGGGAATCGGGATCAATATAGACGGCTTTTTCCATACCGAGATCTCGGCAATAGTCCCCGTGCCCGCGCGAGAGATAACCAGATCAGCAATGCCCGCCGCCCTCTGGAGCGAGAGTTGCGATAAGAATCCAAACGGGTGATAGCGCGATGCGTGCGGATTCTTGTCGAGGATCACCTGTGCGATCGCTTGAGAACTCTCTAGGTGCGCTTCGCCAGTCTGATGGATCACATTCGCAAACGCCACGAGGGACGGCAGTGCCGAGATCACGGTCTCGTTAATCTTTTGCGATCCTTGCGAACCACCGGTGATGTATACCGTCGGTATACCCGACTCAAGCTTCAGATACTCTCGCGCGCCCTCTGGCTCAACGTGCAACAGGGCCTTGCGTACGGGCGTACCGGTCCGTGCAATACGCCCTTGCGCCTTCTTAGAGAAGTACGCGGCCGCGTTCTCGTACGACAGTGCAATCTTCACCGCGAACCGCGACGCGTACAGGCTTGCGCGGCCGGGCTTGGAGTCAGACTCGTGCACGACGACCGGTATGCGTAAGATTCGCGAGGCAATGAGTGTTGGCATGCTCCCGTATCCACCCTTACTCACCACCACGTCTGGATAAAGACGAAAGAGTGTCACGAGCGCACTCACGGTGCCCGCGAGCGTCACGAACGTGTCGCTCACGTTGCGAAGCGAGAAATACCGACGCCACTTCCCTGCCCTGATCCGTATAAAGGTGATACCGTTCTCGAAGAGCGCCTCTTGATCATAGGGGTCGGGCGCCAGGAAATATAATTGTGGCTCGATAAGCCGCCGTTCTTGTACGAGTGTGTTCATCGCCTCGGCGATGGCGATGATGGGATAGAAGTGCCCCCCTGTTCCTCCGCCGGTAAATACGATCTTCATGTCCGTAAGAATATCAGAGAACCCACGCTAGGTCTTTTTATGCCGCGCCACATTGAGCACGATGCCGCACATAAGGAGTGCTGCCATGAGCGCCGTCCCCCCATGTGAGACGAAGGGTAAGGGCAACCCCGTGAGCGGGATGATACCAAGCATGGCCGATACATTGATAAAGACCTGCAACATAATGAGCGAGGAGAACCCGAGCGCCACAAGCCCGCCAAAGAGGTCGCGCGACCCGCTCGCGATCACGATCCCGCGCGCCGCGAGCGCCGTAAGTAAGAGCAAGAGGAGCGTGGCGCCAATAAATCCGGTCTCCTCTGCAAAGACGGCGAAGACGGAGTCGCCGTCCGGCTCTGGCAGATAATTAAACTTCTCGACGCTCTGCCCAAATCCGCGCCCCAAGAGGCCGCCCGACCCTATCGCGATCATCGACTGCTGGATTTGATAGCCACTGCCGAGAGAGTTCTCTGTCGGATCGATGAACGTCTTAATGCGCTCGAGCACATAAGGGCGCACCGCGGCCACGAGCGCAAGTGCCACGACGACGCCGAGAATAAGTATGCCGAAATCGCGCAACGGCGCTCCCGCGGCAAAATACATCACCGCTCCCGTTGCCAGAATGAGGAGTGTGGTCGACGTGTTCGGCTGAGCGAGGAGGAGCGCCGCAGGTACTGCGAGAAAGGCCGAGAACGGAAGGATACCTTTCTTTATATTGCGCAACTCGCGTGCGCGCGGCGCGAGCCACCATGCGAGAACGAGCACTATCCCGATTTTAAGAAACTCAGCAGGCTGAAGCGTGGTAAAGCCGAGATTTATCCAGCGCGTCGCGCCGCCCGAGTGAAAGCCGGTGCCCGGTACAAAGACGAGCGCCGTGAGGGCGAGCGTGCCGAGATATACGTAGGGAGCGGCCGTCTTAAACCACGCGAGCGGTACCGCACGTGCAAGAAACAGAGCGGCAAACCCGAGGCCGAGCCCGAGGCCAGCCTGCACGAAAATATCCCGTGACACCGAGCTGCTCTCGCGTGCGAGTAACCCGAGCGCCGCAGAAGAAAAGATGGCGAGTCCCGCAAGTGCGGTTGCCAGGACAAGAAAAAAGAAAACGCGGTCGCCTGAGGCGTTCCTCATTTTAGAAGTGCAACGGTCATGCCGGCAATAGCAGAGACGACCGAGATAATCCAGTAGCGCATCGTGACTTTGTAGGGTGGCCACCCAATGGCTTCAAAGTGGTGGTGCAGAGGCGCGATACGTAACAGCTTCTTGCCTCGGAAACGTTTTGAGAGCACCTGGGCAATATTCGACAGGACGGTCACCACAAGCGGGAACGCGATAATTGGTAGAGCCGCCACGCCGTATCCCCCACCGAGGGTGTCTGTCATAAACGCAACGACGGCGAGCGTCATGGTGAGGCCCATCGTGCCGGTCTCGGTCATCCAAAACCGTGCTGGCGGAACATTGAACCAGAGAAAGGCCAAGATACCCCCCGCGAGTGCCGCACAAAACGCGGCCAGGTCGACCTGATTCTGGAAGTAGGCGATACCTGCATACGCGGTGAACGCGGCACCGAACACGCCGCCCGAGAGTCCGTCGATGCCGTCGATAACACCACCGGCATATAGCCCAATCGATATGAGCATAAACAGCGGTACGATAAACATACCGAGCATGAGAGAACCGTCGGCCGGGATACCGACCGCACTCACATCGAGCTTCGCATAAAACCACGAGCCAATGAACAACGATACCAGCGAGACGAAGAGAAGCCGCACGCGAATTGACACCCCCCGCTCGCCTGAAGGGCGTATGTCATACAGGTCATTCACAAACCCCATAAGCGCGCCTGCAAGTAGTGTGAAGAGTGGAATCCACGTCTGGCTACGACTCAAGAAATCGAGTTTCTCGAAGAGCGGAATTGGCACCAGTCGTGCGAGCACCCACAGAGCGAACGTCACAAACGCCACGCTAAACCAAATGAGGATGCCGCCCATACGCGGCGTTGAGGTCTCGGTACCGGTGTGTATGGTTGACCGCAGTTTTTCAAATTCGACAGCGCGCGTCCCGTCGAGCGCCGTCTTGCCCTCAGACTTCTTCCATACGCGAAAGGCGTACAGATAGTGTGTGAGTATCGGTGCGAACAGAATCCCAATGATGAAAGCTGAGGTTGCGGGAATGAATACCTTGCTGATACTACTAATAATCATAGCGAGGCGACTCCAGCAAAATGCGCGAGGGTCGCCGCCACAAGTGCCATCCCATCAGTAAAACGCTCCTCGATAGACGAGCCGAGCACGACCACTGCAACTGGGTGATTAATACCCACGTCAAATACGAGTGCGAGATTGCCGCCCGCTAAGTCGGTATAGCCCGTCTTTGATAACAGCAGGTGTGGTATGGTCCCCACCATAGGATCAGTGTTGGTCACTGTGAGGGGTGTCCCTCCTCTCGATACCGCCGAGGCCGAGGCGTGCGTGGTAGCGAGTGCGATAGCGGGCGCTCGATCCACGAGCGCTCCCGCGAGCCTCGCCATGTCACGTGCAGAACCGTACCCGCCAGAGACGGTGGTGCTCACATCAAGCCCGTTGCCGTTGACGGCGTACGTCTGGAAGAGGTGGAGGTCCGCGGCCGTCTGCGAGAGCAGCTCCGTCTCACTGCGGCTGCTCTTAGCGGCTGCAGCTTCGATGATAGCCACCGCTCCGTCATTGAGCGATGCGGTCAGCGTGAGGCGCGCGAGATCGTTGAGTGCAACTACTTGTCCTGCTCTAAAAAGATGGGGGGCCTCGGCCTGTACCGCCGTCGCTGAGATCGTCACCGGTGTCTGTGGTGCAAGCTCAGTGAGTGCCGCGTACACCGCGAGCAGTTTGGTAAGGGATGCGAGCGGCAGTTGGGCATCGGCGTTTTTTGAATAGAGTGGCGCGCCCGTCGCAAGGTCGAACACAATCGCGGCCGTCGCCGCGATCGGCACATTGGCAAATGCGTTAGGTGCCGGCGCTGCCGCAACGGCCGCAACCGCAGGCGGTGAGACAGACGCAGGGCGCAAGGGCAACAACAAAAATAGCGCAAGGACGGCAGACGCAGACACAAGCGCGATACCGAAATCCTTCATAACTTGTTTTTCGAGCATCGCCTGCTGTGCTTTAGAAATATCCATAGGCCTCATCCTGCAAGTTCCGCTCGCAGTGCCTCCTTTGCGTCGAGGGCCAGTTCGTCATACCGAGGAAGGTCTTCCGGTCGAGCGAGGCCGAGGTGAGCGAGTGCCTCGGTCGTGAGCGTATAGCGTATCCGGCGCTTGTCCGCCTCGTCCTCCCTACCCTCGATGAGGCCACGTAGGAGTAGGGTCCGCATCGATGCAGAAGAGTTTACCCCGCGCACCCAGTCGACATCACTACGCGTAGCAGATTTTCGGTACGCAATCACAGCCAATGTTTCAAGGCTGGCCTTGCCAAGGTCCCGCGCAAGCTCACTCTCGCGCAGTTTTTTTATCGTTGCGGCGGCTTCAGCTGCGGTCCTGAGCTCCACATACTCACCTGCCTGCACTAGGGTGAGGCCTCGGCCAGTGAGCGACTCGGCGAGCACGGTTAGCGCACCATCGATTTCTGCACGCGAGACCGATAGGAGTGTGGCAAGCGCGCCCTTCTCCATGCGATCTCCAGAGGCAAAAAGGGTCGCTTCAATAAGCGCAGATAAACTAAGCATTCCTCCCATTGTAGCGCACTGCTCAAGTCGAGCAATCATCTCTCTGGGGACGCAAAACGCCCCACTGAGGATGTGTTGCGTCAAACAACTGAAAGCGGATTTGGCTAGTGTGTCGTCATATACACGTTACCGGTTTGGAGTGTGCCAGCGCTCGGCGTAAAGACGTATTGCATCTGTGAACTACCCACGCCGTACTTAAGGGCGGTTATGCGCATACCGATATATCCCGGTTTTGCCGCAACCGCTCTACGTGAGTACGCTTCGCAACGTGTCCGAGCTCTTGAGCGGACCGCCCGCCTGTCTCACACTGATCGCGCCGAATCTCTACCGAAACGGTAGTAACCTTTAATACCGCGGGACGGCGGAGGCTTCGGAGTGACTCATGTGAATTTCGCCATAAGTATCGTGCTGTTCGGCCGCGACCGCCCCTTGTTTAACAAGCTCGAGCAATGCGAGAAACGAGACGATGACGTCCACCCGCTCCCTGGCACCGCCGGCAAATTCGCTAAAGGTGAGCGTCATCGCGGTCTGGACGCGCTTGGCGAGTGTGTCCATCATTTCTTCTATCGTCACCGTCGACTTCACGCTGGCCTCCGGGAGAGCCTCGACCTCCTCACGTGCGGCTAGCACACGCGCGAGCGCCTCTGCGAGCGCCTCCTTGGAGAGATCGCGGGAGGGCGCGAACAGCACCTCGGGTGCCTTCTCGCCAGGCGGCACCATAACGTGCGCACCATAGATACGGGCGAGCTCGCGCGAGGCGGCGCGCACTTTCTCATAGGCGGCGAGGCGGCGCTTCAAATCGTCAACATCCTCACTCTCTTCCTCGGTGAGGGTTAAGTCTGGTATGAGCGATTTTGATTTGATCAGGAGCAAGGTGGCCGCGATGTGGATGAAGTTGGCAGTCTGTTCTACGGGGAAGAGTTTCTGCGCGCGTACGTGACCGATAAAATCTTCAGTGATTTGTGCCAACGATAGTTCGTTTACCAAGAGCTTGCGGGCCTCAATGAGATCGAGAAGCACCTCAAAGGGGCCCTCGTATGCGTCGGTCTTAATCGAGAAGCCCGTCTGAGCCACTACGCCCATTGTTCAATAAAGCGTGCCATGAGGCGTACTGCGGCGCCTGCGGCGCCCTTGGCAAGCTCGTCGCCCGGAGCCGCCGTCATCCGCGGCGCTATATCGAGATGCGCCCATGGACACTCGAGCTCCTTGGCAAACTGCCATAGGAACATCCCGCCTTCGATCGCTCCTCCGTAGCGACTAGGCGAAGAATTATTAATATCCCCAAACGTGCCCTTCACCAATTCCTCGTATTCGTCCCAGAGTGGCAGGCGCCAGGCGTAGTCTCCAGACTCCTCAGCGGCACTGAGCAAGCGCTCGGCGAGCGCATCGTCACGCGTCATCACGCCGCTCGCATAGGTGCCGAGTGCAACCATAGCCGCGCCCGTGAGCGTGGCCGCATCGACGACCACTGCGGGCTTGTATCGCTTCGCATAGGTGAGAGCATCGGCGAGTATGAGGCGCCCTTCGGCGTCGGTATTTAGCACCTCGATCGTCTTCCCCGAGAGCGACGTGAGAACATCGCCCGGACGATACGCCTGGTTGCCGGGCATATTCTCGACCGATGGGACAAGGCCGATCACGTGCTGTGCGAGCCGTAGTCGCGCCGCGAGCGCGACCGCGTGGATCACTGCCGCCGCACCGGACATATCCATGTGCATCTCGTAGATCCCACTCGAGGGCTTCAAGTTGAGCCCGCCACTATCAAAGGTTACGCCCTTGCCCACGAGCACCACGGGCGCGCCCTTACCTCCTTTGTATTCAAGAATCGTAAATGTCGGCTTCTCGCTCGAGCCTTTAGCAACACCGAGTAGCGCACCCATGCCGAGCTTCTGCATCTCTTTTTCTCCCAGTGTTTTCACACTAACTGGCAGGCCTTTCATCGCGTCCTTCGCGGTCTTTGTGAGCGTAGTCGGCGTGATGTCGCCGCCCGGCGTGTTGGCCAGCGTGCGGCATGCATTCACCTCTCGCCCGATATCTTGGCCCCTCTGTATGGCGCGCTCGACACCCTTCTCGCCCGTATAGATAAGAACCTCATCGACCAGGTCCCACCCCTCCTTCGGCTCGGTCTTAAACTGATTGAACTCGTAGTTCGCCATTTCAAAATTCTCCGCCGCGCTCTGCGCGATGTCGGCCGGAGTCAGGGTTGTATCGGCGCCTGCAAGGCGCACGAGCGTAGTAAAATCGAGTGCAATCTTCTTCACCTTATTGGCCTTAGCGGCCGTGACGATTGTGCGACAGAAGGTGCGAAAAGCACGCAGACGAGCCGCCGGAGTCTTCGGCTCCTTTGACGGCGCGCCGACTCCGAGCTCGAGGGTCTCGATACCCGCGCGCTCCACAAATCGCTTAAAGCCCTTGGCCTTATCGGTTACTGCGACACGGACGAACGACTTCGGCGCACTTTCAACCTTGCCACGTTTTACGAGTATGCGCATGGCTTAATCGCTCCCTTCTGCGCGGGAGAGGAGCACGTCAATGCGGTTAATATCGCGCGGGAAAAGAGTCGCCTCTTTCACATTGGCGAGCCCGAGCATCTTCATGGTGAAGCGCTCGAGCCCAGTTGAACAGCCGCCATGCGGTGGCATGCCATATTTAAATGCCTGCAGATAGAAGCCGAACTTCTCTGGATCCATGCCTCGCTCTTTGATCCGTGCGACCATCTCGTCATACTTATGAATCCGTTGCGCACCACTGTTGATCTCAAGCCCCCGGAACAGGAGATCGAAGCCTCGTGAGACCGTCTCGTCTGCCGACATGGTATAGAAGGCACGCGCCGCTGTCGGGAAACGTGTAATAAAGACGAAATCTGAGTCATGTTCGCGAAGCGCCCATTCACAGATCGCGCGCTCGTGCTCGGGTGTCATGTCGTCCTCAGGTGGGACCCCAAGTGTCTGATGCGCCTCGGCCAGGGTGAGCACCGGGAATTGCTTCCCCAGCTTGGGTACGGCGACGCCGAAACGAGAAAAAACGTCGGAATGTAGCTCCGCCACACTTGTGACCGTATCGCGGATTGCGATCTCGAGTGCGCGCATTACGTCGCTTTCGTCCGTAATAAAACCCATTTCAAAGTCCATTTGCGTGAGCTCCGAGAGGTGACGCGTCGTCGCACTCTTCTCCGCGCGGAAGATACGCGCGATCGTGTACACGCGTTCAAATGCGCCAACCATAATCTGTTTATAGAGCTGGGGGCTCGTGGCGAGATACGCGGTCTGATCATAGAAATAATCCACCTTAAACACCGCAGCGCCGCCCTCCGCATCACCGCCTACGAGCGCTGGTGCTTGGAAGTCGGTAAAGTCCTGCTGCTTAAGCGAGGCACGATAGGCATCAACAATGCTAGCCTGCACGGCAAAAATATCGCGGCCGCGCTGGCTCCGGAGTGTGAGCGGTCGGTTATCAAGGAGCGTGTCCAGATTGACCTCCTCGTCCTTCGGGAATGGGAGCGTCTCGGCCTCAGCAAGCACCTCGATCTGTGTAATCTCGAGCTCGATGTCACCATTCTGCTTATCGACCTGCACGTTCTTCTCGGGTCGTTTGTTCACGACGCCCACGACACGCAACACATACTCAACCTTCACGTCCTTGGCCGCCTCAATCGCGTCGCTCCCGGGCAGGACAACTCCCTGCACCTTGCTCGACCGGTCGCGGAAGTCGAAGAACACCATCTTGCCCTGATCGCGCCGCACATCGACCCACCCCTCGATGGTCACTGTCTCCCCTACCTTCGTATTCAAATCCCCAATAAGTGTGCGCTCCATATACCTATGCTACACCAATCGCTTGGCGGACCTGCTCCATTTTAGCGTCGGCGATGGCTCGCGCCTCGATGCGGCCTCGCGCGAGGACGTCGTCAACAATGCTCGAGTCGCTCTGCAGCTCCTCATACTTCGCACGCATTGGTGCGAGATAACGGTCGATGTCCTCGATAAGCAACTCCTTCAGTCTTTTGTAATTACCTGCATCGGTATGATATATCATACCAAGCTCCTCTTCTGATCTAACAAGTTTGTGCATGTTGTAGACGTTTTCTGGGCGCACGCCAGACGAGTCGGTGACGATACTCATCACCGCTTTTGTGAGTTCGTCAGTCGTCCCAAAGAGCGGGATCACGTTGCCGTAGCTCTTGCTCATCTTCTGCCCGTCGGTCCCGGGTACAACCGCTACGTCCGGCATAATGTATGGCTCGGGGAGGGTGAAGACATCTGTCTTGTAGGCACGGTTAAACTTCTCTACGGTGTCGCGCGCAATCTCGATGTGCTGCTTCTGGTCCTGCCCCACAGGGACCACTGCGGCGTCGTAGAGCAGGATATCGGCCGCCATGAGAATCGGGTAGTTAAAGGTGCCTACGCTGATCTCCCTATTCTTGGCCTCGGCGTCTTTGTACGCATGCGCGCGCATGAGATACGGCATGGTGGTGAGGGTGTCAAAGATCCATGCGAGCTCGGTGTGCGCCGGCACCTCTGACTGCTTGAAGAAGACCACGTCCTTAGGGTCGAGACCGATGGCAATATACGCCATCACGATCTCGCGCGTGCGGCGACGCATCTCCTCAGCGTCTTGCATCGTGTTAAGCGCGTGATAGTCAGCAACGAAGATGAAAGGGCGATACTTCCCCTCCTTAGTGAGCTCAACAAACTGGCGCATCGCGCCAAAGTAGTTGCCGATGTGCAGATCGCCGGTAGGCTTAACCCCCGATACCAAAATAGGTTTTGCACTCATATCGCAAGAATATCATGTTGCCTGAGTTTTGGCATACGTCTGGCAAATGCGATTCATGAGACTCGGGCCGGTAAAGATCATGCCCGTGATGAGCTGTATGAGGTCGGCTCCTGCAGAAAACTTCTCCATCGCGTCCTCGGCAGTGAGGATGCCACCGACCCCCATGATGGTAAAGCGCGTGCCGTACTTTTCTCTCGTCTTTTTGATGAGCTCATTGCTGAGCTTGGCAGTTGGCAGACCCGAGAGGCCGCCACGATATTCGTGCGGCGCATCTTCTGGATACGTAAGATCGCCGTACTCTTTGTTCAAGTTTCCTATCACCACTCCTTGTATTGCATTTTTATCTGCCATGTCGAGCAGTTGTGCAAACTGCTCCCACGGCACATTGATGGGCATTTTGAGATAGACTGGCTTCTCGCACGACACTTCGCGTATGCGAGGCAAGAGCCTCCCGAGGTTTTCTGGCGTGATAAATGTCTCGCCAGTAAATGCATTCGGGCAGGAGATGTTGAGTGTGTAATAGTCGCCGACACCCGCTTCGTTCAACTTTTTAAATGATTCGACATAGTCTCGCACGCCCGACTCGATATCACACCAGGCGTCCTCACTATTGGTGCGCGCAATTGAGATACCTAGTACAAAGTCTTTGGTGCGCGGCGTCCTCCTCAGCTTTGCAATGAGCGCATCGACGCCGTCGTTGCGCAAGCCCTTATAGACCACGATGCACTTGTTGCGGATCAGCCGTGTGAGGTGCGGGCGCGGGTTCCCCTCGCACGGGAAGGCCGTGACGGACCCTATCTCCTCTCCACCGAAACTGAGTGCGGGTAATATGCGCGTGAGTCGCCCGTCGGGATCGAAGCCGGCCGAGAGCAGTATCGGGGTGCGGTACCTGATGCCGTCTACGGTCTTACTAATATCTCGCCCTCGATAACCATAGGCACGGCCAAAAAGCCATCGCATCGGACCTGTGCGCCCTGCGGTCTCACCGATGAGAGTGAAGAGATCGTGGACTCGATCGGGGGACAACTTAAATAACAGCGGTTTGAGTAGTCGGCGGTACAAAGTATCCATAGCTTATATAATAAGCTATTCTTAACTCCATCGGTATGATTATCCTGCTGGCTCTTGCGGCGTTCCTCGCCACCCTTGTGGGCGGCCTTTTTGCTCTGTACCTCAAGGATCGATTGCACCTCATCCTCGGCTTTAGCGCGGGCGCCATCCTCGGGGTTGCATTTTTTGACCTCATGCCCGAGGCACTTGACCTCGCCGGATCAGCCTACAGCGTGTCAGGCGTCATGACAGTGGTGATGGTCGGCTTCGTCAGCTATCTTGTGCTCGACCGCATGATACTCCTCCATAGTCACTCGCCAGGTGACGGCCACAATCATCGCGGTGTCGTGGGCGCCGCGTCACTCTCGTTCCACAGCTTTCTTGATGGCGCGGCTATCGGCCTCGCCTTCCAGGTATCGCCCGCGGTGGGCACGATTGTGACCGCCGCCGTGCTCACGCACGATTTCTCCGACGGTATCAACACCGTAAGTCTCATTTTGAAAAATGGCGGCGTGCGCAGGGAGGCCTTTACCTGGCTCCTCGTCGACGCCCTCGCACCTGTGCTGGGTGTGCTCTCAACACTCCTCTTCGTAGTGCCAGCCGAGGAGCTCGGCCTCCTGCTCGGCCTCTTCGCCGGCTTCTTCCTCTATATCGGCGCCTCGGATCTCATCCCCGAGAGTCACCACGCACATCCTGTACGCTGGACCACCGTGATGACCGTGCTCGGCATCGCGACGCTCTACGTGATTATCAAGCTCGCGAGCATATAAACATCGCCCCGGGTGGAAACCACCCGAGGCTGCAATCTGATGATCCGTTGCGATCACGCGGGCCAGAGGCACCACACGTTGCCGACCGAGACGAGCGACCTGAGCTCGACTGCGCCACTCACCTCGCTGAGCGAGACGAGATCGAGTTGCGATATCCTCGTCGATACGAATCCGGCCCTCCGGAAGAGCTCCTCCACATGCGTCTCGCTTGACCACAGGTTAGCGCGGATATCGCGTCTACTCAGTCGCGAAACTGCCTCCACCATCCCCCTCATCGAGGGCTCGCGCTCGAGTAGCCCGTTCATCGCCTCCACCGACAGGGGGTCTGGGGTGAGGAACACATCGCCCGGCCGCATCGCAGCGCAGATGTTGCAGAGGGCGTTTAGCTGTTCTCGCTTCGTGAAGTAAGGCAACGTCCCGAGGCTCACGAAGGCCACGCGGTTATCCCCGAGGTACTGTCTCCTGACCGAACTTAGCTCGTGGAGCGCCAGCAGGTCGACGGGACAGAAGTGCAGATTCGGCCGCTCGTGTTCCTCGAAGATCTCGAGAACGATCATCCTGAGACAGGCGGTCATTTCGCTTTCTCTCGCACAGGCAAAAACGAATTTCCCGAAAATGGGTTTAATCTCTACTATGGTGCGCCGGGTTGGATTCGAACCAACGTAGGCAATGCCAGCAGATTTACAGTCTGCCCTCGTTGACCGCTTGAGTACCGACGCATTCTTGGCAATACTCATCTATCCATTTGAGTATCTGCCTTAGTAACTTTGTATCACAATACACTATATGCACAAGCCCGTTATGCATGCGTGGACCTCGTGGAGTCGGAATTGCAGCTTTCTTCACATAGGGCTTAATAAACTGCTCTTCTGGGATAGAGAGCAACTGACTCCAGTAATGAGTAAGAGCATTAACATCCTGTCCTTCGTAGCAATAGACATGTCCACGAATTCTGTTTTCATCAACGCGACAAATCTCAGAAAGGAAGCGCTTAAAAAGAATTGCCATGCGTGGATCAGAGTTAGCGAAATCAATTGTGTTCTTACCCGCTTTATATCCCTCAGCCCAATATAACATGACTGCTGCAAACTTAAGACGCTCCTGGCTCCTGCTAAGCTGTTTCTTAAGATCGTATGAAAGCGGTTTGGCCTCAAAACGAATATGATTCGCTTCCTGTTTCGTCCGACGCGGCACGTTAAGCTTGCGCAACGCATAAAATACTGCATCAAGCCGCACCTTGAAATGATCTGCGATTTGCTGTGCACTTAGCCCGCTGCGATATAGGCGTGCCGCTTCTTGTTGCTTCTGCAGGGAAAGCGCAGCAATAGTGGGCATCCGTTGATTATCTCGTCACCCCGACTACTGGTCAAATCAACTTATACACAGAACTGTTTACTTTAGCACAAGCACGAGGACGCCCTGCTTGCCTTTGCGCACGAGCGTGCAGCCTTCGTGAAAGTCCCCGAGGTAGACTTCTTTCTCTGGGTTCCCTATCTTCATGTCACCGAGCATCACTCCCTTCCCTTCGATAGCTCTACGTGCGTCACTCTTCGAGGTGGCGATGCCACCTCGTACCATAATCTCTGCCAACGACGCTCCTCCTTCAACTTCGTGCTTGGCAAGCGTTACCGATGGCGCCTCTCCGAGCGCGGCTGCTCGCGCCTCTCGTGAAGCTTCGTGAAATGGCGTCGCGCCAAAGAGTGCGTCGGCCGCCGCCGCGGCCTGTGCCGTGGCCGCTGGGCCGTGCACTATCTCGGTTACCAGTCTCGCGAGCGTTTCTTGCGCCTGTCGCTCACCCGGGTTTCGCTTGTGTAGCTCCATCAGGGCATCTATTTCGTGTGCCGAGAGGGATTTGTAGATGTTGAGGTAATCTCTAACTCTAGTGTCTGGCAAATTAATCCAAAATGATAGAACTGAAACGGCGACGTCTTCGTCCCATCTAGCCACACCGCATTGCCCTCGCTCTTGCCAAACTTTTTTCCATTTGCATCGGTCACAAGTGGAATCGTGAATGCATAAACCTGTTTGCCCTCCTTCTTGCGTATCAAATCCACACCAGAAAAAATGTTCGTCCATTGGTCCGAAGCACCTACCTGAAGGTCCGCGCCGTACTTCTTGTTAAGGATGAGATAGTCGTAACCCTGAAGTAGTGCATAAGTAAACTCTGTGTAAGAGATGCTCTCATCGGCTGTATCAAGTCGACGTCGAATAACATCTCGCTTTACAAGATCATTGACTGTGAAGTGCTTACCGACGTCCCGCAGAAATGGAATCAGTTTCAATTTATCGAGCCAATCAGCGTTATCGACGAGCGTAAAGCGAGTTCGACCAAGGATACTCTTGAGCTGTTTATTGATAGCACGAGTGTTCTTAGCGACTGTTTTTTCATCAAGAAGCACCCGTTCCCCTTTTTCTTTTGGATCGCCGATTGCGCCCGTCCCTCCCCCAACTAGGAATATGAGGTTGTGCCCGGTCTCCCCGAGACGTCTCATGAGGAGAATCCACGCCAAATGCCCAATATGCATCGAGTCGGCTGTCGGGTCGACACCGATATACGCAGTGCGCTTAGTACCAAGTATTATGTCGAGCTCTGCCGACGAATGGTCTACAAGCCCGCGCGCCTTCAGATTCTCAACAAGCAAGCCAGGATCGCTTGTCTCTGCGTCGCCAAACATTCCACTAAATATCATTTAAGAAATGTAACACGCGCGAGAACCAAGGCTACTCGTATTCAAGGAAGCCTTTTGCCTGATGATTCCACAGACTTGCATACAGGCCGCTTCGTTCGAGGAGCTCTTCGTGAGTACCGTCTTCAATTATGTGTCCCTCGTCCATGACTATAATGCGGTCCATCGCGCGCAAGGTGGATAGGCGATGAGCAACTGCAATAACTGTACGGTTCTCCATAAGCTTGAGTAGCGCTTTTTGCACGGCCATTTCGCTCTCGCTATCGAGAGCCGAGGTCGCCTCATCAAGAAGAAGTATAGGCGCATTTTTCAGCATGGCGCGGGCAATAGCGACGCGCTGTCGCTGCCCGCCAGAGAGCTTAATGCCGCGTTCGCCCACGAGCGAGTCGTAGCCATCAGACAACGCTGAGATAAACTCGTGACAATGTGCGGCCTTGGCTGCCTCTACCACCTCTTCAGAGGTGGCGTCACGACGCCCATACATGATATTCTCGCGCAACGTGCGATGAAAGAGGATCGGCTCCTGCGGTACGAACGCAATTGCTTCATGCAGGCTGTCTTGTGTAACGTCTCGAACGTCTTGGCCATCAATCGTGATTGAACCCTCCTCGACATCGTACTGACGCAACAAAAGTTTGGTAACGGTCGACTTGCCTGCTCCCGAGGGCCCCACAAGTGCAATTTTCTCACCGCCCTTAATGTCTAAGTTAAGTTCAGATAATATGTGCCTCTCGGATTCAAAAAGAAGCCGACCAGATCGAATTGTATATGCCCCTCGCTGGTTAAGAGCGCCGGCGCGTTAGGCGCGTCTTCTATGGCGTGCGGTAGCTCCATAATGTCGAGCATCTCTGACGCGTCAGCAAACGAGTCGTACAGACGGCGCAGGTTATTTTGCCTATGTTCCACACCTGATCGACGAGCCCGATAATATAGACCTGTATCAGAATAAAATCTCCAACCGTTACGACGCCTCTCCGCCACAAGACGATGCCGAGGCCAAGCAATGCAATCTCAATAATGATAGCGAGTGCTTGCTGCATACCTTGAACGAAATTCCCCGACCGCCACAGGTTGTGCGTGGCTAATCGCCACGCTTCTACAACCGCACCAAAAAGACGCTTCTCATAAGGGGCGGCCGCAAAGAGTGACACCGCCGAGTGATTACCAATGACGTCTGAAAGTGCTCCCGTCACTCGACTGTCGGCGGCAACACTCACGACCCGCAAGGGATGATGCTTAATCGACATGATCACTTGAAAGGCAAGGAAGACAAGGACCCACACGAGCATGGCTATGCCGAGCCATGGGTTGCGTAAGTAAAGCACGACGACACTACCTATTGAGAAAATGATTGTGGGCAAAAACGTTTGGACCATGTTGTCGAAAACCTGCTCGTAGGCTCGCATGAGACGCGTGACGCGACGCGTGAGTGTCCCCGCAAAGTTCGACAAAAAGAAATCGTGGCTATGACCAATAAGGCTCGCAAACGCCGTGTTGGTTAGATCCGACATAACTTTTACCTCGATGTCCAAAACAGAATACGCTTGTACTCGACGCGACACCCAATTGATCACGCCAAGCCCAGCATATATTGCTAGTATGGCGAAGAGTGCCTGCATAATCTCTGGCGATGGCGCATTCGTCGACAAGATGTCGATAAGTTGCTTCAAGTAGAGCGGCGTGACGATGCTTACGAACTGCATACCAAGCATGCCAATAACGACCGCTGAGAGGGTTCGTGGATACTGCACGGTTGCCCGCATGTAGAGCCGAAGAACAGGCCAGACACGCGTTGGTTTTTTCTTTTCTGGCGGCATAACCAACGATTATACCATCAGTATTACAAATTACCGAGCGAAGAAGAAGAGGCCGATAGCAGGACCGACGAACCACCAGAAGAAGTATTGGCTCGGCGCAAAAAGCGCCTGAATCGCAGAGGAGAAGTGGTGTACCGACGTCACGTCAAAACTGTGGTACCCCAGCGCTATAAGGAAGCCGGCGCCGAGAAACGAGAGCACCGCAAGACCAATAACACCGATATAGAGAAAATCTGAGACGACCACGCGCCGGAGTATGAGGTAGAAGCCAAAGGTGAGCGCCGCATAGAGACCAACGTGCGCTAATACCGAAGCTGACGCAGGCGACGCGGGCAAAAACGACATATAGGGGAACACGGTGTATACCGCACTTGCGGCATAGAGAGCGAGTATCACTGCAACAAATGGCCCGCGCCCTATGTACCACGCAAAGAGAAATAGAATTGCGATTATGATTATGACGACAAAAAAGTCGCTGCCCAGATTCATCACCGACGACGCTGTGTGCGTCGCGAGTGCATTAACGTCAGAGAGACTACTTGTTGCACTCATTGCTACTAGTATATAACACAAGTAGCCGGCGCGAGCAGATAAAAAAGTTTATATGTGATTAAAGACCCTCGCCCTTCAAGTCTTCGAGAGCTTTGCGTGCCTTGTGCGAGAGCTTTTGTGGAAGCGCCGTCTCGAGACGGATGATAAGGTCGCCACGCGAAGAGCCGCCCGTGGGCACTCCCTTGCCGCGCACGCGCAGGAGCTCTTCGGCCCGCTTCATCACCGGGATCTTCACCTCGAGCGTCTTGCCGTCTATCGACTCGATGTTTACTGTCGCGCCAAGTAGCGCATCGGTGAGCTTAACCGGCAGATCCATAATCAGGTTTTGCCCCTCGCGTTTGAATACAGGGTGCGGCTTCACGTGTACCTTCACATACATATCGCCCGCTACCCCTCCCTTCACTGCCTCGCCCTGCTGTGGCATGCGGATCATCTCGCCATTGTCGATACCCGCCGGTATCTTGATTGCGAGCTCGACCTCTTTGCGCTTGGTGCCGTGCCCCTTGCACTCGCTACACTTCTCTTTGGGTACTTTGCCAGTGCCATCACACTCGGCGCAGGCGCGCACGCTCGAGAACTGACCGAGTATCGAGTTGCGCATCTCGTGTACACGCCCGCTACCCGAGCAGGTCTTGCAGGTCTCCATCTCAGTGCCAGGTTTCGCGCCGCTCCCGCTACAGACCTCACATGTGGCCACCTTAGCAATCAAGACCTTGCGCTCGGTTCCGAAGATTGCGTCTTTAAACGGCAGCTCGATATCGATAGAGATGTCGCGCCCCCTCGACTGCGCTCGGGGTGAACCACCGCGGCGCGTACCAAAGAGGTCGCCAAAGAGGTCGCCCATGTCAAACTCCACTCCCACATTACCAAAGCCTTGCTGGAAACCTGAGAAGTCGAAGCCACCAAATCCTGCCCCCTGTGGTGAGCCTGTCGAACCATGTGGGGCACCCCCGGGGAATGATTGGCCGTAGGCGTCATACTCGCGGCGCTTCTTGTCGTCGCTCAAGATCGAATACGCCTCGGTGATATCTTTGAACTTGGCCTCGTCGGTACCGCCCTTGTCGGGGTGATACTTGTGCGCAAGTTTACGAAACGCCTTTTTGATATCGTCGGGCGATGCCTTCTTATCGACACCGAGCACGTTGTAATAATCCTTTGCCATATTCGTAGCAGTATACCTCGTAGTGAATTTTCGCAAAAGGTCTGCCCTCAGCGCCGCTGGCGCATTGCGAAAATCTACTACGGGGATGCGTTTTAGGTTTTTGTATGCAAAAAAGGCGGCGGTGCGGGTCTTGTGCCCCGCCCGCCGCCCTAATCCTCGCGTTCGCCGACTACTGCGCCACATACTGGCGTGCGTACTCCACGGCGATTTTGTCCCACGTCGGACGGTCGGACGGTAAGACAATTCGCTCGACCCCTTCGAGCCACTTGCTCTTGGAGGCAGCCTGGCCAGCCATGTTGCGGAAATCGATCTCGAAACCGCAGCATAACGTTGAGAAGTTTGCCATGCGATAAATCACATGGGGCTTCTTCGTCTCGACGAACTCGCCGTAGCAGTTCCTTCCGTCGGCGGCACACCGTGCTACGGTTTGCACCAGTGGCTGGATGAGGTCCGGCTGTGCCGACGGCGTCGGGCGCAAACCCCAAATCGCCAGGCCTGCGATAACTGTAATCAAACCCATGATAAGTATTCTCGCTTTCGTTTCAACAGACATTCGTTTACCTCAGTTGGTTTGCCGACAAGAACGAAACAAACGTGCATTCCGTACTGAATTAGGACACTCGTTAAGATACGAGTATGAACCACAAAGGAG
>PFBL01000022.1:0-8747 GCA_002773355.1 Candidatus Kaiserbacteria bacterium CG10_big_fil_rev_8_21_14_0_10_56_12
TTGCGCGAGAACACGCTGCCGCATACAATTCAGTTAACAGGGATGGCGTGCAATGAATGGGGTCCACTACACGGCTCGAGAGCTCCTATTCGCATCGCGAGTGTGCGCATAGAAGTGTGGTCATCCGCGCCAGGCAAACGAGAGGAGCCAGGCCGCGAGCATAATACCGACGAGTTGATAACTCGTCACGATCACAATCTCTTTGAACCAGAGTTTCTTGTTGGTGTTCCCCCACACCACGCCCGCCACCTGCACCGGCATGATGAAGCCGATCCATATACCACCCGCGATAGCGTACGGGCTGAGCCCCAGATGCGCCATCTTGGCATAGTAGAGGTCAAACGCGAGTATCCAGGTGAAGATACCGGTGAGCACGATCTGCACCGCATAAAAGGGACTCAGTTTGTCTCGGCGCTTAGACATTTCCTCATGAGAGAGGTGCGAGATCTCGAGCACCTCGTGCCACCATCGTCCAAACATGAACCGCGAGTACCACAGTGCGCCAAGAAAAAATTGGGCGAGCGTCGCGACGATGATGAGGGTATAAGGTACGTCCATAGAGAGGCCAGTATACCAAATCCTTATTTAATAAAGACTGTCGCGAGTACGCCGAGGATGACGAGGACCCCGCCGGTCACGTTACCAAGCGTCGGTGTCTCACCGAGAAAGATGAAGGCGAGGATGATGGTGAGCGCGATACTGAGCTTGTCGATCGGCGCGACGCGCGACGCCTCACCGAGCTGAAGCGCGTGATAGTAGAAGAGCCACGACATGCCGGTCGCGATCGCCGACAAGATGAGGAACGTGTACGTGTGGCGCGACAGTTTGAACACGTCGGCGGCGTTGCCCTGCAGGAACACGATCGCCCAAGCAAAGACCACGATGATGACAGTGCGGATCGCGACCGCCAGATTACTGTCGACTTCTTTGATACCTATTTTCGCAGTAATTGCGACCAGCGCTGCAAAAAACGCCGAGAGAAGTGCATAGATGACCCAACTCATGTGTGCACAGTATATAGCACTTCGCGCACTAACGCTCAAAAACTTTAAACTCCCCTTCACCTAGATTCCAGACCGGCAGTTTCTCTTTATAGGATGCGAGTGCCTCGTCTGCGTTGTCCCAGTCAACGTGTGGCGCGTTGTAATCGGAGCGATAGTGGACTTGTACCTTTATGGGTAGTAATCCAAGACCATCCTCGAGAGCCAGTTCATCAATACTGTAGCTATACTTGGCAATGACCATCGCACCTGCCGAGCCACCCGCAAGCGTCTTCCCTCCTAACTCCTTTTCCCATCCTGGATACTGTGCAAGAGCGGCAAGCAACGCAGCCGTGTCTCCGCCCCGCAGATAGATCGTATTGGCCCACCGTATTTGTTCAATAAACGCATCGCGCCGCGCGAGTTGAAACTCAATGTTCTTATCAGGTAGAAGTCGAGCAACCAGTTCTTGCTCCTCGACATACGCTTTTGTCCAGGCGTCTTCTGGGCGCGCAAAAAGACATTCGAGAATCTTTACAGGCTCTTCGTACCCACGCGCCAACTCTTCAAAAAACGCCTTGCCTCCGTCCGGCGCCTTCCATGGATACCCACCACTCAAGATGTATCGCGTCATATGATTATCCATGATAAGCGGGGAGGTCAATGAGCTCCTGAATCGAGTGGACCCGGTCTAAAATACAATCGCCGAGGTCGTGCCTATCAGCGCGCGCATTAATTTCCCGAATTTCATCGAGCGTCTTGAGCGTCAAGATAATCTTTTCCCCGCCATCAAGCTCTGGTGATACTTGTGTCATGAAATCCGTCGCAAGAAATATGTATACAATCCAATCGATCTTCACGTGTGGCCGTGTGGCCCTCAGCAGCTTCCATTGTGCAAACTGCATACCGGTCTCTTCAAGCAACTCGCGTTCAGCGGCGTGACGTTCGGTTTCGGTACTTATGTCGTGGCGGCCGCCAGGCAACGAATAGAATTGTTTCGTTCTCGGTTGCTGTTCCTCGAGGATAACAATCTTGCCGTTCTTGACCGCAATGATCTTCACGGTGTCAGGCCTTTTAAGCATCTCGAAGGTCTTGGTGGTACCATCGAACAACTCTTGCGGCCATTGATATACATCGAAAATAACCCCCTCGAACACCTTTGTTGCTCCATCTGGGATTGACTCGAAGCGCTGAGGAATAACGGTTCTCATTGAGAGCGTCGTTGCCTATCCCTACTCTGTCGTTGTGCCGTCGAAGTGCTCCTCGCTCGCCTCCGCTTCAGCCTTGGTCTTGTGCACCGTGCCGTCTTTGTGATGCGGTGGTGTGTAGAGCGTGTAGAGCTTCATACTGTCAGCTCCAGCGTTAATGATGTTGTGCTTGGTCCCCGCTGGTACCACGACCGCACTACCATCGGCAATATCATGTGCCACATCGTCGAGGACGGCCGACCCGGTGCCCTTCTCAATTCGTAAAAACTGATCGACGTCGTGCACCTCCTCCCCGATCTCCTCTCCCGGCAAGAGCGACATCACCACCAGCTGTACATTACAGTCTGTATAGAGCACCGTGCGAAAGTTCTCATTCTCGAGTGCCTTCTTCTCAATGTTTTCTACGTATCCTTTCATGGTTCTATACTATCAAATTATCTGTTCTCCGTCGCAGCATTTCGAGCCCTGTGTAAAGGTGTGACTCGATCCCGAGAGCATTTGCCGCATCTACGTTGGCTTGCGAATCGTCAAAAAATAGCACCTCCTCTGGATGTAGATCTAGCTCGCTAAGGATGTGGCGGTAAAATTCTTTTTCCTTTTTATCAACGCCGATATCACAGGTGCAAAAGGCTCCATCGAATAACGCCTTTAGCCCGACTGTTTCTAGCAAATATTGGAGACGGTACTTCTATTGGCGAGTGGCAATATAGCATTTTATGCCGCGACTTCTAATCAAATTGATTTGTGTGAGCACTGCATCGTCCTTTGTACTCTCACTTTCGAACCAATATGCTAGAAGCTCATCGACCGTGCCATTCCAGCCCCACACACTCAAATAGGGCTGAATTTCCTCCTTGAGATCACAACTACCAAAGGAACATTTCTTAAAATTGCCTAGAAAGAATTCTTCAACACCGCTCTTAGGTATACCGAGTTCCTCTGCGAGACGATGATTAAAAATTGCTTTCTCTTCGTCAGTACCAACCCATCTACGTCAAAAAGAATTGCCTTTATCATGCCTTTTTCTTTAGCACACGCATGTATCAAGCATATACCTACTGTGGCACGGATGCGAGCAATGCCTTGATGCCGGCGAGGTTCTTATCCCACTCAATTGTGGTGTGCGTCTGTAACTCCACGGTGATTGCGGGTATACCGATCGAGGCGAGCCACCCCTCTGAGTCACCGGTGATGGGGTACGCATCAAAGGAGGCCACGGCCGGATAGCCAGCAGCTTTGGCATAGGCGTTCATGCTCGTCGTCGTGAGCGGCAGGATCCCCTCGTCGCATTCTGAGGCATATACAGCATTAGCCTGACTGTGCCAGAAGACTACCACCACCGGTCGCTCTGCGAGAACATACGCCCGCAGCGCCTGCGACTCGGGCTCAGAGAAGGCGGCCGTCCCCTCGCTCACTTCGCGACCCTTCCACATACTCTTCGCCTGCCAATGACATGCGAAATTACGATTGAGGTCAACACCATGCGCATTAAAGCGTCCTGAGGCGAGTACAGCCGCGTCAGTCGAAGCATCTGCTGCCGAGAAGCGTCCCGTCGTACCGACTACTTTATACAGCCCGTCTGGGTTCAACGCGGGTATAACCGCGATCGACAGCTGTGAAGCGACCAGCGTGGGATGCGCCTTAAGATAGTCCATAAATTGGTACGCAAGCATCACGCTATTCCACTCGTAGCCGCCATGCATGCCGCCCACAAAGAGAATCTTCATCGCCCCACTACCGTATGTATAGGCCGTAATCGCACGCCCCTCTACCGACGTACCAATCACCTCTTCATGCGGCCACTCTATCGTTGCCGCAACCGGAGCGGGCTTCGGCGGCACCGCGCTTGAGCGAGTCATCACCCACGCGACGATCCCGAGTGCGACGAGTAACCCGACGGCGCCATAGAGAACCGCCTTTTTTGATTTTGAAAACCGCATTTCGTTACTGGGCGTAATGCTTCAACACCGCGAGAACGCCTGCTTGATTTTTGCTCCACTCGGTATCCGTGTGATTCGTAAGCAACACACTAATCGCTGGTAGGCGACTCTTGGCAAGCCAATTCACCATGTCGCCGGTTGTCGCGTAGAAGTCGAACGATTGGTACGCCTTGTAGCCCGACGCATCAGCGAACACCTGCGTGAGCGTGTTGGTCTCAGGGAGCACGCCGTCGTGACAACTCGAGGCATAGACCCCGCCCGCGGCGCTGTACCACACCACCACCGCGGTCGGCGGATACGTCTCTACATACTTCCGAATGGCCTGGCTCTCCGGCTCTGAGAAGGCCGCCGATCCCCCATTCACGCTCTTATTCTGCCATATGCCGGTCGCGTGCCAGTCACAGTCGAAGTTGCGATTAAGATCAACCTGGTTGGCGTTAAATCGACCCACGACTGTTTTCGATGCTGGGGTTGGTACGGCACTCGGAGAGAAGCGCCCCTCGGTACCCACCACGGCCGTAAGCCCGTCTGGGTTCACCACAGGAATCACCGTCACCGACTCGTTTGGCGCAATAGCCTCTGGATGTGCATCAAGATAATCGATGAGATCGTAGGCTACGAGCACGGTGTTCCATTCGTAGCCACCGTGTAGTCCAGCGACAAAGAGGAGTCTCGTTGCACCCGTACCATAGTGATAGGCCATGATGGGCAGTCCTTTAACCGACGTACCGATCGTGTGTGCACCAGTCGCCTCACTCTCCGTGGCTACGGGTGTCGTGGTGGCCGTTTGTGGCGTGGATGTTGCCGTCTCTGCCCCAGGCGAGACTGGTGCGGGCAGGGTAGATTGGAGTACAAAGTAGGCCCCAACACCGAGAAGAACCAGCACGAGCACACTACCTATCAAGGATATATTTTTCATATGGCCATATAGTAGCACGAGGCGCCAGAGACACCGCTAGGCTACCGATACGAATTTCTTATTGAGATATACGGTGAAATACCCGATACCAATAATGACGAAGCCGATGGCGATGAGTGCCACGGGCCAGCCAATTGAGTCGACAAAGTACTTGGACGTAAGCTTGATGATGTGCGCGATGAGGAAGATCGCCCCGAGCCCGAGCATCATGCGACTCTTAAGATACACACTGCCATAAAACGCGGCAAAGATGAGCGCGATGTAGAAGATGTCGAACGTGCCGCCAAACGAGATCCCCGCGCCAAGAATCTCGAGTGTGCCAAACCCATAGAAGAAATTGGGCACCGCGTCGCGCTGTAATCGATAGCCATACCCGATGAGCACATACGCAATACCGAGAAGCATCGTCGCCCACTTAAACGTGTCTGCCGCGTCATAGGGGGTAATGTCAAACACCTTCACGATCCCCGCGTAGTATGCCCACGACGCGAAGATCGCGGTCAACATGATCGTCACGTTGCGGCGACTGGTGAAATAGGCTGTGCCGAATATCACCGCGAGGATAAGGCCCGAGAGAGCCTGCGCGCCCGAGCTGAAGGTGACTCCGCCCTCGTCAAGTAGCACGAAGATGCCGATAGGAGCGAGACAAGCAGAAATAACGAACAGCACGTCCGCCAGCCTGCTCTGCTCGGGGCGCCGCGCCGTGAGCGCCGCAACGTAGGTGACTAGGGCAAGACCCAGTGTCACGAGAATGCGCCCCGCGAAGCCGATGTCATTCCAGTTTTGCACCACCAAGATCCCTACACCAACGATCGCTATAATGGTGCCGATCGTATAAAACGTGTGCGTCAGATTGCGTCCACTAACCTCCTGCGGTGCGAGAGAGGTCCCGACAGGTGTGCGCGCGGCGGGCACCATGCGCTCTCCCACCAACCAGAGAATCTCTTCCTTTGATACGATGCCGGCATCGAGTTGTCGCGAGACCAGGTCGAGAACTTGTTGTTTGTCCATATTATTGTATCCAGCCAATAAGCTTGAACCCTCCACCATTAGTATACCGGTCGCCACTCGTGATACCGGTCAATTTCCTCGCGCTCGACCCCTTCGAGATGAAGTACCCCTGATTGCTATTGTCTGAGCCAAAGAGCTCGAATATCCCATTGTGACCATATTCATAGGAGACGACATACCCGTCAGGCGAAGAGGGGCCCGGGTCAACCGTGTACGCATCTGCCTCGGCGAGGGTTATCTGATGCGACGTATCAGACTTCACGTCATAGAGGTAGAGAGCCGGTGCATCCCTGCGCTCGTTCTCTGCGGTATAGCGGGCAGGTATCGGATCCAGCGTCACGCGCCCCTGCACGACCTTGTACGTATTCCGATAATAATCATTGGTATAATAATTGGTGTCGGCACTGTAGATAAAGTTGTGCGCGGGTGTCACAAACAGCCGGGGGAGAAACACGATCACCGAGAGTGCCACAATAAAGATGAGCGGTAACGAGACGCCAATAATGAGTGGCCAGTTTTTGTTCTTCATATAGCTCTACCATACGCCATATCCGAGGCGGTAGCACCCATTATCAACTGAAACGCGCGCCACCCTAGGTGGCGCGCGTCCTCGGCGCTACTCCGCAAGCCTTTATGCGCCGTCGTTGTCGTTATCGGGGCCAAAGCCGTGCCCGCCCATCATCATGCCCCTGCCGCCCATATGTCCAATGCCAAGCCCATGAATACCCGCATCGGTGAGCTCCTTGCGAAGCGCGGCGGCGCCAGCATGGTCGCCGCTCACTTCGAGTTTGTGGATCTCTACAAGCTTCGCGAAGACGTCCTGGGTCAGCTCACTCGCCATCGGCGAGTTGGCTACGAGCGCTTGAAACGCCGCGTAGTCATTCGCGGTGAGCGCCGCATCGATTGCCGTGCGTTGATTGCTACGATACGTGTTCATCGCCGTACGCATGGCGCCCGGTGTCACGCCCGCGGCATCAAGCACATCCTGTGCCTTCGTGCGTGCGTCCTGCCGGATCGTAAACGCCTGCTCAATCGCCGTCTGCTGTGCGGCTGAGAAGCTTGCGAATGGCGCCATGTTGGGCGTCGTCGCGGCGTAGGCTGTTGCGCCGCCAACAGTCACGAGGGCGAGCAGTGCTACGGGAATTGCATAGTGTTTCTTAATCATAGAGTTAAAAGTTATTCGGTAATGCCTGCACACTCATTGATACGCTCTTGCTGAATTAATCTTTCACCTGCCGCATGCATCCGCGCACCCATCGGCCGTGCGCCCATGACGCCCCTCCCGCCGAACTCGAGCGAGCGCACATCACACGCAAGGAAGGTGTGTTGCACCGCATCGAGCGCACGTCCCAGCAGACCCACGCGCTCACCTTCGTCGAGTGATTCGATCTGTCTCGCCACCACCGTGTCGGCAAACTGCACCTGCCACACCGTGTGTGTAGGATCGGCAACCTTGACGCCACCGCTCGTAGGGTCCTCTTGAATCGTGCCGAGAAGGTATCCCTCGCTGGGCTGGAACCAGCGCGACTGCTGTAGCTCCTCAAGATCGCCGGTGAACGGCAGATGCCGCGCCGCGAATCGATCGAGCGCGAAGCCGAGCCCGCTCGTATAGAACACGATCCCGAGTGCAACCGTCGCCAGGAGGAGCATCAGCATGACCGTCGAAAACTCATATTTGTAGCCCCGTTTGGTCGAGCGGATCTCTCGGTAGGCCAAGACGCCAAAGGCGAGCATGAGCGCAATCCAGACAAAAGGGATCGCGACGAGCAGCGGGCCCGGCGCAGGAAGCCCCGGGCGCAGGGCGACACCCACGTTCACGAGGCGGAAGATAACTGAGGCAATAGCGAGCGCGCCAACAATGATCGACAAGGCCGCGAGCAACCACAACCCACTATTGCGGAGGACAAAATATTCTCGAGAACGCGGCGTCGTGTGCTCGATACCAGCAAGCACTTTTTCTGTAAGCGATGAGTGTTCGTTGTTCATATGGTTATGCCTTTAGTGTGAAGCGCGCTACGCAGGCGCGCCTTGGCGCGATTGAGCCGCGTTGCCACCGTACCGGGTGGCAGTGCGAGAATGTCTGACAGCTCCTGATAACTTTTATTTTCAAAATATTTCAAAATCACAATCTCTCGGTAGGCCTCGGGCAGTGCCGCCACACACTCCTTGACGACCCGTTCATCGTAGCGCTTCTCGCTCTCACGCACCACGTTGAGGTCAGAGGCGATATTCTCGAACATCTCGCTCGTCATGTAGACCTTGTGGCCTTGCGGTCGCACCCGTCGCCCGCGGAAGAATGACATGGTCTCGTTATGCGCAATCCGGTAGATCCACGAAGAGAAACTGAGCGATCGATCAAAGTCGTTGAGGTTCTGGTACACCTTGATAAACACATTCTGTAGCACATCCTCGACGTCTTCTGCCGAGAGCTGGCCCAGACGTCGGACATAAGCACCCAGCTTATGCTCGTAGCGTCGCACGAGCTCGCCGAAATACCGCTTGTGCTCCAAGGACAAGCCGACCAGCTCCTCGTCGGTGTGGATCGTAAGGTCAGACATGCCTTCACTATATAGTACGCAGAGCGCCCGCCGCTCTTTCAGCGAGACCTAAAACCCTTGCTATTTTAATCAGTTTATGTTAGTATACCAGGCGTGAAAGTGCTTACAAACATACGGTTTTATACCGTGGC
>PFBL01000022.1:8839-12241 GCA_002773355.1 Candidatus Kaiserbacteria bacterium CG10_big_fil_rev_8_21_14_0_10_56_12
GGCGCTTTAAGCTCATCACGAGAACCGTCGCCTGTCCCTCAGTCGGTGATGTCGTGAAGACCGAATCGACCATCGATGCCGTACGCGCACATTATGAACCGGTCATAGCCGCCTATCTCTCGGCAATCGAAGCCGTGGCTCCAGACGCCGTCGTTATCAACGGCACCTTCTATCTGCCATGGTGCTTTCTCCAGGCGGCCAAGCGCTATGGTAAGGCGCGCATTATCGTGCACTATCACGGCGTCCTTGCCAAGGAGGTTGAGCACTGGAAGGAGGCGTCGGCCAAGGCGCGCTTCCTCGAGATGGAACGCGAGTTCGATGATCCGCAGATTACCTACATCTTCCCCTCTCAGACCGCACGCACGGTCGTCGAGGAAGAAATTTTCGGCCACGCTATTGATAACGCGGTGGTGCTCCCCAACCCCACACCTGAGACCTTTTTCAAAACACCTGAGCGGATCGGTCAGCGTGTGATCGGGATGGTGAGTCGCTGGACCCGCGTTAAAAATCCAGACTTTTTACTTACGCTCGCTCGGCACAATCGGCGGACAGATGCCGGCTATGAGATCGAGGCTATTTCAGACCTCAAGCATGATGCCCCGCACTACAAGAAAGTGTCCTCGGTGATCAAGCTCCGAGCATCGATGCACAACTCTCGCCTCCCCTCCTTCTATCGTCGCCTGGGCGCGCTTATCATGCCGTCATACTTCGAGACATACGGCAACGTAGCACAGGAGGCGCTTGCCACCGGCACCCCGGTACTCGTGAGCAAGGAGTCGGGCTTTGCCGAGACCTTGCGCTCAATAGGGCTTGATCACTGGGTCGCCGACTTCACCTGCCCTGCCGAGGTGCTCGCGCGCATCGAGGACGTTATCGCTGCGGGCGTCCCGCATGCGGCATGGTCACAGCTCCGTGAGCGCTATACCAACACACCAATCTTTACCGAGTATACGCGCGTTTTGGCCGGTCAATAAGCCCTACATTATACTAGCGGCATGATTTATTCGATCAAAAAGCTGTCGCCACAAGATAAAGAGATTTGCGAGAAGACACTGGGACCACGTCCGTTTTTCGCTCTCGTTGGCGACCATATCGCGCGAAGAGAGAGTCTCTCGGTCGTTCGGGTCGCCGACGGCGAGCGCGCACTACTCGAAGCGCCAGATGGTGAGCCCTTCACTCTATTTAACCGGCCGGAGGAGAACTGGAACAAGCGCTACGGGATAGCCGAACTCTCTATCGAAGAAGTGAAGAAAAATATTCTCCAAGCGGGCAACACCTGCACCTATTTCGCCCCCTCCATATCCGGCATCTCACGCGATGACTATCGTCTCTATGACTTCTTCAACTCGCGAGATCTGTATGTCGACAACTTTTTCGTCAATGACTGGACGCGCGAGATGATCGGCCTGCTCCTCCACGCAAGTGACGGTGTCTTCGTAATCCACAAAGATGCCGATGAGCTTATAGAAAACTTTGCCAAGACCTACGGCCTCGACCCCGCCCACTTCGCAGGATTTACTAAGCTGAGCGCTCGCGACAATGATGCCGCCGTGGCGGCCGCAATCGAGTCTAAGAAGCATTTGGTGCTCTTTAGTGCCGGCCCAGCAGGCAAGATTATTGGCCCACAGATTGCCAAGGACGGCCGCGTAACGCTCGATATCGGCAACACACTCCACCGTTGGAGTCTCGGCAACGTGCGCTAGCCCGTCCGCGCCACAACGGCGTTCACAAACTTTTCAAATGGCTTAATCGCCACCATGAAAACGAGCGTGAACGTGAGGTTGAAGAGTACGTGCATATTCGCCACGATCTGTTCGGCAGAGCCGCCGAGCGACCGTACCGCCGCGATAAAGGCCGGTGCAACCGGCAAGAAGAGCAGTACGCCAAGCACGTTAAAGAGAAAGTGAGCCATAGCCACCTTGCGTGCGCCCACCGAGAGCGGTAGCGACGCGAGCATGGCGGTCGCGGTGGTACCGATGTAGTGGACCCCATTCATTGCACGCCATCCCTGTTAACTGAATTGTATGCGGCAGCGTGTTCTCGCGCAGGCGCGAAGTTACCTCGCGATCCTCTGTCGAGGGCTGTGCCGAGCCGGAGGGGTGGTTGTGGGCGACGATGACGGCCGTGGCGTTATGGGCGAGCGCGGGCGCGAAGACTTCGCGCGGATGGACAAGGGAGGCGTTTACGGTACCGACAGAAATTTCTTCACGGTGAATGAGCTCGTTCCTTGCGTTGAGGTAGAGGGCAACAAAATGTTCTTTCTTGTGTTGCCTAATGTCGTGGAGTTGGGCGAGTGCTTGCTCATCTGTCTCAATAATAGGTCGTCCACTCTGGCGCGTGCCTTCGGCGCGCTTGGTCAACTCGAGTGCCGCCAGCAATGTACAGGCCTTGCCGGCATCAATGCCCTTCACTGATATCAAATCGTCAAAGGTAATACCGAGCAGTTTCTTTTTCGGAAACTTCGCAAGAACGCTCTCAGCAATATCGAGCGCACTCTTCCCCGCTCTACCAGTACGCAATAGGATCGCGAGTAGCTCTTTGTCTGTAAGGTTCTCTGGACCTTTCTTGATCAGCTTCTCGCGCGGTCGCTCATGCTTTGGCAGATTCTTAATGGATGGACTCATGTAATGGATACCCAGCGTCGAGCGCTTATAGCATTATGGTAGCACCTGCCCATCGAATACAAGTATTACTGCGGTGATTCGTTCCCGCACATCTGCAGGGATTTTGGAACGCGGCCAGTGGAGCGCCCGCCCCACCCCACTCCGGAGATTGTCCCTACTTTCTATACATCACGTATTGCACCAGCGTGACACTCCACATACAGAAGCCAATGACAAATGAGGCGAGCGGTAAATACGCGCCAGTGACGGCGAAGTAGGCAATCTGAGATGCGTAGAAGCCGAGTGCGATGAGAATCGTCGTGAGTGGCTGGCCCGACCGTTTCTCTCGATAATTTTTACAATCTGAGCTGGAATACCTACCAAGGTGAGTGCGAGCGCAAAAACGCTCACCAACACACCGAGGATAAATAGGGTGATCATCGCCGCATCGTAGCATGACGCGCGGATATGCTGCCCTGCTCTGCACGAGCCCCTTGAGCGGCTTCGCTTGACAGCAGTTTCAACTCCCGTTGACGACTGGTCCAAAGGTTTGTATATTCCGCGTAGACAGTTAGCTGGAGGCAGAACCGTGAACATAAGGAAAAACCTAGCGGCCAACGCACGGATCGTGCGCGAAGCGCCGCTCCGTGCCCTTACTAACGCCTGCACTGCGGTAGTTCTACTGCCGTGGGTCGGGCTCTGGGGCGTGTGCGAGGCAGCTCTGCTCTTCTGCATGCGTAGGCGGTGGTCACTCGAGGAGCGGATTATCCACGTGGGCAACCTGACGCGCGAGTGGCTT
>PFBL01000022.1:12272-21098 GCA_002773355.1 Candidatus Kaiserbacteria bacterium CG10_big_fil_rev_8_21_14_0_10_56_12
CGTCGCGATGCTGCGAGCCCCGCGCTTTCGCTTCATCAGCAAGACGGCTATGATGTTCACGCCGATCGGCTGGATGGGCAGATGGGGCGGCCAGATCTTCGTCGACTACAAAAAGCCGGGCGCGTCGATGGACGTGATCCGAGCGGCGGTCAAGGAGGCCCCCGATTTCAACTTCATTTTCTTTGGCGAGGGCACACGGTCGACCGACGGCAAAGTGCAGAAGCTCAGGCCGGGTGCGATGAAGATCGCCAACAGCTTCGGCTACTCGGTGATCCCCGTGCGCATCGATGGTGCATACGAGGCTCTGCCCAAGGGGCCGTTCCTCGGATTCAAGCGTGGCAAGAAGATCGTGGTCACCTTCGGCGCGCCGCTGCCACCCCGCGACGACGTGGAGCAGTTTGCAGAAGAAGTCCGCGCAGCGATCCTCGCGCTGTGAGCAGAGTGGTGCTCACGTGCCGAACGGCAGTAACCGTTCATCAACGAAAACCGTTGGTGAACGGTTTTCTATTTGTGCAGCAAACACTCGCAAGGTTTCTCTTTCAAAATCTTTTTCTGTTCGCGGATCGTATTGATAAAGACGCTTTGGCTATCTGCGCCCGTGGCGAACCGCTCGTCGAGCGGTGTGTGGTGCTGGTAGCCGCGCCGGGCAAACTCCGTCACCAGTGCTTCGTGCCGGTTGTAGAGCGCCTTGCGCTTCCCCACCCAACGCAGAGTCTCAGGGCGCCGGGCGTACCCCCGCTTCCCTTCATCTTTGCTTTTGTGCTTGGTCAAGATGTTCCAGAGCCCATGTAGCTCGCGGTGCTCGGCGAGCAGGTGCCTGCGGCATAGATGCTTGGGGTGTATGTCCCACACCCGCATACTACTTGAACGCAATAATCATGACTAAAGGTTTAAATACGTGATGGTTAGTTGTAGACACGTGGCGAATGCGACCCAGAGCAGGTACGGCACCTGAGCGTAGGCGATCCAGCGTTCGTAGCGATAGATTGCGCGCATCGCCCAGACGAGCGTCCCGAGCACGAGGAGGATATCGAGTGCGGCGAGGAGATTGTTCTGTAGCCCAAATTGGATGGGGCTAAAGGCGAGACTGAATACGAGATTGAGCGCGAAGGGGGCCGCATGAGTGTCGAGTACCAGTTCGCCGCGTCGTTCATGGTTGTATGTTGTTCATAGTAGCATTGCGCGAGTATGACACTTCACCTACGGCTGCGACAGACGGCCCACGCTAGAGCGCGCTGGCCTGCCACGCGGCGATGGAGTCGAAATGGTGGATGAAGTTGAGCACGTTGAGGGTGAGGTTGTCGTGGATATAGAATCCGACGACGAGCTCCATCGCCACGTCGAGGATCACGACGCTCCAGACCGGCAGTCGCCACGCGAGGAAGAAGCCGCCGAGCATCGCGAGGCTGTCTGAGAGTGAGTTCAAGATACTGTCGCCGGCGTAGCAGAGCGCGAGGAGGAGCCGCTGTCCCACCGACCACCGTGGGAAGAGGTAGCGCAAGAGGAGGTAGAAGAGGAACCCGTGGATGATGTGGGAGAAGGTGTACCAGTCGAAGAGATGTTGCGAGTTGCCCACTGACTGCACCACTCCCTCTCAAAGCTTTACATACCCGCACGTGCAGATAGGCGGCTGACCGAAGCCGTAGAGCACCACCGCCTGTATGCCAAGGAGCGCCAACGCTCCCATAAGGTACACACGCCACGACTGTGTCATATCGATAATTCTACCGCATGCATGCGCATATTTAACAAGGTTGAACTTTGTCGAGATTGAGCAACCATCCACTGGGCGCGTTGGTTATAATGGGTATGTCCGAACAGGTCTTCCTGCGCATCTTCCAAGTCTGCCTCGTCGGCTGTGCAGGCCTGGTGCTCTACTTTATCTGGGCCGGCGGGCCACCCGCGCCCGTCTATGCGCAGGTCGCAGCCAGCATCTTCGTCATCGGCCTTGGCTCGTTTCTCTCGTGGTTTGTCCTCGTGCTCTACGGCCTGCAGAGAGTCGGCGCCCAACCCTACGGCCGCAGCCATGCCAGCTCGCCCGATCGGTAGAACGCTCCCGCCAGGCTCCCGAAGGTGTAGTCAACACCGCCCACGGTGATGAGCGAGCCGCCCACGGTAGGGTCGACATGTGGGAGAGAGCCGCCGAACCCGATATTGAAAATGGTGGCCACAATATCGGGACGCCCGCTGAGGTCATAACCCGCGCGCTTCCACTGGGCCATAATTTCTTTTATAAAAAGAGCTGTATAGAGATAGGAGTAGTAGTGATCCTTCTCATCGGTGAGGCGATTGAAGAGCACCTCATCGTGGTTGGCAGCCGGATCATAGGCGAGGAGGTGCGCCGCCTCGGGCCCGTGATAGTACGGCGAGGCAGGGTCGTTAGCATGATCCTCGATCACCTGCGCGGTCTCCTGCTTGATCCCCGAGACACCGAGCGAGAATTTCGACAATGACCCGAGTATCTTGAGCGGCTCGAAGTAGCGCTTGAACACCTCGCGCTCTGAGGTGAAGAAGCGCAACTGTTCGGGGACCACGACCGCCGCGATCGTGCGGGGCGAGACGCCGGTCTCGGCGGCGACGCGCTCGATGAGCGGCAAGTCTTTGGCGAGCCCGCCAGCGACCACGGCCCACTCGCGAGTCTCTGGCCACGCGCAGGTCGCCTGCCCGCCGGTGCACGAGGTGTCGCCTGCTGGCGGGCTCGCGGGTACCAGGTTCATAATAAGCGCCATGAGCGACGTGTGCGCGGGCGAAGTGGTGGCGGTAAGAATTGAGCTGTTGCGCGCGTCAATCGACCCGCGCACGTTGAAGAGGCCGAATTGCATACCCACGAACACCGTCGTAAAAAGGAGCCCGATGCAGGCGAAAAGGAGCACTATGCCGATGGCGATTATCTTAAACGTTTTCAGATACCCTACTCTACTACAACCGCCCGTATTCCCATATCTTAGGTCTCGGTGTCAGCTGAGATCCTGAGTTCGGCAACTGAGGTGCCTGCCTCTGAGTCCTCGCCCTGGGGGACGAGCTCGAGCGTGAACGGAGTCTTGGTCCCTTTTTCAAATGCGGCACTAGGCATAATCTCAAGAATCTGACCTCGCTTTATATTCTCTTCGGTGCCGAGCGCCTCCTTCATGAGCAATGATGGAGCCTCTTCGTGCGTCACCAGGACAATCCGCAGTTTCTTGTCCGTAACGGGACCTTTATCAGGATCCTTGTTCATGTAGCGAGCCGCGTTGCTGGCGTGGCGCAGGAGCCGCATGAGACGTGTGCTGATCTCCTCGTGGCTCTCGGTAAATATCTCCGAGAGATCCATACCAAGTCGGTCGGCGATGTCCGCATGCGCTTTCTCTGGGGGGAACCGTCGATGCTTGTCGTCCTCCGCGCGATATTTCTTGTCCTCCGCGATCCATCTTGCGCGCGTATCACTATCGCGAAACGAGATCTGCCGCAATTGATGCGCGAGCCTGATTTGATTGGGTGGGAGAACGAGATGTATACCGGCCTTGCGTAGCTCCTCGTCGAGCACAAGTGCCGTCGATTGCGCACGGTAGTTTGGGCTCGAGACGATCAACACCGCTTCGTGCTCGCGGTCTATGCGTGTCGCGAGCTGACGCCCAGTCTCGCGAATAATGTCGATACCTTCCGCTGTGAGATCGAGATACTCTGAAGTCAACGCAAAGGCTTCGGCACTCGGATTAAACACAAAGTGAGGGTCCGCGAGCTCCTTGTAAGTGGTGGGGCCGTGACGAACGATATCGATAATTGGTATCTCTCGTGGCCCCTCGACAGACTCGGAGGTGTCTTCTTTACGTTCAATTGAATAGCGATATTTCTCAGACATACGACTAGTCAAGGGGTGTGTTACATTCCTATCTCGTCAGTGGGAAACGTTGCTCGGCCGACAATAAATTATCAACGCCCCACAGCATATACGACTCAGGGATACGTATGCTGGGATAATCTTTTGAGTATTCGAGATAGATATCCATCAAAACATGGCTGAGAACTGCGTAGTGATAAGCGTCAAAGAGTGCGGCCTTCTCGGCTGGAGTAGGGATGCGCTTTGAGACAAAGGCCCGGCAGATTGTTCGCGCTCGTGCGACATCGAACACGCCCTTGCTGGAGCAAAACCACATGAGCGTGTTGGCAAGGTCGAGAATAAGTGGCCCCGTATACGGGTTGTCAAAATCGACGACACCAGAGAGTCTCCCACGCACAAAGAGCGTGTTCTCTGGCTTGAGGTCGATGTGCATGGATCCCTGCGGCAACCGCGCGGAGAGTTGGTGATCTAGGAGGTGCGTTCACATATACTCGACGGCTTCGCGAAGCCGCGGGTGCTTCACTCGACGACTGTCTCGCATAATCACTCCTCTATTTTTCGACGTAATATCGTAGAAACGAAATCGATTAATCTTTGATGTATACCCCTCGGTCTGGAAATGCAGTTTGCCGAGGAAGATCCCAACATCCTTGAGCATGGTAGGCGTCATGCGCTTGCGATGTTCGCCGGGTAGAAAGGGATACATAAATGACTGGTATCCGTGGTAATCAAACAGGTACCCACCCTGACGCGTTTTAAGTGGCGTTGGCGTTGGGAGACGCGAGAGAGTATTCAAGAGGTCAATCTCATACCGCACACGCACGGGGTTGTTGCGTATCGCAATCTTGAGGGTGTAGTCGCCCTTCTCGGTGCTGACGTGATAGAGCGCATTGCCGAGCCCTTTTTTAAGACGTGCATACGAGCGTAGCCTCCCGAGCCGGTAGTGTTGCGCAAGCACGGTCTCCAGCCGTTTTTTCGTCAGCGTTGGAGCATGCATCATGCCGGCAGTATATCAAACCAGGCCGGGCTGACTCGTGGCGGAATGCCCGACACTCTAAGGAGTCGGGGTATGCACCACGCGCTGGGGGAACGGGATCTCGATCCCTGCCGTATCGAAGGCGACCTTGAGCCGCTTGCGATACTCGCCTGCAACCGCCCACTGGCGGAGCGGCTTGGTCTCGCCCAAGATTTTCACAATGATGGCCGAGTCGGCAAAGTCCTCTACGCGCTCAAATTGGATCGGCTTCACCACATCCTTCCCCCAGGCTGTGTCACTGGCGAGCGCCGCACCCGTCTCGTTGACGACGCGGATCACCTCTTCGAGATCAGCGCTATATGCGACGCCGATATCGAGGTTGACGCGCGCATAATCCTTGGAGAGGTTCGAGGTCTTGCTCACCGTCCCGTGCGGGACGTGATGCACGGTGCCATCGAGGTCGCGGAGCGTCACCATGCGGATGCTGATGTCCTCGACCAGACCACAGGTGCCGTCAAGACAGATCACGTCACCCACGCGATACTGGTTCTCGAGGATGATGAAGATCCCCGCCACCACATCGCGGATGAGGTACTGCGCGCCGAAGCCGATCGCAAGACCGGCGACACCTGCGGCGGCCAAGAACGGCGCGATATTGACACCCACTTCTGCGAGGAGCATCAGCGCCGCGACGATGTAGACGAGCACGTTCAGTGTGCCGACCGTGATGCGTATGAGCGTGTCTTCGCGCTGTCGCTCGGCGGCGGCGCTGTGGAAGTGGCCCCGAGGGACCATGCGACGGATAATATGACCAAAGACGATCGGACTGAGCGTACGAGCCAGGATCACCAAGACAAGGATGATCACGATAGGGACGCCGTGCGTGATGAGTCCTGCCCGCAAGCCATCAACGAGCTGTATTGAAAGTGCGTTCATATACTCCTACCCTACTGGTCTCTGCGCAAAGCGCAACCCACCGGGGCCGCACCATCCGAAGAGTCTATACCTTATCCACGAACCAGCCGTCGGCACGCTTCTCAACCTTGTCCCATTCATACACTCTCCCGTTCATGGCGATGTATACCCCGTGATCAAGGACGTTCAACGCACCGATCGCCACACCCACATTAAACTCAGCGCCGACTCACGGAATCGGTATGGCTGCGACGCTCCCGTGAGCACGATGACCTTGTCGGGAATGCTGGCGAGCACTCGCGCGGTGTCGACCATGGTGTCGGTCCCATGCGTGATGAGAATCTTGTCTGGGACCGTACCCTAGCACGCTCGCTTAATCAGTTCTCGGTCTTCATCTGTCATCTCGAGACTATCCTTGGCGAGCAACCGCTCGACATCGTATTCAAAATTGAGCTTGACCTTATTCTCGCTCAGCTCTCGCACCGCCTGCTTACCAAAAGAGAAATTGTGGGCCCCCTTTTCTTCAGAATAGATCTTGTCGATGGTGCCTCCCACAGTGAATACTTTCACTTTCATATCCTATGTGTATACACCACAAACACCTAAAATTCAATGACCGTTACGCCCTCCAGATCTTAATGACGCACATTGGGAGCGGACAGATATAAAGCACCTTCGAATCTCGATCATAGTACGCTCCGATCCAGAAGTCGTACCAGAGGAAAGAGGCTCGGACGTGCAGTTTGCCTTTTGCGAACATGCGCTTAAGGACAATGCCACGGCCAGTGAAGCCTCGTTTGAACTCGGCAAAAGGAACGACGGCTCCCTCCCAGTTGTAGCCTGGCGTTATGGAAGTGTGGTGGACGATAAACCCCTTATCGGTATATCCGACCAAGAGCGCGAGGTGCCCACCGCGTCGCCTCCAGAAGAGGATCCGCTCCTTGAGACTCCTCTCGGAGCCAAACGCCCATTTGATGGAGACAATGATGAGCGCCCCACGATCTAACAGCCGCTTAATCCGCTTCTCGCTGAGCACGTTACGCGCGCGGGCCTCGACGCCGTAGAGCTGTGCAAGATTAACCAGGCCACGGTGCGACCAGCCCGTGTCGTGCGCATATGCGCCGAGACCCTCGCCCCTCTCGATCATGCGCGAGATAGGATCTATCGCTGTAGCGAGGAACCCTTCTATCGCCATCTTCAGGCAGAGGACGCCACAGCTTGAGTCCTGCCAGTAGTGAGCATCCTCCTGACTCGCGAATCCGCTCTCGCGCCACGCGCCGAGATCCCATATCTGAGGATAGAATGGGACATACCGGGGAGATGCGGTCGATGAGCCCTTCATGTGGCTATTGTAACGCGGCCTGATTACCGCGCGGAGCGGGGTGTTACTGAGCTGAGCCAGCGAGCTCTGCGTGGGCGGCGACGATCGCGGCGATCACCGCAGCGCGCGCGCTCGCAGAGCCTTGTACGATCGCCTGGATCGCGGTGTCCTTGGCGAGCGTGGTATCAACCTTCTCAGCGATACCGCCATCACCCGAGGCAAGGAAGTTCCACCAAGGATACGTGGTAGTCACCTGTGGTGTGCCCGAAGCGTTGGCGCTCACGGTGGTGCGTGTCGTGGCCGTGACCGGGATAAAGCCGAAGAGATATGCACGATGCTTGTAGGCAACCTCTATCTTGTTGGTTGCAGGAGCCGCAACTGCGGTTATGCGCGCGTCGCTTGCCGGCACATTATGCACGTAGACCTCCAGATCATCATCAGAAGTGACCTGTGCCGGATTCTCGACCGTGACGCCCGCCGCATTCTTCATCAACGTGACGGCGGCTCCGTTATCTTCGCGTACGTTCTCTGCGGTCTCCTGCCCGGCCTCCGCGTGCGCGTTGACCTCCATGCCTTTGCCGTTCTCGATGGTCGAGGTCGCAGAGCCGTCGTCTTCACTCGTGCCCATGTGCTCTTGCATCTCGCCGCCCGTCTCCTGATCAGACTCGCTGTGCACGTTGTCGTTCTGATCGTGACTGTCCTCCATCTCCGTAGTAAAAGACGCGTTCATCATGTCGTCTCCAGAGTGCATCTCCCCCGATGAAGAGACGCTCGCGTGCCCCTCTGCCTCAACTTCGAACGCAGCCGCCGAGAGCGGGATCAGCCCCACCATTGCTACGGCGAGCACCCCTACTGTGATCTGTGAATATTTCATAGGTATAAGAATTAAAGTATCTACTAATACCAGCCGCTCCTCGAGGAACAATGCCAACTATCGTTGACTCTAGTATACCGCACAACTTCATTCATGCGTATGTGCCATATGCACCTGAGTATGAAAGCCTCACCGGGTGGTGCAATTAGCCTGCAAACTTCGGTGCAATTAGGGTGAGAATTCACTTCTGCGGGATTTGACACAAGCTCACGACCGTGCTATTAAAAATAGGTTCGAACGTGGGACCATGAGTACATTTCTCGATCCTTACAGGATCAGTACACCTTTCGCATCTCGCTTCGCCTCCAGCTCGCTGCGATAGGCTCAAGGTCTTCGAGTCCATGACCAGCGGGCAAAATATAGTCACGCGAAGCTACGCTTCTCGTTCGTTATTTTGCTGCCGGTCAGGGACTCGAACCCCAATACCATCCTCCAGAGGGATGTGTCCTACCATTAGACGAACCGGCACTGTGGGCACCATAGCATGCCGGTCGTCTTTTGGGCGCTTCCGCTTGGACGAACCGGCACTATTCTCAGAAGATACCTGGAAACTGAGGTTTCTTCAACCACCTCGCGCGCCTAATTACGCACCATATCGGTCGCGCGCGGCAGTGCTGATCAGATAATCCACTATCAGATCATACCCTATCCCCATGCTCGCATTGACACCGTGGACGTATGCGCGTAAGATGAGCGCATACTCGCTCCAGCTGGCCGAAAGGCTCGCTGGAGTTTTCGTTCATATGGCACTTTATAGTCACTTCCTGATAGAATAAATCGCGATGTAAGCTGTGTTACTTATAGATGGCGAGAACTTCAAGGGCAAGATGAAAGCCGTCTTCAAAGAGGCTGGAAAGGAGCGTCCTGCTTGGTCTGAGTATGATTTCAAAGGCCTTCTGGAAAAGGTCTTAGACGGTTTGGCC
>PFBL01000016.1:0-8316 GCA_002773355.1 Candidatus Kaiserbacteria bacterium CG10_big_fil_rev_8_21_14_0_10_56_12
GCCGAGTCCGCGAGGCGGTGGCAGGGCGATTCGTCGAGCGTACGATTTAGGTTAAAGCTGCCACGCGCTCCGCGCGTGCGATTAGCCATCGTTTTGCTTTTCGCATTTGTTGGCAGATGGTGTGCGGTATAGTGCAAGCACATAGGTGAATAGTCGCGTTGGTAGGGAGAGCACGGAGCTGCCGTATCTGAATAGCTCTACAGCTCGTCCTCGTTATGCAAATGGTGTAAAGTGTTGGGGCCGAGTAAGCGTTGCGTGCACGCTTTCTCTCGGCTCATTCGCTCGTACTGAAAATAGGTTACTTTCAGTACGCGCTCATTCGCCGGAGTAGCTCAGTTGGTAGAGCGACGGTATCGTAAACCGTAGGTCGCCAGTTCAATCCTGGCCTCCGGCTCCAGACATCTTAATGCTTTAGTATTGTACAATTGCATCATGCGCATTCGTCGCAAGATGTTCATTATCATCGGGAGTGCTTTCGTTGGCATCTTGCTCATCTTTGCCTTCTCGGGCATCCTGCTCCTCCGCGGCTTCTCGAGCGCCGAAGACCAGGAGGTACGTGGCAATGTACTGCGCGCCGCCGGTGTCTTTAACAGCGCTGTCGACAACCTCGCGATCAAGATCTATGACTGGTCGGCGTGGGACGATACGTACGCCTTTATTGCCGATCATAACAAGGCGTACATTGCCTCGAACCTCACCTCGGAGTCTCTGCAGAGCATCGGCGTCAATATGATGTTGTTCATCGATCGGAGTGGCACTTTGGTCGAAGCCAAGAACATCGACATGACAACGCTTGCTGACCTGCCGCTCCCGCCAGGCCTCCTGCCGTATCTCGAGCAAGGATCGCCGCTCTTTGAGTACACCGACCTGACGGGCGTGCGCAAGGGTGTCATCGCACTGCCCTCTGGCCTCCTCCTCGTGGCGGCACGACCGATCGAGACGAGCACGCAAGACGGGCCCATACGGGGGACGCTCATCTTCGGCAAGTATATTGATCAGGCGTTCGTGGCAGAGTTGTCAAGAACTATTGATTTCCCCCTTACGCTCGAGGCGTATAGCAAAGCACCTCAGAGCCCCGACTTCATGCCCGCGATGCAGGCGTTCGCGACTGGTAACACCACGGCCGTGGTGCCCATCAGTCAATTGAGCATTGCCGGCTACACCGTCATCAACGGGGTGAACGGCCAACCGGCGCTGGTCCTCAGGGCGGTGATGGACCGCCACACGATTGCCCTAGGTCAAAAGACGATTCTCACCTACTTCACCTTCATTCTGCTCACGCTGGCCTTAATCAGCATCGGGATGTGGTTCTTGGTCTACAAGTTTGTCCTCTCGCGTCTCACGCGTCTCACGACCCTGGTGGCGACGTCGACCACAACGCACCAGCAGGAGATCGTGCTCTCTGGTCATGACGAATTCTCAAACCTTGCTGAGGTCATCAACACGCTCACGACGAAGTTGACACAGATCGATATCGCGAAGACCGAGTTCGTCTCTCTGGCGTCGCATCAATTGCGCACGCCCCTTACCAGTATCAGCTGGTATACCGAGATGCTTCTCGCCGGAGATGCGGGCACTCTAAGCCCAGCCCAAATCAAGTATCTGAAGGCAATCTATGTCGGCAATCGCCGCATGGTCGCTCTCGTGAACGCACTCCTCAACGTCTCGCGCCTCGAGCTCGGCACGCTCGTGTTCGAGACGCGCCCCACCGACGTGGTCGCCATTGCCAAGAACAGCGTCGAAGAACAGCAACCGCAGATTGTCGCGAAGAAGATCCAGTTCACCGCCGAATACGGCACGGACATCCCGATTATCTCGACCGACCCCAAGCTCTTTCGCATGGTGATCCAGAACCTGCTGTCTAACGCGATTAAATACACCCCCGAAGGAGGGACGGTGACCTATACCATGCGGCTCAACCCAGCGCGGGACGCGCTCCTGATCTCGGTCAGCGACACGGGCTACGGGATCCCGCAGAATCAACAGGACAAGATATTCACGAAGCTATTTCGCGCCGACAACGCGCGTGCCAAGGAGGTGGAGGGCACGGGGCTCGGGCTCTATATCGTTAAGTCGATCGTCGAGCACTCGGGCGGCAAGGTGTGGTTCGAGTCAGAGGTCGGCAAAGGGTCAACCTTCCACGCGAGCGTGCCGCTCGAGGCACGTGATACACTGTCCAACATATGACCGACACACCGAAACAGACGATCCTCTTCGTTGAAGATGACGCCGACCTACGCGCGGCACTACACGACAAGCTCACCATCAAGGGGTTTCTCACCACCGAGGCACGTACGGGTGAAGAGGGCCTCCGCTTCGCGAAGCGCGATCACCCCGACCTCATCCTGCTCGACATCCTGATGCCCGAGATGGATGGGCTTGCGATGATGAAGGCGCTGCGCGCCACCGACGAGTGGGGCAAACAGGTACCGATTATCCTCCTCACCAACCTCTCGGCCGACACGGCCGAGATTCGTGATGCGATCGCAGAGGGTGCGCCGGTGCAGTATCTAATCAAATCAGACTGGACCATCGACCATGTCGCCGAGAAGGTCAAAGAAGCGCTTGCATTGTAGGGCGGGGCGCGTAGTGGGCAGGCTTGCTATACTCGAGCCATAGAACCCATGGACGAGCAAAAGACAACGAGACTAGAGGAGATAGAAGCGCTCATGGCGTCGCCAGACTTCTGGGCCGACAAGGAGCGCGCGCAGGCGGTCGTGCAGGAGTATCAGGCTTTGAAGGGGGGTGGCGATGGCGACCCGCATGACCGCGGCGGGGCAACGCTCGCGATCTTGGCTGGTGCGGGAGGCGATGATGCCGAAGACTTTGCGCGCATGTTGTGGGCCATGTACGAGGGCTACGCGGCGCAGAAGGGGTGGCGCGTGCGCGAACTACACGCCAATACCAATGACGAGGGCGGCTATCGCAACGTCATGATCGAGATCGATGGCGCGGGGGCCTACGGCCGATTGAAGCACGAGGCGGGGGTACACCGGCTGGTCCGGCAGTCACCCTTTAATGCGCAAGCCAAGCGCCAGACCTCATTCGCGCTCGTCGAGGTCCTGCCGGTGCTTATCGCGAGTGACGTTGTTGAGCTCAAGCCAGACGATCTCGAGATCACCTTCGCCCGCGCCGGAGGCGCGGGCGGCCAGAACGTGAACAAGCGCGAGACGGCGGTGCGTATCCGGCACCTCCCGACCGACCTCTCGGTACACGTCTCGAGCGAGCGGAGCCAGCAGGCCAATCGTGAGAAGGCGCTTTCGCTATTGAAGGCCAAGATCTTCACTCAGGAGGAGGCCAAGCGTGATGCCGAGGCCAAGGGCCGCTCGATCGCGGCCACCACCGCCAACGAGTGGGGGAGTCAGATCCGCTCCTACGTCCTCCACCCCTACAAGATGGTCAAGGACCACCGCACCGGCCACGAATCGAGCAACCCTGACAAGGTTCTGGCGGGCGATCTCGATGCATTCATCGACGCCGCCTGCATCCCTGCGGGAGGCTAATCCATCCGCGCAGGTGTGGACCGAGGTCGTTTTGTCCGGCGGGCAGGGTGGGGTACAATGAGAGACGACGTATGATTTATTTCGACCGAGTGTCCAAGCGATATGGCAAAGCGCTCGCACTCGAGGGTGTTACCCTCTCGGTCGCGCCCAAGGAGTTCGTCTCTATTGTCGGGCACTCGGGTGCCGGCAAGACCACCCTCCTCAAGCTACTCCTCGCCGAAGAGCGTCCGACCGAGGGGACTATTTTTTTTGAGTCAGTCGACGTGAACGATCTCCCGACTCAGGCGCTCCACCACTATCGGCGCAAGATCGGCACCGTGTTTCAGGACTTTCGTCTGATACCCAACAAGACGGCCTACGAGAACATCGCCTTCGCCATGGAGGCGACTGGGCGCACCGACAGCGAGATCGCGAGCGATGTGCCTTACATCCTCGAGCTCGTTAACCTGGCCGATAAGGCAACCCATTTCCCCGACCAGCTCTCGGGTGGCGAGAAGCAACGCATCGCGATCGGGCGAGCGATTATTAATCAGCCTGATCTCATTGTGGCCGATGAGCCCACCGGGAACCTCGACCCCATCAACACCTACGAGGTCGTCGAGATCTTGAAGAAGATCAACGAGCTTGGCACCACGATCGTCATCACCACCCACAACAAGGGTGTGGTCGATGCGATCGGTAAGCGCGTGGTGACCATGGATGCAGGCAAGGTGGTGCGCGACGACGAGGGCGGCAAGTATTCGCTATGAAAATAGGCCGAGTGCTACCATAGCCATATGGATTGGATGATCGTAAAGCGCGTGTTTGTAGGGGGAGGCAAGAACTTCGTCCGTGGCGGGGCCGTCTCTGCTGCGACCGTGCTTGTTATGACGGTAACGCTCGCGATTATCGGCTCACTCATATTTCTCTCGGCACTCCTCTCCTTCACCCTCGACACCGTGAAGGACAAGGTGGATATCTCGGTCTACTTTGTCACGACCGCGACCGAGCCGGCGATCCTCGCAGTGAAGGACCAGCTCGAGAAGTTGCCGGAGGTTGATACGGTTACTTATATGTCGGCCGCCGATGCGCTCACCGCCTTCCGCGGCCGGCACGCCAACGACCAGCTCACCCTGCAGTCGCTCGACTTGCTCGGCTATAATCCGCTCGACGCGTCGCTCACGGTGCGCGCGAAGGACCCGTCGAAGTACGAAGTCATCGTCAACTTCCTCGACGCTTCTCCGGCGCTCAGTACCAGCGGGACCTCTATCATCGATCGCATCAACTATGATGCGAATAATAAGCAGGCCATCGACCGCCTCTCGCTCGCGATTACTGCGACGCGCCAGATAGGCTTGGCAGTCATTATTCTCTTCGTCATCGCCTCGATCCTGATCGCCTTCGCCACGATTCGTCTGGCCATTTACACTTCTAAAGAGGAGATAGCCGTGATGAAGCTCGTCGGAGCTTCGAACGCCTATGTCCAAGCACCGTTCGTTGTCGAGGGCATTATCACGGGGCTCATTGCGGCGGTGCTGGTGCTCTTCTTCTTCTGGCCGGCTACCTGGTATGTGGGGTTGAAGACCGCGGCGTGGTTTGGCGGGTTTAATCTCGGCCAATACTACGTGAGCCACTTCGCTCTCATATTCGTCATCCTTATGCTCTCGGGCATTCTGCTCGGTGGGGTGGCCTCAATCTTCGCTATTCGTAAATATCTCAAAGTATAATCATGCCAAAAGAGGGACATAAATACATATTCGTTTTGGGCGGTGTGATGAGCGGTGTCGGCAAGGGAGTCGTGACGAGCTCGATCGGCCTTCTCCTTCAGCAGAAGGGTTATCCAGTGAATCTCGTTAAAGTTGATCCTTATTTGAATGTTGACGCAGGGACCATGAACCCTACCGAGCACGGCGAGGTGTTCGTGCTCCGGAGCGGGCTCGAGACTGACCAGGACATGGGCAACTACGAGCGCTTCTTGAACCGTGACCTCGCGAATGAAGACTACATGACGAGCGGCATGGTCTATCAGTCGGTAATCGCGCGCGAGCGTGCGCTCGGCTATGGTGGCAAATGCATCGAGGCGATCCCGCATGTGCGCGACGAGATCATACGGCGCTTTGAGGCGGCCGCCGAGCACGACGCGGCCACGTCTCAGCAAGGCGGCAACGGGAGCCGTGTTTCTGTTGTGGAGATCGGGGGCACCATCGGCGACTTCCAGAACGCGCTCTATATCGATGCGGCACGCGTCATGAAGATGCGGCACCCCGACGATGTGATCTTCGTCATGGTGTCCTACCTACCCACCCCGGGCACGCTCGGTGAGATGAAGACCAAGCCCACCCAGATGGCCGTGCGCGACTTGAACAGCTACGGGGTCCAGCCTGACTTCGTGATCGGCCGCTCCAAGGAGCCGATCGACGAGAAGCGCAAGGAGAAGATAGCGATCTCGTGCAGTCTCCGCAAGGAGCGGGTGATCTCGGCTCCCGACATTAAGAGCATCTATGAAGCACCGCTCAACTTCGAGAAAGATGCGCTGAGCGACTCGCTCCTCGAGGCACTCAAGCTCCCCGAGAAGCGCAAGGCGTCGCTCACCTCGTGGAAGAAGTTTGTGACGGCCGCCACCAACGAGAACGTGCCCGAGGTGTCGATCGCGATGGTGGGCAAATATTTTGATACCGGTGACTTCGTGCTCTCAGACGCATACCTCTCGGTGATTGAGGCGCTGAAGTTCTCGGCGGCCAAGCTCGGCAAGAAGGTGAAGATGCGCTGGATCAATTCAAAGGATTTTGAGAGAGGCAAGCTCAAAGTGAGTATGCTTGCCGACTATGACGGGATTATCGTCCCTGGCGGCTTTGGCGAGAGTGGGATCGAGGGGATCATTCAGGCCGTGCAGTTCGCACGTGAGAAGAAGATCCCATACTTCGGGCTCTGCTACGGCATGCAGCTCATGGTGGTCGAATATGCGCGGAACGTTCTCGGCCTTAAGGAAGCCAACACCACCGAGATCAAGAAGGGGTCGCCCGACCCCGTGGTCGACGTGATGCATGACCAAGAGAAGCATCTCGCGGCCAATGACTATGGCGGCACGATGCGCCTCGGTGTCTACCCGGCCTATCTCAAGAAGGGCACCATGGCGCGCGCGGCCTACAAGAAGGAACTCGTAGACGAGCGCCACCGCCACCGCTACGAGATTAATCCCGAATATATTAAGCCGCTCGAAGAGGCTGGCCTCATCTTCTCGGGCACCAGTCCCGATGGTGTGCTGACGGAGATCGCCGAGCTACCGCAAAAAGTGCACCCCTTCATGCTCGCGACGCAGTTCCACCCCGAGCTCCAGGCACGCCCGCTCGACCCGCACCCCCTCTTCACCGAGTTCCTCAGGGCTACCGCTGCGCACAAGAAGAGGGCGTAAGCAATGAAGGAATTCTTTTCCGAACACACGGTTAAAAAGATATCTCCGAGTGGTGAGGAATATAATGCGTTACTGCAGGAACGTGCCGAGAGATCACAAGACAAGATATTTGGAGGAGATCTCCTCCGCGCTCGACCAACAGAGGGAGTGGAGGGGTGGAAGAGCCTCGAGGGGCTTGCGGCCATTGTGTTTGAATGCCAAAAACGTCAGACAATTGAGATATTACGGGCATACGCGATGATGCAGGATGCAGAGAGTCACCGCGTAGTGCTCTCGTACCTACGCATGGGTCTAGAGTTTTCTCCCATAGTAAGGGAAGAGCTCGCAAAGATCGCAGGTTCTCATGCTGGCCATGGAGCCGAGGGTACTCCAGAAGAGGCGCTGGCGAGATTTATTGCGTCAGGTCACGAAATACCGGCCCAACTCCTTATAGGTCTCGTCGAGGGTAATAAAGTTGGAGTGAGCGAATCAGCCAAGCCATTTCTCGAGCACGAATTACCCGCTCTCAAGCGCGAGTTTACGAGCACACTGCCGGATCTCTTTAAAAAATACGATATCCACGAGAACGCGCTTGAGGATCCACTGGCAAAGATCGCAACGGTGGGAGTCAGAGCCGTGGACGAGTTCTCTGGTCACCTGGAGGAGCTCGGCGGAGGATATCACGCGTGGCAACACAGGGTGATCGTGAGTATGGATGTACTGAATGCCGGTAGCGAAGAGAAGCGACACGTTCTAGATCACGAATTATTGCACGCTGCTTCTGGCAAACATGCGTACCAGTTGAGCGATGGAGGGACGTATGCGTACGGCGCGCGAACGGGACTTCATTTTTATCCCACAGCGTGGCGGGATAAGGGGACTTACACACCTCGGTTCGCTTGGCTCAACGAGGCGGTCACCGAACGGCTCACCGAAGAGATCATGATGATGCAAAGCATACGCGGAGCGAACTTTGTGTACGAAGCCGAGCAGAAGATCCTCGAACACCTCTGTACCAAAGGGAAGACCCCGATACAGTTCAAGAAGTTTGTGCAGGCCTATTTTGAGAACTATGAACCCGCACAGAAAGAAGGCGAGCGCACCGTCCCCGCGTGGCGTGAGCTCTGGGCTGCTATCGAGGAAAGCTTCGGCAAGCAGTATCTGGTGAAGCTCGACACTATGATCAAGGAGGTGGGGGCGGCGCGAGTGCTCGAGTCACTCGAGAATGGGGGTTAAGTTAAGCACTACTGCTTCAGGCCGAGGCCCTTATTGAGGAGGGAGATGTTGACGCCGAGCAAGATCGCCATCAGGGCGAGGAGTACGAGCACGCAGGTGAGCGGTGAGACGTCGCTGGTGCCGAGAAAGCCGTAGCGAAAGCCGTTCACGATATAGAGAATCGGATTAAAGAGCGAGACCGTTTGCCATACTGGCGGGAGCGAGGTG
>PFBL01000016.1:8350-10172 GCA_002773355.1 Candidatus Kaiserbacteria bacterium CG10_big_fil_rev_8_21_14_0_10_56_12
AAAGAGTACGACGATGAGTGGGTGCGCGACCGATGGGAGCGCGAAGAAGAGCGAGACGAGCATCACGAGGATACCCACGAGCATCCCGCGAATCACGCCATTGCCGACGAAGCCGGCGATGATGATCGCGGGTGGGGTAGGCGAGACGAGTATCTCGTCGATAATGCGTTGGAAGAATTTAGAGAAGAAGAAGGTCGAGGCCACCTCCATGTATGAGTTGGTGATGACCGCGAGCATCACGAGCCCGGGCACCACGAAGAGAATGTAGGGGACGCCGTGGAGCTCGCCGATGCGCGAGCCGAGGATCGTGCCGAAGACGGCGAAGTAGAGCACCGAGGTCACCACCGAGGGTAGCAGAGTCTGCGACCAGATACGGAAGATGCGTCGCACACCCTTACGCAGAATTGTGTAGAACGAGATGAATTGCTTGTCGTAGGGCATATTAGGCGGTGTGAGTCAGCTGGACAAAGACCTCTTCGAGACGGCCGCCTCGGTAGCCCTCTCTCGACGCCGAGTCGTCGTGCATCGCGAGGATTTCGTCGAGCGTGCCGTTCGCGATGATCTCGCCCTTGTTGATGATCGCGACGTGCTTGGCGAGCTGTTCGGCCTCCTCGAGGTAGTGTGTGGTGAGGAGAATCGTGATGCCCTCCTTGGTGAGGGTGGTGAGGTAGTCCCACATGCTTCTGCGCAACTCGACGTCGACGCCCGCCGTGGGCTCGTCGAGGATCAAGAACTTGGGCTGGTGGATGAGCGCACGCGCGATCATGAGGCGCCGCTTCATCCCACCCGAGAGACGAAAGCCGATCTGATCGGCCTTGTCGGCGAGGCCAAGATCCACGAGGAGCTTGCGTGCGCGGGGGAGGGCCACCTTGCGTGGGATGCCGTAGTAGCCGGCCTGGTTGACGAGCACGTCGACCGGCTTCATCCACTGGTCGAAGTTGATCTCCTGGCCACAGAGGCCAATCATCGAGCGCGCGGTCGCCGCGTCAGTCACGCTGTCGTGCCCGAATACCTTGACCGTGCCCGAGGTCTTAGTGACGAGGCCGGTCACAATACCGATAATAGTGGTCTTGCCGGCCCCGTTGGGCCCGAGGAGAGAGAAGAAGTCGCCCTGCGGAATTGTAAGAGAGACACCCTTTAGTGCCACAGTCCCTCCCTCATAACTCTTTTTAAGATCTTTAATCTCAAGTGCATTTTGCATAGTGAATGGAGTATAGCAGGAGCCGTTGCATATCGCTAAAGTGGATAGTGACGTCGCGGCTGCGGGTCTAATCAATGAGGGTTTTCTGCAGCTTTTCAAATTCTAAGACTTCCGCGTTTCGTATCAAAAGCGTTCGGTCGGTTGTAAAAGTCAGGCCCTTGTTAGGCTGTGCCTCGAAGCCTAAGTATACACAGCTCACTTTCCGTTGACGGACCTCACCGATCGCTGGCTGAAGATCCGAGTCAGAACTACCAAGTATAATTTCTTTCACCTTCTTATCACAAGCAAGGCTGACCATGTCCACAGCTATTTTTACATCGACACCCTTTTCCTTAAAGACGAGCGCTTTCTTTCCGTGTTGACCATCTTCCCACTGTCCTCGCACACGACCCGAGAGAATCACCTCAAAACCCAGCCGCTCCAAGTGGTTCTTAAGAAGTCGCTGTTCTTCAATAAGAAGTTTCGATTTCTCGCGACTATCTTAATGTTCTTTAACGCGAGCAAAATAAAAAACTTTACGGTCGACAGTCAAACTGTAGTGGACCCCATTCATTGCACGCCATCCCTGTTAACTGAATTGTATGCGGCAGCGTGTTCTCGCGCAAACTGTACGGGTGACAT